>JBMFNL010000079.1:0-11563 GCA_049970175.1 Chloroflexia bacterium
CGACAGGCTCAACCTAAAGGACGGATGCCCACCGGGGCCGGCCGGGGCAACGGGATAGTTTGCAGCCGGCGGCAGCGCCTTTCTGCAGGGGGAGTTTGAGGGGGACGGGTAGGGGCCGGCCAATGGCCGGCCCTCCCCCTCAACGGGGGGTGCGGGGGGCAGGAGCCCCCCGCAAGAGGCCGGCTTCCCGCGGCGGGCAGGGTGGGAGGCGGTCGGGCCGGCCGAGGGCCCCGCCTCCCATACCCCCGGGGGGTATGGGCCGGCTGGCCGAAAACGGGGATGGCCCGGCCCCTGCAAGAGGGCAGGGCTCCCGCAAGAAGGCCCGGCCCGCCGGCCGGCAACCCCATCTCCTATACCCCCGGGGGGTATACCCCAGGCCGGCCTGCCTGCCCAGCCCCAACGGGAATGGGCCAACTCCCCCGGCCGCGGGGAAAACCGATCGGCAGGCCCGGTTCGGGACCTGAAGAAGCCAATGTTTGCGCATCCCACTCAAGTGTAGTACAATAGAGCAAAACATCCGAACCTATCGGGACAAGGAGGGCCGGTATGGCCAACCCGATTTCGGCCTTTATGGGGCTGTTCAGCCGCGACTTGGGCATCGACCTGGGCACCGCCACCACCCTGGTTTACGTGCGCGGGCGGGGCATCGTCATCGGGGAGCCCTCGGTGGTGGCCATCGAACGCAAGAGCAAAACCGTCCTGGCCGTCGGCGAGCAGGCCAAGGAGATGGTGGGCAAAACGCCGGCCAGCATCGTGGTCATCCGTCCCCTCAAGGACGGCGTCATCGCCGACTTTGATGTGGTCCAGCAGATGCTGGTCTATTTCATCCAGAGGGCCCACGAACGCGCCCGCGGCTTCCTCCTGCGCCCCAGCCCCCGGGTGATCATCGGCGTGCCTAGCGGTGTGACCGAGGTCGAACGGCGGGCGGCCAAGGACGCCGCCATCAACGCCGGGGCCCGCGAAGCCTATACCATCGAGGAGCCGATGGCGGCGGCGATCGGGGCCGGCCTGCCGGTAACCGAGCCCCGGGGCAGCATGATCGTGGACATCGGCGGCGGCACCACCGAGGTGGCCGTGATCTCGCTGGAGGGCGTGGTCGTCTCCCGCTCCATCCGCACCGCCGGGGACGAGATCGACGAGGCCATCATCGCCTTTGCCCGCAACGCCTTCAACCTCCTGATCGGCGAGCGGATGGCCGAAAGGGCCAAGATTCTGGCCGGCTCCGCTTTTCCCCTGGAGGAAGAGCGGCGGGTCGTGCTGCGCGGCCGCGACCTGCTCACCGGATTGCCGAAGGAGATCGAGGTGAGCAGCGTGGAACTGCGCGAGGGCATCGCCGGCCCGGTCAACCGCATCGTCGAGGAAATCCGCACCGCCATCGAGGAAACCCCGCCCGAACTCCTGGCCGACATCATGGAACAGGGCATCGTCCTGGCCGGCGGCGGCGCCCTCCTCTTGGGGCTGGACCGACGCGTCGCCCACGAGACCCGCATCAAGGTGCGCATCGCCGAAGACCCGATGACCTGTGTGGCCCGGGGATGCGGGGCCATCGTCGAAAACTTTGAACGCTACCGCAAGATCGTGCTGGCCAGCCAGCGCCTTCGCCCCGTCCCCGTAACCACCTGAGACTGGAGCCGGTATCTGGGGGAGCCGATGCGCCGGTCTGCCATCCTGATCCTGGCCCTGCTGGCCGTGTGCCTCCTTCTGCTCCTGGCCGACCGGGTGGCCGGGTTGGGGATGGTCAAGGGCGCGCTAGCCTGGGTTCTCGGCCCACTCCAGCGCAGTTTTTACGCCGGGGGCGAGCAGGCCGGCGACTTTTGGGAACGCCTGCGAGAGGCGGAGCGGCTGCAGGAGGAAAACAAGCGCCTGTGGGCCATGGTGGAGGAACTTACCGCCCAGAACCTCCGTTACCAGGAGATCGAGCACGAAAACCAGGAACTACGTGCCCTTCTGGGGCTGCGGGAACGCTATCCGGAACTGGAACTCCTGGAGGCCGAGGTCATCGGGCGCGACCCGACGGGCTGGCAGCAGGTGCTGCGAGTGAGTTGGGCCGGCCGTTCCCATCCTCCTGAGGTCCGGGTGGGCATGGCGGTCCTGGCTCCGGCCGGCCTGGTGGGGCGGGTCATCCGGGTCTATCCCAATGCCGCCGACGTCCTCCTGATCACCGACATCGGCAGTTCCGTAAGCGCCGTCGTCCAGACCGAGGGCCGGCCCACCGGCATCGTGGACGGGCGCTGGCAGGAGGGCACCCGCCTCATCATGCGCTACCTGCCCCAAGGGGCGGTCCTCCACGAGGGCGACTGGGTGCTCACCTCGGGCCTGCGCTTGCCGCCCTTTGAGGAGGAAGCCTTTGCCCCGGGTATCCCGATCGGGCGCATCCTGCGCCTGGTGACGGTGGCGGACCTTCACCAGCAGGTGGAACTGGTGCCGGCCGTGGATTTTGAGCGTCTGGAGTGGGTTTCCATCGTCCTGGGAAACAAGACGCCCTGAGCAGCCGTATGACGGGCAACCTATGGCCGGCCGAACACTGGGCCGGCGGAGAGATTCGGGTGGTCTATGGCCTTACGCTGGTCGCGCTTCTCCTGGCCCTGCTCCAGGTCGGCCCGATGCCGCGCCTTCCCCTGCTGGGGGTGCGGCCCGACCTGGTCTTTCTGGTTGCACTGGCCTGGGGCATGGTGCGGGGGAGCGCGGAAGGGGCCGTCGTCGCCTTTAGCGGAGGGCTGGCGCTGGACATCCTGTCCTCCTTCCCCTTGGGCGGACAGGCCCTGGCCCTCCTGCTCACGGTCATTTCCCTGGCCTGGCTGGGAGCGCCCTTCTACCGGGGGAATCCGCTCTTTCCCGTGGCGGGGGCGTTTCTGGGCACCTGGGTCTATCACCTCCTGCTCCTCCTCCTGGCCCAACTGTTCGGCCAGGCGGTAGCCTGGGGAGGAGCGCTCCGGTACATCGTCCTGCCCCTTTCGCTGGTGGAAGCGGCCCTGATGCTGCCGATCTACTGGCTCCTGGACCGGCTGGAGCGGCGGATGCACCGTCGGACCCGGGCCGTTTGAACGAAGAGGGAACCGGTGCTTTCGAAGAAGAGTTTCTTCCTGCGCCTGGGAATCGGCCGGCTGCTCCTGGCGGCCCTCTTCGTCCTGGTGGCTTCCCGGCTGTGGTATCTGCAGATCGTCGAGGGAGCCCGCTACCGCCAGGCGGCCGAGGTCAACCGGCGGCGCACCCTGCCGATTCCTCCCCTGCGGGGACGCATCTTCGACCGGACGGGGCGGGTGCTGGCCGATAACATCCCCAGTTTCTCCGTCCTGGCCATGGCGGAAGACCTGCCCGAGGGGCCGGAGCGGGCCCGGATGCTGGACCGTCTCTGCGTTCTCCTGGGGTGTTCGGGAAGTTTACAGGTCAACCCACAAACCCTGAGCGAGGAAGCGCGTCGGACGCTTTACGACTGGCTGGCCGGCCGGGTCGGCCGGCCCCGGGCGGAGGTGGAAGCGGCCGCGACGCCCTTCTCCCTGACCCTGCACCTGAACGAGAAGGATGCCCTCTGGCTGAGGGAGTTCATCTCCGGCACCGCCGGCCTCACCTACACGAACCGCCTGGAGGAAGCCCTCCGGAAAAACGCCGGCCCGCCCTACCTCCCGGTGCTCCTGATGGCCGACATCCCCCGTGATCAGGCCCTGGTCCTGGAGGAACACCGGCAGGACCTGCCCGGGGTCTTTGTGCAGGCCGAGCCCCGCCGTATCTACCCCACCGGTGCCCTGACGGCCCATGTGGTCGGCTACATCGGCCGCATCGGCCCCGAAGAACTCGCCGCCCTCAACCCCGACCCCCGAAGCGGCCTTCCACAGCGCTACCTGGAAAGCGATTCCCTGGGCAAGGTCGGGGCCGAGCGGGCCTATGAGGACATCTTGCGGGGAAAACTGGGCTTCCGGGAGATTCAGGTGGACGCCTCCGGCCACCCGGTGGGCGCGCCCTTCCGGGAGGAGCCGGCCCAGCCCGGCTATGACATCGTCCTGACCCTGGATACCGAACTCCAGGAAAAGGTCACCGAAATCCTGCAATCGTATATCGATCAGGCCAACCGCAACCGCCCCTCTTACTACCGGCCGATCTACAGCGGCGCGGCCATCGCGATGGACCCCCGCAACGGCCAGATCCTCGCCATGGTCAGCCTGCCGGCCTATGATAACAACGTCTTTGTGGGCGGAGGCGAGGCCGGGGCCTTGCCGGCGCTCCTGGCGGACCCGCACCACCCTCTGGTCAACCGGGCCATCGGTGGGGAGTTTCCGCCGGGCTCTACCTTCAAACTGGTGGTGGCCTCCGCCGCCCTGCAGGAGAAGGTCATCACCCCGAAGACGCGCATCTACGATCCCGGCTACCTCCTGGTTCCCAACCGCTACGACCCCACACTGCCGCCGCAGGTCTTTCCCTGCTGGCTGCGCAGTGGGCACGGCTGGCAGGATGTCGTGGCCGGCATTCAGCACTCCTGCAACGTCTTTTTCTTCACCGTGGCCGGAGGGACGCCGGAGAACAAGTACCAGGACGGCCTGGGCGTCGAACGGCTGGTACGCTACGCCCAGGCCTTTGGCTATGGGGAGGCCAGCGGACTGGGCTTTCCGGGCGAGGCCTCGGGGCTCCTCCCAACGCCCCAGTGGAAGGAGGAGGTGCTGGGTGAACCGTGGGTGCAGGGCGATGTGTACAATATGGCCATCGGCCAGGGAAACGTCCTGGCCACGCCGTTGCAGGTGCTCAACGCGGCGGCGGCCATCGCCAACGGTGGCACCCTCTACCGTCCCCAGTTGCTGCTGCGGGTGCTGGACGAGCGAGGACAGGCCGTCCGCGAGTTTCAACCGGAGGTCATCCGTCGGGTTCCGGTGGACCCGGAGTACCTGGAACTCGTGCGGCGGGGGATGCGGGCGGCGGTGACCGAATCGTACAACGCCTACGCCCGGAACGCGGTGGTGCCGATTGCCGGCAAGACCGGCTCGGCCGAGTTCGGGCCCTTCCTGCGCCAGAACATCCGTCAGGCCCATGCCTGGTACGTGGCCTTTGCCCCCTATGAGGACCCCCAACTGGCCGTGGTGGTGATGATCGAAGGGGGCGGCGAGGGCAGCCGGGTAGCGTTGCCGGCCGTGGTAGACATCATCAACGCCTATTTCAGCCGATAAGGAGCAGGCGAATGGAAGAAAAAGTTCGGCTCAAGGGGGATCGCCAGGGGCTGCGCCTTTTTCTGGATGAAGCGGCACCTTTTGCGGAAATCCTGGCCGGCCTGGAGCAGCAGTTGCAGCGCGGCGAGGGCTTTTTCCGTGGAGCCAGCCTGATGGTGGACGTGGGCAACCGGGAGTTGAACCGGGACGAGGTGCTGGCGCTGGCCGCCCTGCTGGAGAAATGGGGGGTGGAACTGCGCGCCCTGGGCACGGACAACCGCCAGAGCCGGGGGGCCATACGGGAGGCCGGGCTACGCTCCGTCCCCTCGAGCGCGGCCCCGACGCGGCCGGCCGAAGTTGCCCAGCGCCCCGCCGCCAGCGCCGATGCCCTCTTCATCGCCCGCACGGTCCGCTCCGGGCAGTCGTTCCGTCACCATGGGGCGGTCACCATCGTCGGCGATGTCAACCCGGGGGCCGAGGTCATCGCCGGGGGCGATGTGGTGGTCTGGGGCCGGCTGCGGGGCTTTGTCCACGCCGGGGCCATCGGCGACGAGCGGGCCATCGTCTGCGCGCTGGAACTCGCCCCCACCCAGTTGCGCATCGCCGGATTGGCCGCCCGTCCCCCGGAGGAGGCCGCCCCCTCGGCCGGGCCGGAGGTCGCCCACATCGAGGGCGGGCGCATCGTCGTCGAGCCCTGGGATACCTTCCGGCGGGGATAACCTCCGGCATCGGGCGGCCCTGTAACCGTATCGTAAGTTTGGGGGCTTGTGTTTTGGCGAACCATGGTGTAGGATGATAGGCAAAAGTTTTTGACCCATAGAGAAACCGGCGGTTCCGATAGGGTTCAGGAGGCTGAGGATGGCAAAGGTCATCACCATCACTTCGGGGAAAGGAGGGGTGGGCAAGACCACGGCCACCGCCAACCTGGCGACGGCCCTGGCGATGCTGGGGCAGCGCGTGGTGGCGATTGATGTGGACATCGGCCTGCGCAACCTGGACATCGTGATGGGGCTGGAAAATCGCATCGTCTACGACCTGGTGGACGTGGTCGAAGGGCGCTGCCGGCTGCGCCAGGCCATGATCAAGGACAAGCGCCTGCCCGACCTCTACCTGATTCCGGCCGCCCAGACACGGGACAAGACGGCGGTCAGCCCGGCCGATATGGTCGAGGTCTGTCGCCAGTTGCGGGGAGAGTTCGACTTTATCCTGATCGACAGCCCGGCCGGCATCGAGCAGGGCTTCAAGAACGCCGTGGCCGGGGCCGACGAGGTGGTGATCATCACCACGCCGGAGGTCTCGGCCGTGCGCGATGCCGACCGCATCATCGGCCTGGTGGAGGCCGAGGAAAAGGGCGTGCCGCAACTGGTCCTCAACCGCCTGAATATGACGTTGGTGCGGCGGGGGGAGATGCTCAGCGTGGAAGACGTGGGCGAGATTCTGGCCATCCCGCTGCTGGGGATTGTTCCGGAGGACGGCCACATCCTGATCTCCACCAACCGGGGTGTTCCGGTGGTGCTGGAAAACCGTTCGCCGGCCGGCCAGGCCTTTGTCCGGATTGCCCGTCGGATGATGGGCGAAGAGGTGCCCATCGTCCTGCCGGAGGAAGCCTCGCTGCTGGGCCGGCTGGCCCGCTGGATGGGCCGCCGGAGTCCGGCCCAACCCTAGGCCTCCCCCACCGGGAGCGGCCCATAGCCCAAAACGGAGGTTGAACCGTGGAAGCCGTGCGCAAACTCTTCGGACGCCGCCCCAAAAGTTCGGCCATCGCCAAGGAGCGGCTGCAACTGGTCTTGGTGCACGACCGGGGCTTTTCCCCCCAACTCCTGGAAACGCTCAAAAGCGAGATCATCGCCGTGATCTCCAAATACGTGGAAGTGGACCACAACGGCATCGAGGTGCACATCACCCGCAGCGAGCGCCAGGACCGGTTGGTGGCCAACATCCCGGTGCGGCGGTCGGCCCTGCGCTAGCGCCGCCGATCGCTACCCGGCCGAGGTCGGGCAACGCGGGGGAAACGGATGGATGGGCAGACGCTGGAACACGCCCTGGTGGACATCGTCCGCCGATACGAGCCGGTGGTGGCCGTCTACCTCTTCGGTTCGGCGCTGGAGCGGCCCCACCGCCATAGCGACCTGGATGTGGCCCTGCTCCTGCGCGACGACCAGGACGCCGACGCCCGGCTGGACCTGCGGCTGGAGTTGATGGAGGTGCTGACCGGTCGGCTGGGCCGTCCGGCCGATGTGGTGGTTCTCAACGATGCTCCGCCGATCCTCCGTTTTCAGGTCCTCCGGAACGGCCGGTTGCTCTGGACGCGCGATGACCGGGCCCGTTGCCTCTTTGAGATGCACAGTTACAACCTGTATTACGATTTCAAGCCCTATCACGACTACCAGGTTTCCTGCCTGATCGAGCGCATTCGAAAGGAGGGACTGGGTGCTGGATACGGCGGTGCTCGCGACGCGCTTGCAGAGGCTCGACAATTATCTCAAAGGCTTGCGGCCATTACAAAAGATACCTCTTGAAGAATACCTGGCCGATGAGAACATCCAGGCGATCGTCGAACGCCGGTTACAACTGGCCATCCAGGTCTGCCTGGATATCGCCAATTACCTGATCGCCCACCTTCGCCTCACCGCCCCCGAGGAACTCCCCAACGTCTTTGACATCTTGGGACGGGAAGGAATTCTCCCCGCCGATCTGGCCCGGCGGATGGTCGGAATGGTACGTTTTCGGAACATCCTGGTCCACGATTACCTGGAAATGGATGCCCGCCGGGTCTATCGCCATCTCCGTGAGGATTTGGACGACCTGGATCGTTTTGCCCGGGTGATCGTGGAACGTTACCTGTCCTGATTCCTGTAGAGAGGTTTGCCGGCGGCCCCCGGCCCCTATTTCAACTTCTCCTGGCCGGCGAACGCCCGGTACGGCGAAAGGTACTCCAGGACCTGCCGGTCTTCCTCTTCCAACCGGCCCTGCACCATCCGGGCCAGGAGTTCCCCCAGGCCCGGCCCCAGCATAAAGCCCTGCCCGCACATCCCCACCGCCAGGAGGAAGCCTTCCACTTCCCGCGCCCAGCCGACGATGGGGAAGCCGTCGGGGGTCATCGGATAGAGGCCGCGCCAGGTGCGCCGCACGCGGATGTTCTTCAGGCGGGGCATGACTTCCACCATTCGGCGGGCCACCATGGGCAGGAATGCGCTGGTCTCGCGGGTGTCCGTTCCCCAGATGCTCGGGCTGGGGGTGATGCAGAAGATCACCTGGCCGGTATAGTGCTGGTAGAAGTAATAGTTGGCCGAGCCGGGAACCGGTCGGATGTCCACCACCATCGGGTTCAGGAAACGGGCCACCGGTTCGGTGACGGCCGCCTCGTGGGAATCGGGCCGCACGGGGACGTCCAGGCCGGCCCATCCGGCCACTTCGGCCGCCCAGGCGCCGGCCGCGTTGATCACCACCTCGGCCCCGTATTCGCCTCGATCGGTCTTGACTCCGTATACCCGTCCGCCCCGGACGAGCAGCCCGCCGACGCTTTCCGAGAAATGGAACTCGGCCCCCTGCTCTCGGGCGTGCCGGTAAAAGGCGTGGACGGCCAGCAAGGGAGAGGCATGCCCATCGTCCGGGGAAAAGGTGCCGCCGATGAGCCCCTCGGGGTTGAGGTCGGGGATCACCTCCAGGAGTTCTTTCCTGTCCAGCCAGCGGATGTTCAGCCCGTAGGCCTGCTGGGTGGCCAGGAGGTCCTTGAGGATTCTCTCCTCCCGCTCGCGGTAGGCGACAAAGGAGTAGCCCCCTTTGTACCACTCGATCTCATCCCCGTAGCACTCCTTCCAGGTGGAGAGGATCTCGATGGAACGCAGGCAGAGGCGAATCTTGGCCGGATCGGAGTGGGTGGCCCGAATGCCGCCGATGGCCGCCTTATTGGACCCCTGCCCGACGCTGGGCAGGCGATCGAGGACCAGGGTGCGCAGCCCGGCCTGGGACAGGTAGAAGGCGGCCGGCGTGCCGACGCTTCCCGCACCGATGACGATCACATCATAGGTCCTGGACATCGCCATCCTCCTCATCCTGGACGCCGGCAAAGATGCCCAACGGGACCTCCATAAAGAGGGGGCGTTTGGGCTGGTCCACGACCTCGCTTTCGGGGATGCCCTCCTCGCGGAAGAGGCGGTGGATGAGCGGGGTGCAGGTCTTGGCCCCGCAGGCGCCCATCCCGGCCCGCGTCAGGGCCTTGATTTCGCTGATGTCGCGCACACCCCGGCGGATGAGGGCGCGGATTTCGCCGGCCGTCACCCGTTCGCAGCGGCAGATCACCACGTCGTCGGCGGTGCGCTCGACGACCTGAGGAAGCGGCCGGCCCACCTCCTCCCGCTGCACCCGCAGGCCGGCGATGCGCCGGGCATATTCCCGCGGGGCCCGCACCTGGACGGCGATGGTGCGGTCGTTGGCCTGGCGCGCCTGCACACCGATCACCTCGACCTCGCCCAGGACGTGGCCCTCCGTATCCAGCACGGTCACCCGATCCCCTACCTCCAGGCTCTCCCGCAGGAACTCGTAGGGCAGCGTCACCGTGGGGTATTCCGCGTCCCGGCGATAGTCCACCAGGGTGATGGCCAGGCCGGGGCAACGGATCACACAGCGCCCGCAGCCGGTGCAGCCCTTCTTCGGGTCCTCGACCACGAAGGTGGGCGTGCGGCGGATGTCGCCCTCGATGTGAATCAGACCGCGCGGGCAGGCCGTTACACAGGGGTCGCAGGGGATTTCCTGGAGGCAGTGGAGGACGGGGAAGACACCGGATTCGTCCTCGGGATAATGCTCTGAGGAAAGCGTCCCCGGTTTGGACTTGAGCACCTCGGCCATTTGGAACCAGGCGGCCGGCACTTCCTCCTCCGTTCGCCCCAGGAAACGGGCCATCTCCAGCCCGCGGATTCGCCCGGAGAAGATGGCCGCCGAGGCCTCGGCGATCTCCTCGGCGTCGCCGGCGGCAAAGGCCGGCAGGCCGAACTCCCGGGCCTTCAGGTAGAACTCGTTCACCGGGTCCAGCCCCACGGCGATGAGCACCGTATCGCACGCAAAGGTGCGCTCGCTTCCGGGAATCGGGCGGAAGCGTTCATCCACGCGGGCAATGGTGACCGATTCGACCGCTTCTTCCCCGTTGGCGCTCAGGATGGTGTGGGAGGTATAGATGGGGACGCCCAGGCGGAGGAGTTTGTCCTTGTGCACCTTATACCCCCCACACTCGGGGAGAATCTCGGCCAGCCCGACCACCTGGATGCCGGCCTGCAGGGCGTGGTACCCGGCGATCAGCCCGACGTTGCCCCCGCCGATGATGAAGAGGCGCTCGGCCGGCCGTACCAGGTCCCGGTTGACCAGCGTCTGGAAGGCTCCGGCCCCATAGACCCCCGGCAGGGTGTTGCCCCGAAAGGCCAGCGATTTTTCCCGCGCCCCGGCCGCACAGAGAAGCACCTGGGGGCGGACCAGGACATAGCGCCGGCCTTCGCGCAGGATGCCGACCTGATGATCGGCAAAGACGGCCAGGGCCGTGCTCCGAAGCCAGATGTGCACGTCGGGCAGGGCCCGCACCTCGCTTTCCAGACGGGCAGCGATGTCGATGCCCCGCGTGCCGGCGTAGACGGCCTCGGTGGAGCCGAAAAAGCGGTGGGTCTGGAGGACGAGTTTCCCGCCCAGGCGGTGCTTGTCGTCCACCAGGAGCGTCTCGATGCCGCGCCGGCCCAGTTCGATGGCCGCGGAGAGGCCGGCCGGCCCCCCGCCGATGATGAGCGCCGGGACGGAGATTTCCTCGATCTCGCCCATCGCCGGCACCCGCTTCACCCGGGGCAATTCCGGCAGACCCTCCACCGGTTCCACCCGCATGCCGGGCCGCACCAGTTCCAGGCACGACTTGACCGGCCGGCCGTCGGCCAGCACCAGGCACTGGGCACACTGGCCGTTGGCGCAGAAGATGCCCTGGGGAGAGCCGTCCTTGGGATGGTGCCCGAAGATGCGCACCCCGTTGGCAAAGAGGGCGGCGGCAATGGTCTCGCCCTGCCGGGCCAAAAGTTCCCGCCCCCGCCAGAAGAAAGCCACCCGTTCCCGCTCCTCGATCGGAAGGATCGGGTGGCGAACGATACGGTGTTCGTTCATCCCAGCCTCCTTGCCTGAACGTTCCGGCCTCGTTGCCGGCCGGTATTATAGCACAACCGGGGAAAGCCCGCATCTGCAGGGCGGAAAGCGTCACAAAAGCCCTGTAAACTCGTGACCTCCAAGGTGACTTCCGGCACTCCCCCCGGTGACCCCAACCGGTGTATGCTGGAGAGGCGAAAAACGATGATGGAGGTGAACGATGTCCGAACCCATTCTCACCGTACAGGAACTGGCCAAGTCCTATGGCGACATCCAGGCCGTGCGGGGCGTCTCCTTCCAGGTCGGGCGGGGGGAGATCT
>JBMFNL010000080.1:0-11510 GCA_049970175.1 Chloroflexia bacterium
CGCACCGAGGAGCGCTTGAACGAACTGGCCGAGGCCCAGAAACGCACCGAGGAGCAGGTGCAGGCCCTGGTGCGAGAGATGATCGTGGTCAAGGCCGACATCAAGGTGCTCAAGGACGACATGGGCTCGGTCAAGGGGCGACTCCTGGAGATGGACTATCGGGAGAAAGCGCCGGCCTTCTTCGGACGGCTGTTGCGCCGCGTACGCGTGCAGCCGCTGGCCGAGTGGCTCGAGGAACTGGAGGCCCACCTGGCACCGGAGGAAGTGGACGAGGTCTGGCGGCTGGACCTGGTGGTGGGTGGGGTGCTAAGGGAAGGGCCGCAGGTCTGGTTGGCGGTCGAGGTCTCGGCCGTAGTGGATCGAAACGATGTCGAGCGGGCAGCACGGCGGGCCGGATTGCTCCGGCGGCTGGGCCGGCCGGTGGTGGCGGTGGCGGCCGGGGAAGAACTGACCGAGGGCGGGGTGGAGGAGGCCCGCGCCCGACAGGTGGCCCTCTTCCGGGATGGACAGCCGCGTTTCTGGCCGGAGGCCCTCCAGGCCGCCCTGGGGCAAGAAGGATGAAAGATTTTTCCAGGGCAGCCTGGAGGAACCCTTTTGAGGAACAATGTTGTGTGAACCACGAGCGATCTACTGCCGGCATCCGGCCGTGGCTGTGGAAGATTTTGGGGCGCGCCTCCTGGCGTTGCACTGCACCGACCTGCGCCTGGTCGAACTGAATCCCACGGCCGGCGACCTCCTTTCCCGCCTGGACGGCCAGACACCCCTGGAGCAGATCGCCCGAAGCATGGCCGAGGACTATTGCCGGCCTCCGGACAGGGTCCTGGCCGATGTCCTGGAGGCGGTCCGCTCGATGGCCGAACTGGGCCTGGTGGAGCAGGTATTTCCGGAAAAGGGGACGGCATGAGCGAAGCGGCAGTCCGCTATATCGTCAATCCCGACGTCTCTTGTCGGGAAGAGGGGCCGGAGGGCGCGCTCCTCTATGACCCCGATGCCGACCGGGCACTCGTCGTGAACGCGACCGGACTTTTGATCTGGCGGGTACTGGAACGGCCGCACACCCTGGAGGAGGTGGTGGCCGCCCTCCTGGAGCGGTGTAACAACGTCCCTCTGGACGAGGTGCATCGGGACGTGGGCGAATTCATCGCCCAGTTGCACTCCCGAGGCTTCATCGGCATCTACGGAGGAAGCGCGACGTGAGCGAACTTCCGGCCGTGCCCTCGGCCCCGTTTTCCATAGATATTGCCATCACCGGGCGCTGCAACCTGCATTGCCGCTATTGCTTCTATGCCGACGAGATGGCCGCCCGCAGCGACCTGCCCACCGAGCGCTGGCTTTCCTTCTTCCAGGAACTCGGCCGGCTGGCGGTGCAGCGCGTTTGCCTGACCGGTGGGGAGCCGTTCACCCGGCCGGACCTCTGGGAACTCATTGACGGCCTGATCGCCAACCGGATGCGCTACCAGATTCTCTCCAACGGCACCCTCATCACCGAGCAGGTGCTGGCCCGGTTCGAGGTGGGCAAGCGCCGCCTGCGGCTGGATGCCATCCAGGTCTCCATAGACGGCTCGCGGGCCGAGGTGCACGAAAAGAGCCGGCCCGATAGTTTCGAGCAGGCCCTGCGCGGCCTGCGCCTCCTCGTGGAGGCCGGCCTCCCGGCCACCGTGCGGGTCACGGTCAACCGCTACAACGTGGACGACCTGGAGAACATCGCCCACCTCCTCCTGGAGGAAATCGGCCTGCCCGCCTTCAGCACCGACGAGGTGAACCCCTGCGGCCTGGTGGCCCGCCAGGGCGAGGAACTCCTCCTCACCCCGGCCCAGCGCCGGCAGGCGATGGAGACGCTTTCTCGCCTAGCGGAGCGCTACGACGGCCGCGTCACGGCCACCTCCGGCCCCCTGGCCCTGGCCCGCCACTTTCGGGAGATCGAGGAAGCCTGGGCCGCCGGGAAGGCCGGCCTGCCGGGTGGTGGGACGCTCTCCTCCTGCGAGGGATGCTTTTCCCGCCTGGCCGTGCATCACGACGGGACCCTCGTGCCCTGCCATCAACTCAGCACCCTCCCGCTGGGCACGGCCGGCGTAGACGACCTGCGGAAGGTCTGGCAGGAGCATCCCCTCCTGGAGGCCCTGCGCCTGCGCCGGAGCATCCCGCTGGAAAGCCTGGAAAGTTGCCGCGATTGCCCCTACCGGAACTTTTGCCGGGGCGGTTGCCCCGGCGGGACGTTCTTCCTGACCGGCCGGCTCGATGCATGCAACCCATTGCAGTGCTATCGTGTATTTCAAGACGAGGCCTCGTACTTGCCGGCCGTCGGCCCCGAGGGATAAGATGGCCCACGTGGATGCGGCGCTGCTCGAAGAGGTCGTCCGTCGGATCGTGGCCGTAGCCCGTCCGAAAAAGATCATCCTCTTTGGCAGTCGGGCCCGGGGCGAAGCCCATCCGGAAAGCGATCTGGACCTTCTGGTGATCGCCGAGACTGCCGAGGAGCGTCACCGCCGCTCTGCCCCGCTCTATGGAGCCCTGAGCGATATCCTCGTCCCCATGGACATCCTGGTGTACAGCCCGGCCGAGGTGGAGGAATGGAGCGAGGTAGATCAAGCCTTTGTGACGAGGGCGATTCGGGAGGGCAGGGTCCTTTATGAAGAGCAGAACTGACCTGGTGAGAGGAACTGCGTGATGACCTAGAGTTCTGGCCTTTGGCGGAGACGGCTCACCAGGCCGTAGAGTTGGCTCAGGCGATTCGGGATTTTGTGCTGGATCGGCTGCCGCCTGCGATGAAACCTGGGGAAATGTGATGGCTCTCTGCGACCCGATCCCGACCCCAACCGGGGCTTTCGAATCCCCCGGGGACGTCCCTCCCCTGACGTCCTTTTACCTCTACCTGACCTCGGGTTGCAACCTGCACTGCCGGCACTGCTGGGTGGCCCCCTCCTTTTCCCCGGGAGAACTCGACCCGGACGAGTACCTGGACGTGGACCTCCTGCGTCGGGCGGTGGCCGAGGGCAAGGCCCTGGGCCTGCGTTATGCCAAGTTGACCGGCGGGGAGCCGCTCCTGCATCCCCGGTTCGTCGAGATCGTGGACTTTTTGAGCGCCGAGGGCCTGGAACTCGCGATGGAGACGAACGGGACGCTCCTGGAGGCCGGCCTGGCCCGTTACCTCCGGGACCATACCCGCCTGACCTGGATCTCCCTCAGCCTGGATGGGGCCACGGCCGAGGTGCACGATGCCTTCCGGGGCGTGGAGGGGGCCTTCGAGGCGGCGCTGCGGGGACTGGAGGCGCTGGTCTCTGCCGGCTACCGGCCGCAGGTGATTGTGAGCCCCCACCGGGGGAACGTCCATCAGGTCGAGGCCGTGGTGGACCTGGCCGTCCGGATGGGGGCCGGCTCGGTCAAGTTCAACCCGGTATCCCGCAGCGGGCGGGGCATCGCCATGCACGAACGGGGCGAGGCGCTGGATGTGGTGGAAGTGCTGGAAGTCGCCCACTTCATCCGCGGGCCGTTGCAGCGCCGCACGCCCATCCCCCTCATCCTGGGCACGCCGCCGGCCCTCTACACGGTGGGCGAACTCTTCCACCGCAGCGATGGAATCTGCCAGATCCACCACATCCTGGGCATCCTGGCCGACGGCGAACTGGCCCTCTGCGGCATCGGACGTACCGTCCCGGAACTGTGCTTCGGGCACCTGGAGGAAGTGAGCGTGGCCGAAGTCTGGCGGGAACACCCGGTCCTCCGGGAGTTGCGCCGGGACCTCTCCGGCCCCTTCCCCGACCTCTGCGGGCGCTGCCTCCACGCCCGCCACTGCCTGACCTACTGCCCGGCGCAGAACTTTCTGGACGGCGGGAGGCTCATTTCGCCGTCCTCCCTCTGTCTGGAGGCCCACCGGCGGGGACTTTTTCCGGCCGGCCGGTTGCGGGAGGAACGATGACCGAGGTGCCGATTCGCGGGCCGCTCCACGCTCTGCCCCTCCATGCCTCGGCGGTGGTGCTGGACGGCAGAGCATTGCTCTTTCTGGGGCCCTCGGGCACCGGCAAAAGCACCATCCGGGCCCTCCTGGAGGGCCGGGCCGAACCGCTGGCCGACGATGGCGCCTTCCTCCGGCGCCGGCCGGAGGGGGGCTGGGAAGTCTTCCCGGCCGACGGACGAATCTTTCTGGGGCCGCTCTGTGAGGAGGAGGCGACCGGCCTCGCCGCCACACCGCTCCGGGCCTTCTTCCGGATATACCAGGCAGGGGGGCCACGTCTGGAAATCCTCCCGCCCTGGGAGGGTTGCCGCTTCCTGACCGCCGCCTTTTTCGAGGCCTGGTGGACGCAGTACTGCGACCTGCCGACCCTGAAACGCGCTTTTGCCGACCTAGCCGAACTGGCCCGGACGGTGCCGGGCTACCGCTTCTACTTCACCCGTTCGCCACGCACCAGGGCAGTATTGGACGATCCTGCATTTCTATAGGAGGGCGAGCCATGGACGAAGAAACCAAGATGGAATACGTGAAACCGGAAGTCGTGGACCTGGGAATCGCCGCCACCGCTTACGGTGGGGCCTGCATCTCCGGCAACACCGCCCCCGGCGCATCCTGTCAGAATGGCGGCACGGCCGGCTCGGGCCAGTGCACCCTTGGTACGACTCCCACCACCCTGGCCGCCGGCCCTCGCACGATGCCCTGAGGGCCGTCCGCCCGCCGGCCTGAGAGGGGGGCATCGCGCTCCGGCAGGGAAATGAAGCGCTCGCCGGTCGGACCGAAAGTGGGCCGGGAAAAAGGCCCGTACCAGGTTTACCTTTACCGCGGCCGCAGCATGGGCCGCACCCTTCGGCCTGGGGACCTGCTCTATGTGGTGCCGGCGTCCCCGGAAAGCGTTCGCCCGGGGGATATCGTCCTGTTCCGCGGGCCCGGTGGGGAGGAAAACGTCTACCTGGCCCATCGCGTCCGTTCCCGGAGTCCTGCCGGCCTGCTCACCCAAGGGGACGACCACCCCGTTCCCGATCCCGTTCCGGTCGCGGCCGAGAGGCTGTTGGGGCGGGTGTGTTTCCGGGAGCGCGAGGGACGGATATGCCCGGTCTGGGGAGGGTGGGCCGGCCGGCTGTGGGCCCTGCTCCTTCGCCTGCGCCGCCGGGCCCTCCAAATGGCCGCGTTGCCCTATCGGCTTCTGCGGCGGAGCGGGGTGGTACGGCGGTTCTGGCGGCCGGCCGTCGAGCGCATCCACCTGCGGAGCGGGGAAAAGGAGGTGGTCAAGTACGTCCATGCCGGCCGGACGGTGGCCTGCTGGTGGCCGGAGGAGGGGCGTTTCTGGTGCCGCCGACCGTATGATTTGGTGCTGGAATTCCCTCCCGCACCCCCGTCGGGGAATCCGTCTACCCCATAGAAGCGGGGTCGCCCGTCCCCTCCAGAAGTCCCACCTCGCCGAGCAGCCGCAGCGTCTCGCGGGCCTCTTCCTCATCCAACCGGCCGATGGCAAAGCCGGTGTGGACGATGACGTAATCGCCCACCTGCACCTCGGGCACATAGGCCAGGCAGACCTCGCGGATGACCCCTCCGAAATCCACCCGGCCCATGCGCAGCGGGCCCGTTCCTTCGCCGATCTCCAGCACACGCCCCGGGATGGCCAAGCACATCGTCCACCTCCATGTCTTCGGCATTATACCACGGCCGGCCGAAATGTGCCAGACCTCACTGGACAAAATCGCTCCCCCCGTATATACTGGCGGTTGTTCTGGAGGTGCTGAGGATGGTACGGGTACGCTCCCCAGGGCGCAAAGCCTCGCGCCCCTACGCGGCCCTTCGGATTCACATCGCCGGCGTGGTGCAGGGGGTGGGCTTCCGCCCCTTTGTCTACAACCTGGCCGCCGGGCTGGGCCTTTTCGGCTGGGTGCGCAACAGCACCTCCGGCGTGGAGGTCGAGGCCGCCGGGCCGGAGGAGACGCTCCGGGAATTCCTCCGACGCCTGCGGGAGGAAGCCCCGCCCTTGGCCCGCATCGAGTGCCTCACGGCCGAGCCGCTCCCGCCGCCGGCCGACCTCTTCGGCGGCCGTTTTACCATCCTCCACTCCGAAGCCCGCCCGGGCGAGTTTCTCCCCATCTCCCCCGACGTGGCCGTCTGCGACGACTGCCGGCGGGAACTCTTCGACCCCCGGGACCGGCGCTATCGCTACCCCTTTATCAACTGCACCCACTGCGGACCCCGCTTCACCATCATCCGCGACATCCCTTACGACCGTCCCAACACGACGATGGCCGCCTTCCGGATGTGCCCGGAGTGCCAGGCCGAGTACGACGACCCGACCGACCGTCGTTTCCACGCCCAACCCAACGCCTGCCCGTCCTGCGGCCCTCAGGTCGTTTTCCTGGCGGCGGGGGAGGAAAACCCCGGCCTCTCCGGCGAAGCGGCCCTGCAGGCGGCCCGCGCCGCCCTGCGGGATGGGAAGGTGGTGGCGGTCAAGGGCTTGGGCGGCTTTCACCTGGCCTGCGATGCCCAGAACGACGCCGCCGTGGAGACCCTGCGCCGGCGCAAGGGCCGCGTGGACAAGCCCTTTGCCCTGATGGCCTTTGACCTGGAGACGGTGGAACGCTTCTGCTACGTCTCGCCCGAAGAACGGGCCCTCCTCGCCTCCCGCGAGCGGCCCATCGTGCTCCTGCGCCGGCGGGAGGATGCCCCCATTTCCCTCCGGGTAGCCCCGGGCAACCCTTGCCTGGGTGTGATGCTCCCCTACACGCCCCTGCACTACCTCCTCCTGGAACCGGCCGAAGGCTTCCCCCTGGCCCTGGTGATGACTTCGGGCAACTACTCCGAGGAGCCGATCGCCACCGACAACGACGAGGCCCGCATCCGCCTGGCCGGCCTGGCCGACGCCTTCCTCCTCCACAACCGCGACATCCACGCCCGCTGCGACGATTCGGTCCTGCGTATCTTCCAGGGGAACGAACTTCCCATCCGCCGCTCCCGGGGCTATGCGCCCTACCCGGTGCACCTCCCCCACGCCGTCCGCCCCCTGCTGGCCGTGGGCGGCGAACTCAAGAATACCTTCTGTCTGACCCGCCAGCGTTATGCCTTTCTGAGCCAGCACATCGGCGATATGGAGAATTACGAGACGCTGCGCTTCTTCGAGGAAATGGTGGAGCAACTGGCCCGCACCTTCCGCATCGAGCCGGAGGCCATCGCCTGCGACCTGCATCCGGGGTACCTCTCCACCCGCTACGCCCGGGAGCGGGCCGAAAGGTCCGGCCTGCCCCTCTTCCCCGTCCAGCATCACCACGCCCATGTGGCCGCCTGCCTGGCCGAAAACGGCTTCCCCGGCGACCGCCCGGCCGTCGGGGTGGCCTTTGACGGCACCGGCTACGGCCTGGACGGGGCCGTCTGGGGCGGGGAGTTCCTCATCGCCGACTACCGTTCCTTCCGGCGGGCGGCCCACCTGCGCTACCTGCCGCTTCCCGGCGGGGATGCCGCCATCCGCCGGCCCTATCGCATCGCCCTGGCCTACCTCTGGGCGGCCGGCCTCCCCTGGGAGGAGGACCTTCCCCCGGTGATGGCGGCTTCGGAGGCGGAGCGGGCCGTCCTGCGCCGCCAGTTGGAGCGCGGTCTGAACGTCGTGCCCACCTCCAGCATGGGCCGGCTCTTCGACGCCGTCTCCGCCCTGGCCGGCGTCCGTCAGGAGATCAACTACGAGGCCCAGGCGGCGATGGAACTGGAAGGGATGGCCGAGGCCGGGGAAACCGGAGCCTACGCCTTTGTCCTGGAGGAAGGGCCGGAGGCCCTGGTGGTGGACCCCCTCCCGCTCCTCCAGGCGGTGGTGGCGGACGTGCGTTCCGGCATATCGGCCGGCCGGATCTCGGCCCGGTTTCACAACGCCGTCGCCCAAATGGTCCGGGAGGTCTGCCTGCGGCTGCGCCGGGAGACGGGGCTGAACGAGGTGGCCCTTTCCGGCGGCGTTTTCCAGAACGTGACGCTGCTGGAGAGGGTGGTCTTCCTGCTCCGGGAGGCCGGGTTTACCCTCTACCTCCACCGCCTGGTGCCGCCCAACGATGCGGGGATCGCCCTGGGGCAGGCGGTTGTCGGAGGAAACAACAAATGGTAGCCATTTTCCGCGATCCCGACCTGGCTCGCCGTCTGGTCCAGGCCATCCGCGCCCGCTCCACCCGGCCGGTGCGCCTGATGGAGTTCTGCGGGGGGCACACCCATGCCATCCTGCGCTACGGCATCCCCACCCTCCTTCCCCCCACCGTCGAACTGCGTTCCGGGCCGGGCTGCCCGGTCTGCGTCACCTCCGCCGAGGACCTGGGCCGGGCCATCGCCTTGGCGCTCCTGCCCGGAGCGATCCTGGCCACCTTCGGCGACATGGTGCGCGTGCCGGGGAGCCGGGGAGCCGGTCCGGCTTCGCTCGCCGAGGCCAAGGCCGCCGGAGCGGACGTGCGGGTGGTCTATTCTCCCTTGGATGCCCTGCACATCGCCCGGCAGAACCCCGCACGGCAGGTCATCTTCCTCGGCGTGGGCTTTGAGACCACGGCCCCGATGGTGGCCTCGGCCGTCCTAGCGGCCGAAGCCGAAGGGCTGGAGAATTTCTACCTCTACAGCACCCACAAACTCACCCCGCCGGCCACCCGGGCCATCCTCGATGCCGGAGAGGTGGCTCTGGACGGCATCATCGGGCCGGGGCATGTGACGACCGTCATCGGGGCCGGGGCCTGGCGTTTCCTGCCCGAGGAGTACGGCATCCCCTGCGCCGTCGCCGGCTTCGAGCCGCTGGACATCCTGCAGGCCATCCTGGCGCTGGTGGAGATGGCCGAGGAGGGCCGGCCGGCCGTGGTCAACGCCTACCGGCGCAGCGTGACCTCCGAGGGCAACCGGCCGGCCCAGGAGGCGATGGCACGGGTCTTCCGGGTGGTCGAGACCTCCTGGCGGGGCTTTGGGCCGATTCCCGCCAGCGGGTTGGACCTGCGCCCCGAGTACGCCCGCTTCGACGCCCGGCGGGCCTTCCCGGTGGAGGTGTCCCCGACGCGGGAGCCTCCCGGCTGTCGCTGCGGCGAGGTGCTGCGGGGCGTCCTCTTCCCCGACGAGTGTCCCCTCTTCGGCCGGGCCTGCACGCCTCAGAGCCCGGTGGGGCCCTGCATGGTCAGCGCCGAGGGGGCCTGTGCGGCCTACTACCAGTTTGGGGGGCAGGAACGATGGCAGAGGTGATCCGTCTGGCCCATGGGTCCGGCGGCCGGATGATGGCCGAACTCATTCGCGACCTCTTTCTCCCTCCGCTCGATAACGCCTACCTGCGGCAGATGGCCGATGCCGCGCTCCTGGAGGTGGGCGGCGCCCGACTGGCCGTCTCCACCGACTCCTTCGTCGTGCGCCCGCTCTTTTTCCCCGGCGGAGACATCGGCTCCCTGGCCGTCCACGGCACGGTGAACGACCTGGCCATGGTGGGGGCCCGTCCGCTGTGGCTGACGGTCGGCTTTATCCTGGAGGAGGGGCTGGAACGGGAGGTGCTGGAGCGGGTGGTGCGCTCGATGGCCGAAGCGGCCCGCACGGCCGGCGTGCTGGTGGTGGCCGGCGACACCAAAGTGGTCGAGCGCGGCCATGGGGACGGCCTCTACATCAACACCACCGGCGTGGGGGTGGTGCCGGCGGGGGTGGAAGTGGGGCCGGCCCTCGGCCGGCCGGGGGACGTCGTCCTCCTGAGCGGCACCGTCGGCGACCACGGCATCGCCGTCCTCAGCCAGCGGGAGGGGCTGGGCTTTGAGACCGCGCTCCGGTCCGATAGCGCCCCGCTCCACACCCTGGTCGAAGCGCTCCTGCGGGCCGCGCCGCACACCCACACCCTGCGCGACCCCACGCGGGGCGGGCTGGCCTCTGCGCTGAACGAGTTGGCCGCGGCTTCCGGCGTGGGGATCGAAGTGGACGAGGCGGCGATTCCGGTGCGGCCGGCCGTGCGGGCCGCCTGCGAGATGCTCGGCTTCGACCCCCTGAGCGTGGCCAACGAGGGGAAACTGGTGGCCTTTGTGCCGGCGGAGGAGGCGGAGGCCGCCCTGGAGGCCCTGCGGGCCCACCCCCTGGGGCGGGAGGCGGCCCGCATCGGCTTCCTCACCGCCGAGCATCCGGGGCTGGTCCTGGCCCGCACCCCCATCGGCGGCCGGCGGGTGGTGGATATGCCGCCGGGGGAACTTCTGCCCCGAATATGCTGAGGGCGCGTGCGGCCCGCGCTGAGTACATCGTCTGGAGGTGCGCTTGCCTGGCCCGGTGCGTCCGCATCATCCCCTGGACCCCGTCGGCCTTCTCTGGGCCCTGGCCGCCGCCACCCTGGGCGGCACCGTTGGCATCGCCGCCAAGGGGCTCCTCCTCTACCAGGCCGGCCCGCTGCCGATCTCGGCCCTGCGAACCGCCGTCGCCGCGTTCGCCCTGGCGCTGGCCCTTTTGCTCTTCCGACGGTCGGCCCTGCGCCTGGAGGGGAAGGACCTGCCCTTCTTCGTCCTCTACGGCCTGGTGGGCGTGGCCGCCATGTACCTCCTCTACATCCTGGCCGTGATGGAGATCGGGGCTACCCTGGCCACCGCCCTCTTCTACGTCTACCCGACCATCGCCACCCTCCTGGCGGCGCTTTTCCTGAAAGAACGGCTGACCTGGCGCAAGGCCCTTCCCTTGCCGGTAACCTTCCTCGGCTGCCTCCTGGCCGTCGGCATAGGGAGCGGGGAACGGTTGGCATGGCATCCGGCCGGCCTCGCCGCCGGCTTCCTGGCCGCCACCGCCTTCGCCCTCTACCCCCTCCTGGCCCGCCGGGCCATGGCCCGCTATTCCCCCTGGACCACCCTTTTCTACTCCCTGCTCTTCGGCGCCCTCTGGCTGAACCTCCTCTGGGGGACGCTCTGCCCCTTCCTGCCGGCCGACGGCCGCTTCTGCGGAACGCCCCCACCGCCGAGTGGGGACCGCCTTTTCTGGCTCGTTCTCCTCTACCTCGCCCTCTTCGCCACCGTGGGGCTGTACCTGGCCGACCTGCAGGCCATCCGCCGGCTGGAGGTACGCCAGGTCGGGTTGATCGGCACCCTGGAGCCCCTGATCACCGGCCTCCTGGCCTATCTGCTCTTCCGGGAACGGTTCACCCCGCTCCAGTGGTTGGGGGCGGCGCTGATTCTCTCCGGCGTGGCCTGGCTACGGTGGGAAAAGATGTAATCTTCCCCACCGCATTCCCGCCGGGCGGGGTAGTATCATAGTACGTTGGAGGTTCAAATGAGCCGACGGGAACTCGCCCTGCCGGTGCAGGGCATGACCTGTGCCAGTTGTGTGGCCCACGTGGAGGAGGCCCTGCGGGCGGTGCCCGGGGTCCTTTCGGTAGCGGTCAACCTGGCTACCGAGCGGGCCGCCCTGGTCTATGAGGAAGAACGGGCCGGGCCAGCCGACTTTCTCCGGGCCGTCCGTGAGGCCGGCTACGAGGTGCCCGAGGAGACGCTGGTCCTCCCCATCGCCGGCATGACCTGCGCCAGTTGCGTCTCCCACGTGGAGGAGGCCCTGCGGCAGGTCCCCGGCGTCCTTTCGGCCGCGGTCAACCTAG
>JBMFNL010000081.1:0-11239 GCA_049970175.1 Chloroflexia bacterium
ACCGCTACCCACCCGGGAAAGCGACCTGGAGAAGGTCCACACCTTCACCAGTTCTTGGGGCAAGGTGCTCCGGATTACCGACCGGCCGCCGGGGAATGCGCTGCGGGTGCCCGATACCAAGGGAATCGGCGGCCGGCCCATCCGCGTCTACGTGAACGCCGATACGCTGGTCTGGGTGGCCGGTGTCCAACTGGAAATCAGTTACGATACCCGCTTGCTGACCGCCGTAGGGGTCAACCTGACCCCACGCAGCGAAAACATGACCCGGCCGGCGCCCGTACTGGACACCAAGCAGGGCAAGGTCAACCTGCTCCTCTTCTCGGCCGAGGGGGCGGCCATCCCCCCCGGCCGCGGCCCGATCGTGAGCCTGCTCTTTGAGGTGCGCGAGGGAGCCGCGGACAATCAGAAAGCCCAGATTCACATCACCCGGGCCATCCTCTCCGATGTGGACGGCAACGAGGTCCGGGTGCCCGCCCAGTACATCTACGACGGCTACCTCATTATCTGCTCTTCCTGCTTCCTGCACAACGGGGACATTGACAAGGACGGCCAGGTAACCATCCTGGACGTGCAGCGCGGCATCAACATCGTTACCGGTCGGCATATCGCCGATGACGAGGAAGTGGTGGCCCTGGATATCACCGGCGACGGCGTCGCCGACGTGCTGGACGTCATCAAAGTGGTCAATCTGGCGCTGGGGCGCGAGGAGCCGGCCCCCTGGCCCACGGCCACGCCGCTTCCGACAGCCACGCCGACGCCCACGCCCGTGCTCACGGGCACGATAACCCCAACGCCAACGATGACCGGCACCGTAACTCCAACGCCAACGGTGACGGGCACCGTAACCCCAACGCCCGTGGTGACGGGCACGGCGACGCCCGCCCTTCCGACCCCGACGTCCACGCCGCTGCCCTCGCCCACTCCAGGCACGCCTGGGCCGACCCCTACCGTGCCTCCCACCCCGACCCGGACGCCCTACCCGGCTTCCGGAGCGTGGTCGTCCTTCCTTGCGGTTTTCCGAGGCAGGCGGTAAGATACCTTTCCTTCCCGGACAATGCCCGAACCGATGCGTTTTCGGCTGCTGGCCTCGTTCCCCGAACTGGTGCACGGCATTTCCGATCGCACCTTCGGCTCGGTTCATCGGCCGGAGGATGGAGGGCGTCGCCGGCTGGCCGAGGCGCTGGGAATTTCGCCGGGAGCCCTGGTCTCCACGCGGCAGGTCCATCGGGATGAGGTCGTGGTCGTGCCCGGGCCGGCCTACGGCTGCTGGCGGGGCGGCCACGGGGCGGACGGCCTGGTCACGGCCGTTCCCGGCCTCTACCTCCTGGGCTATTTTGCCGATTGTGTGCCGATCCTGGCCTACGACCCGGTGCGACGGGTGGTGGGGCTGGCCCATGCCGGATGGCGGGGCACGCTCCTGGGCATTGCCGGCCGTCTGGTGGAGGTGATGGAGCAGACCTTTGGCACCTCGGCGGCAGACCTGCGGGTGGGACTGGGGCCTTCCATCGGGCCGTGCTGCTACGAGGTCGGGGAAGAGGTGGTGGCGGGGGTGCGGGCGCATCTGCCTGAGCCGGAGATGCTCCTTCGTCCCGGCCGGCCGGGGCACGCCTACCTGGACCTGTGGGAAGCCAACCGCCAGGCCCTCCGACGGGCCGGCGTTCCGGAAGCGCAGATCGAACTCTCGGCCGTCTGCACCTCCTGCCGGGTGGAACGCTACTTCTCCTACCGCCGGGAGGGGGGGCTGCGAGGACTGTTCGGGGCCGTGATCGGCCTTCGGGAGGGCGAAAGCCGATGAGGGAGGCCGATGAGGAGTGGGTGAGCCGCATCGCCCTTCGTCTGGCCAACGTGCGGGAGCGCATCTCCGAGGCCTGCCGGCGGGCCGGAAGGCGGGCGGAAGAGGTCGGCATCGTGGCCGTGACCAAGTCGTTTCCGGCCGAGGTGGTGCGGGCGGCGGTGGCGGCCGGCCTGAGCGAGATCGGCGAGAACCGCGTCCAGGAGGCCCGGGACAAGCGGGCTCTCCTGGGGGACCTGGCCGGCGTACGCTGGCACCTGGTGGGCCATCTCCAGAAGAACAAGGCCGGCCTGGCCCTGGCCCTCTTTGACCTGATCCACTCCGTGGACGATGTAGAACTGGCCCGGGTGCTGGAACGGCGGGCGGCGGCGCTGGGTCGGACGGTCCCTGTGCTCCTGGAAGTGAACGTGGGGGAAGAGGCCAGCAAGTTCGGCTTCCCACCCCGGGAAGAGGTGCTTTTCCAGGCTGTGGAAGCGATCCTTGTCCTGCCCCACCTGCGCCTGGAGGGATTGATGACGGTGGCGCCGATCGTTTCCGACCCGGAGGAGGTGCGGCCGACCTTTGCCCGGTTGCGAACCCTGCGGGAAAGGTTGCGGGGACGTTTCCCGGAAGCCCCCTGGACCCACCTCTCGATGGGCATGACCGATGATTATGTCGTGGCCGTGGAGGAGGGAGCAACGCTCATCCGGCTGGGGCGGGCGCTCTTTGGGGAGAGGGCATAACAGGCGTCGATCGTTGAACGTTCATCGTTGATCGCTTATCGTCGGCTGCTTCGGGAAACGTGTCTCCCGTCGAACGTCCGGAGATGCCCTGCTACCACCTGAGAACGATCAACGCTCTACGGTTCTGGGGGGCCAGTCTCCTGCCGAGCCGTCCTACAGGGCCAGCAGCGCAACCAGGCCAAGGGCCAGGCAGTAGGCGGCAAAGGGATAAAGCGGGCGGCGTCGCACATAGGCCAGCAGGAAGCGGATGGCGGCAAAGCCGCAGAGCGCTGCCGCCGCCAAGCCCAGGAGGAGGGGAAGGAGTTCGCTCTGCTCTCCGCCACCTCGCCCGAGTTCCCACAGTTTCAGCAGGCCAGCCCCGGCGACGACCGGCAGGGAAAGGAGGAAGGAGAAGCGGGCGGCCGCCTCGCGTTTCAGGTGGGTCAACATCCCGGTGGAGATCGTCGCTCCGCTGCGGGAAAGGCCGGGAAGGATGGCGGCGGCCTGGGCCAGGCCGATGAGGAGGCTATCCAACCAGGTCAGTTGCTCCAGCGGGCGGCGGCGCCGGCCCAGGAGTTCGGCCAGGAGGAGGAGGCCGGATGTGACCAGGAAAAAGATGCCGGCGTAGTGGGGCGTGTTCAGGGTCTCAAAGCGTTCTTCCAGGAGCGCGCCGGCCACCAGGGCCGGGAGAGTCCCCAGGAGAATCCACCAGGCCAGACGGGATTCGGCCGTACCCAGCGGCCGGCCGCGCCCGATTCCCCGCCCCCAGGCGGCCAGAAGTTGCCCGATCTCCCGCCAGAAGACGGCCAGGAGGGCCAGGAGGGTGCCCAGGTGGACGGTCGTCTCAAAGACCAGGGGCGGCTTCGCCCAGCCCAAGAGGGCCGGCAGGAGCACCAGATGTCCGCTGCTGCTGATGGGCAAGAACTCGGTCAAGCCCTGGAGGATGCCCAGGAAAAGGGCCTGGAGGGGGTTCACGGATGCCTCCTTGACGATTCTCGTGCCGGGTATCGGATCAGGGCCGCACATCTGGCATCGGCCGGCGGGTATTATACGACATCCTCCCCGGCTCGACAAGTTGGCCGTGAAGGGGGCCCCAAGCCGTCGCATGGTACGAGAGGAAACGCCTTGCACTCTTCCGGGGGCTGTAGTACAATAGCCCTCGAAAACCGGTGGCAGCCGTCAGGCGATCACACGCGCCGATACTTGGGACAGCGGCTGCCTAACGGCCGAGAGGTTGATGGATGGCTCAACAGGGTGACCTGGAAAACTTTCCCTTTATGTCCCTTGATGACGACTTTTTCGAACCGGAAGGGGAAGAGGAGGAAGGCGTCGTCCTGGAACGCCCCGTGGTTCCCCTTCTGGATACCGTGATCTTCCCGCACATGGTCTCTCCCCTCTTCGTTGGGCGGGAACCTTCCCTGCAGGCTCTGGAGGAGGCCCTGTCCACGGACCGCACCATCGTTCTCGTGGCCCAGCGCGAACCGGTGGAGGAGGACGTTACCCCCGACCTCCTCTACCCGGTGGGCACGGAGGCGGTCATCGGCCGCATCCTGCGCATGCCCGACGGCTCGACCAGCATGCTGGTGCAGGGCCAGCGCCGGGTCAAGATTCTCGATTTCGTCCAAGAGACCCCCTACCTGCGGGCCCGGGTCGCGCCGCTTTATGAGGAGGAACCGGAGGGCGAGGAGGATTCGCTAGCCACCGAAGCGCTGATGCGGGCCTCCCTGGCCCTCTTCGAAAAGGTGGTCAAGTACAGCCGCAACATCCCCGACGATGCCTACGTCGCCGCCCTCAATATTGACGAGCCCGGAGACCTGGCCGACTTTATCGCCTCGACGGTGCAGTTCCCTTTGGAAAAGCGCCAGAGCATCCTGGAAGCGGTGGCCCCGATCGAGCGGCTGCAGAAACTGAGCATCCTCCTGGCCCAGGAACTGGACGTCCTGGAACTGGAGAACAAGATTCACACCGAGGTGCAGAAGGAGGTAGACCGCAGCCAGCGCGAATACTTCCTGCGGGAGCAGATGAAGGCCATCCAGCGGGAGTTGGGACAGGAAGACCCGTTGGCCCAGGAAATCAACGAACTGCGCGAGAAAATTTCCCAGCGCAACATGCCGCCGGCCGCCCAGAAGAAAGCCGAGGAGGAACTGGCCCGCCTCGCCCTCATGTCCATCGCCGCACCCGAGGTCGCTGTAATCCGCACCTACCTGGACTGGCTCCTCGCCCTCCCCTGGACGGAGATGACCGAAGACAACCTGGACCTGGCCGAGGCGGCCCGGGTGCTGGAACGCAACCACTACGGCCTGCCCAAGGTCAAGGAGCGCATCCTGGAGTTTATGGCGGTGCGCAAACTGGCCCCGGAGAAAATGAAGAGCCCCATCCTCTGCTTCATCGGGCCGCCCGGCGTGGGCAAAACCTCCCTGGGACGCTCCATCGCCGAAGCCCTGGGACGCCGCTTCGTGCGCATCTCCCTGGGCGGCGTGCACGACGAGGCCGAGATTCGCGGCCACCGCCGTACCTACGTCGGCGCACTGCCCGGGAGAATCCTCCAGACCATGCGTCAGGCCGGCACGGTCAACCCGGTCTTTATGATGGACGAAATCGACAAGATCGGCAGCGACTTTCGCGGCGACCCGGCGGCCGCCCTCCTGGAGGTGCTCGACCCGGAGTTGAACTCGGAGTTCTCCGACCACTACCTAGAAGTGCCCTACGACCTCTCCCACGTGCTTTTTATCACCACGGGCAACCTGGTGGACCCCATCCCGCCGGCGCTGCGCGACCGTATGGAGATCATCGAAATCCCCGGCTATACCGAGGATGAGAAAATGGAGATCGCCCGGCGCTTCCTGGTGCCGAAGCAACTGGAGCAACACGGCCTGACGCCGGAACAACTCTCCTTCACCGAGGAGGCCCTCCTGCGTATCATCCGCTTCTATACCTACGAGGCCGGCGTGCGCAACCTGGAACGCGAGATCGGCTCCATCTGCCGCAAGATCGCCCGGATGGTGGCCGAGGGACACCGTCCCCCCCGCACGATCCGCGCCTCCTCCCTGCACCGCTTCCTGGGTCCTCCGCGCTTCTTCTACGGCCAGGTGGAAGAGGAGGACCAGGTCGGCGTGGCCACCGGCGTGGCGGTGACCGAGGCCGGCGGAGATATCATGTCCATAGAGGTCACGGTGATGGAGGGCAAGGGCAACCTGATCCTGACCGGTTCCCTGGGCGAGGTCATGCAGGAATCGGCCCAGGCCGCCCTGAGTTATGCCCGGGCCAACGCCGCCCGCCTCGGCATCTCGCCCAGGATGTTCGAACAGACGGACATCCACATCCATATCCCCGAAGGAGCCGTCCCCAAGGACGGCCCTTCGGCCGGGGTGGCCATCGCCACGGCCCTGATCTCGGCCCTCTCCCAGCGCCCGGTGCGCCGGGACATCGTCCTGACCGGAGAGATCACCCTGCGCGGCCGCATCCTGCCGATCGGCGGGGTGAAAGAGAAAGCGCTGGCCGCCCACCGCGCCGGCATCCGCACCTTCCTCCTGCCCAAGAAGAACCAGCCGGACCTGGAGGAGGTGCCGCGCAACATCCTGCGCCACCTGAACGTGGTCATGGTCGAACGCATGGACGAGGTACTGCCCCTGGCCTTCCGGGACGGTTACGTCCAGCCGGACTGAGATGCACCGATGAACGCGCTGGAGGACCTCCTGGGACAAGCCTGGCAGGTCCGGCAGAGCCGCTTTCCCCCATCGCTGGGCGCCGATGACCCCCGGAACACCCGGGCCATCAGCCTGACCGGAAGCGGCTGCGCGCTGAACTGTGCCCATTGCGGCCGGCACTACTTGGAGGCGATGCTGCCCATCGCCGGCCTCTCCCCCCAGGACCCCTCCCTGGACGGTGCCTCCAGCCTCCTCATCTCCGGCGGGTGTGACCGGGAGGGGCGCGTGCCCTTTACGGCCCACCTGGAGGAGGTGCGGGCCCTGCGTCCGGGCCGGCGGCTGAACTGGCACGTCGGGTTGATCGGGGAAAAGGAAGCGGCGGCCCTGGCCGGCCTGGCCGACATCGTCTCCTTCGACCTGGTGGGCGACGACGACACCATCGCCGAGGTCTACGGCCTAAAGGCCACGGTGGAGGATTACCGGCGGACCTACCGCCTGCTGCGGCGCTCCCTCCCGGTCGTGCCCCACATCACCATCGGCCTGCGCGGCGGGCGCATCTCCGGCGAACGGGCCGCCCTGCGCCTGTTGCAGGAGGAGGGGGCCGAGGCCATCGTCTTCCTGGTCTTGATCCCCACCCCGGGGACGCGCTACGCCCATTGCACGCCGCCCCCGCTTCGGGAGGTGGCCGGCCTGCTGGCCGAGGCCCGCCTGGCTTTCCCCACCATTCCCCTCCTCCTGGGGTGTATGCGGCCGGGCGGGGCCTACCGCCGGGCGCTGGATTCCCTGGCGGTACGGGCCGGCATCAACCGCATCGTCAAGCCCCATCCGGCGGCCCTGGAACTGGCCGCCCGCCTGGGATTGCAGGTGGAGGCCGGCCGGGAGTGCTGTGCTCTGGCCCTCATCCCTCACCCCTACCCCCCTGCCCCCCTTCCCCTCTCCCATTGGGAGAGGGGAAGGGGGGATCGGGGGGAAGGGGTGAGGGTCTCCGCCGGCACTGAGGCGGTGCTCGGCCTGCGCCGCCTCCCGATGGAGGCGGCTCCCACCACGGCCTACTTCCTCCTGGACGGCGGCGGCTGCGCCATGGCCTGCGCCTTCTGCGCCCAGGCCCGCGATAGCCGGGCCCGCGCCGATGCCCTCTCCCGCGTCGTCTGGCCGACCCATCCCCTCGAAGACATCCTGGCGGCCCTCAGACGGGCCCCGCCCGAGATGGAGCGCATCTGCCTCCAGGTCACCCTCCACCGGGGGGCCAAGGAGCGGGTGCGGGAAATCCTCCAGACCCTCCGAACCGCCACCTCCCTGCCCGTATCGGCCGCCATCCGGCCCCGCGACCTGGAAGAACTGGAGGAACTCTTCTCCTGGGGGGTGGATACGGTCGGCCTGGGGCTGGACTGCGCCGGCGAGCGCGTCTACCGTCAGGTCAAGGGGGCCGGCTGGGCGTCCATGCGCCGGCTGGTGGAGGAAGGTTGCCGGCGTTTCCCCGGGCGGGTCCGGGTGCACCTGATGGTCGGGTTGGGCGAAACGGAGGAGGAGTGCTGCCGGACGATGCAGGAGGTCTATGACTGGGGCGGCGCGGTGAGCCTTTTTGCCTTTACCCCGGTGCGGGGCACCCGGCTGGAGGGACATCCGCCGCCGCCCCTGGGGACGTACCGCCGGATGCAGGTCGCCCGTTACCTCCTGGAGCGGGGACTGGCCCGCTTCGAGCAGTTCCGCTTCTCCGAGGGCCGGCTCCTCTCCTTCGGCCGGCCGGACCTTCCCGCCCTCCTGGCCGACGGCCAGGCCTTTCGCACCTCCGGTTGCCCGGGCTGCAACCGCCCTTTCTATAACGAACGTCCCGGGGGGACGATGTACAACTACCCCCGGCCGCTTTCCCCGCAGGAGATCGTTCAGGCCGTCCAGGAATTGGACCTGTTGACCGAGGAGGATTCCGATGCGCCGTTTTCTGTCCCTCATCTCCCTTCTGGCCCTGCTGCTGGCCCCGGCCGGTAGCGCGGCCGCCCAAACGCCGGCCCCCGGTCCGGCCACCGCCCTGGTCTATGTCGCCCTGAACTCGCCCGGAGACCTGGCCCGCTTCGAGGCCGCCGGCCTCCCGGCCTATGCCCGGATGATCGGCCGGGAGGAGGAATACCTCCTGGCCGGGGCCACGCCGGGAGAACTGGAGGCCCTCTCCCGTTCCGGCCTCTCCTTCCGCATCCTCGACCCCGATACGAGCGGGGCCACCTATTACTTTGCCTTCCCCAGGCCCGGCCAGCCCATCCCCCGATGGGAAGAATATGGCCGGCTCCTCCTGGACGACGGCCTCCAGGTGCTCCTGCGCATTTCCCCATCCGAGGCCGAGCGCCTGGCCCTGGCCGGGGTCGACGTGCAGGTCGTCACCTTCGATCCCAAGCCGCTCCACCCCTGGGCGACGGAAAGGGCCTTCCCCGAGGTCATCACCCCCGATCCGCTCATCCAGCAGATGATCGACCAGGTCACCCTGGCGACCGTCTACTCCTACACCGGCGGACTGAGCGGCGAGTGGCCGGTGAACATCGGCGGCTCGCCCTATACCATCGCTACCCGCCACACCTACAGCGGCACCCCCATCCAAAAGGCCACCCAGTTCGTCGGCGAGCACCTGCAGGGCCTGGGCCTGGCCGTCGAATACCACCAGTGGGGCGGCTCCACTTACCCCAACGTCATCGGCACCTACACCGGCACGCTGAACCCCGACGACATCTTTATCATCGGCGCGCACCTGGACGATATGCCCTCCGGCAGCCTTGCGCCGGGTGCCGATGACAACGCCAGCGGCTCGGTGGCTACCCTGATCGCCGCCGACATCCTCACCCGGTACCAGTGGGGCTGCACGCTCAAGTTTGCCTTCTGGACCGGCGAGGAGCAGGGCCTCCTGGGCAGCCACGCCTACGCCCAGCGCGCCTTTAGCCGCGGCGAGAACATCCTGGGCTACCTCAACCTGGACATGATCGCCTGGAGCACCGGCGGCAGCAGCCCGGACATCGACCTACACGCCGACTCAACCATCCCCCCGACGCTGGCCCTGGCCCAACTCTTTGCCGACGTGGTCGATGCCTACGACCTGAACCTGATCCCGCAGATCATCCCCAACGGCACCGGTGCCAGCGACCACGCCTCTTTTTGGGACTATGGCTACACCGCCATCCTCGGTATCGAGGACATGGACGATTTCAACCCCTACTACCATACCGTCAACGATGATATGGACAATTTCCAGGACTGGCCCTATTACGTCGAGTTCGTCAAGGCCGCCATCGGCACCTTTGCCCACATGAGCGGTTGCCTGATCCCCGGCGGCATCGGCTACCTGGACGGCCACGTCACCGCCGCCCAGGGCGGCGCGCCCATCGCCGGGGCCACCGTACGCGCCCGCGACGCGGCCGGGCACGTCCTCCTTACCACCACCGACCATACCGGCTACTACACCCGCACCTTGCTGGCCGGCACCTATGTCGTCACCGCTACGGCCTATGGGTATCTCCCCGCGAGCGTAAGCGGCGTCGTCGTGGTCACCGACACCGTCACCACCCTGGATTTCGCCCTGCAGACCGCCCCCACCTACGTCGTCTCCGGCACGGTGACCGAGTGGGGCACCGGGCTGCCCCTCTTCGCCCACATCACCTTCGACGGCTCCCCGGAAGAGGCCTGGACGGACCCGGCCTCGGGCTTTTACACCATCACCCTGCCCCAGGGCACCTACACCATGCACGTCACCGCCTACGGCCACCGGCCGGCCCAGCGGGCCATCGTCCTCGACCACAACCAGACCCAGAACTTTGGCCTGGAGCCGCTCCCCTGCATCCTGCTCGTGGACGACGACAACAACAGCCCCGACACGCGCCCCTACTTTACCGCCGCCCTGGACACGCTGGGGTACGATTACGACGTCTTTGACGTCGGCGGCGGCAGCGGCAACGGGCCGAACCTGGCCGGGCTGCAGGGCTACGCCATCGTCATCTGGTTCTCCGGCGACAAGTATGGGGGCTCGGCCGGCCCCAACAGCACCGACGAGGCCAACCTCGCCGCCTACCTAGACGACGGCGGGCACCTTTTCCTCTCCAGCCAGGATTACCTGTGGGATTTTGGCCTGACCCCCTTTGGGCAGAACTACCTGGGCATCGGCTCGTTTACCAACGACAACGGCGACGCCACCTCCAAGGTCGGCGTGGCCGGCGACCCCATCGGTGGCGGCCTGGGACCGTACCCGTTGACCTACCCTTCGGGCTTTACCGACTACGGCGACACCGTCAACGCTGCCGCCCCGCCGGCCTCCCAGGCTTTTCGCGGCGGAAATAACAACCGCAACTTGGACGTGGACAAGGACGGCGGGGACTGGCGGACCGTCTTCTTCGGGACGGACTGGGTGCCCATTTACTACAATAACGCCACCAACGGCCGGGAGGTCCTCCAGCGCATCATCGAATGGTTCGGCGGCTGCCGGCCGCCGGTACTCACCCCTACCCTGGTCATCTCTCCGGAAGCGTTCAGCGTGACCCTGGCCGCCGGCTCCCAACACACCGCCACCCTCACCGTGGGCAATGTGGGCAACGGCATGCTCTACTTTACCCTGACCGAAGCACCGGAGGTCTCATGGCTTGCGGAAGCACCCGCCGGCGGTTCGGTCAACCCGGGGGGCAACCGGCCGGTGGCCGTATCGTTCGACGCCGCCGGCCTGGAGCCGGGTCCATACCTGACGACCCTGCAGGTGCACAGCAACGACCCACTGAGGCCGCTCGTTCCGGTGGCGGTGACGCTGACGGTGGTTCCCGGGCAATCCCCACAGGCTTCCTTCACCTCGAACTCGCCGGTCTGCCTGGGGGAAGCGATGGTCTTTACCAACACCACCACCGGAACGCCGCCCATCTCCTACGAGTGGGCCTTTGGCGATGGTGAGACCTCCACCGAGACGAACCCCATCCATACCTACACCGCGGCGGCCACCTACACCGTCGTCCTCACGGCCGTGAATGCGGCCGGCATGGACACCTACAGCGCCGGGGTCGAGGTGCTTCTGTTGCCGGAGGCCGGTTTTACCTACACCATCAGCGGCCTGACCGCGGCCTTTACCAACACCTCCCGGAACG
>JBMFNL010000082.1:0-9505 GCA_049970175.1 Chloroflexia bacterium
GGGGCCGTGGTGTAGAGGCCTAACATGCAGCCCTGTCAAGGCTGAGATCGGGGGTTCGAATCCCCTCGGCCCCGCCGGCCTGGTCGCGTCGAGGATAAGACCTCGACGCGATTATATTTTCTCGACGGCCACGGCCAGGCCCGGACCGCCGCTGGCGCAGAGGGTGGCCAGGCCCAGCCGCTTCCCATGGGTGCGCAGGGCATGCAGCAGGGTGACCAGGATGCGGGCCCCGGTGCAGCCGGTCGGATGCCCCAGGGCCACCGCGCCGCCGTGGACGTTGCGCCGGGAAGGGTCCCAATCCAGTTCCCGTTCCACCGCCAGCACCTGGGCGGCAAAGGCCTCGTTCAGTTCGATCAGGTCGAAATCGGATAGCCGCAACCCGGTCCGGGCCAGAAGTTTCCGCGTCGCCGGAACCGGGCTCAGCCCCATCTCCCGAGGGTGCACGGCGGCGCCGGCGTAGCCGATGAGGCGGGCCAGGGGGGCGATGCCCAGTTCCCGCGCCCGCTCGGCGGAGGCGATCACCAGCGCCGCCGCCCCATCGGTGATGCCGGAGGCGTTGCCGGCGGTGATGGTGCCGTCGGGCTTGAATACCGGGGGAAGGCGGCCCAGTTTCTCCAGGGAGGTGTCGGCCCGCGGCCGTTCATCGCGTTCCACCAGGACGGTGCCGCCCCTTTCGCCCGGCGCTTCCACCGGAACCACCTCTTCCCGGAAGGCTCCGCTGGCCCAGGCGGCGACGGCCTTGCGATGGCTTTCCAGGGCAAAGCGGTCCTGTTCCTCGCGGGCGATGCCGTAGCGTTCGGCCAGGAGTTCCGCCGTCTCGCCCATGAGCATCCCGGCCAGCGGGCAGAAGTAGCCGTCGCGGTACATGGCATCCACCAGGGTATCGTCGCCCAGGCGGTAGCCCCAGCGGGCCCGGAGGAGGAGGTAAGGAATCTGCGACATCTGCTCCACTCCGCCGGCCAGGACGACCTCGTTCTCCCCGAGCAGGATGGATTGCGCCGCCAGCGTCACCGCCTTCAGGCCGCTTATGCAGGCCTGGTTGACGGTAAAGGCCGGCCGCTCCACCGGGATGCCGCCGTGGAAAGCGATCTGCCGGGCGATGTTGGGGCCGTTGCCGGCCTGCCGGGCACAGCCGAAGATGACCTCGTCCACAACCTCGGGGGAAAGGCCGGCCCGCTCCAGCGCCGCCCGTGCGGCGATCGCGCCCAGGCGGGCGGCCGGCACATCCTTCAGCGCCCCGCCAAAGTTCCCGATCGGGGTACGCACCGCCGCCAGGATGACCACGTCTTTTCCCATCGCTCACCGCCTGTAGACTCCCTGCGGGTCCAGTTCCTCCCGCAGGATGCGCAACTCCTCGGCCGTGGGCGGTTCGGTCACGCCCACTTCCAGGGACAGGCGCAGTTCCCAGCCCACCGCCGCCCGCACCTCCTCCAGTGTCACTCCCGGATGAAGGCGCTCCAACACCATCTCGCCGTCCGCAAAGCCCAGGAGACATTTGTCGGTGATGACGCGCTCCGGCCCCCGGCCGGGCATGCCCAGGGCGGCCCGCTCGCCCTTCCCGCCGAGATGCCCGGGGCTGGTAAGAAAGTCCAGCCGCTCCACGAAGGAACGCCGGCTCAGGGGCATCATGATGAAGACGCGCCCGACGTTGATGGCGATCTCGCAGGCCCCTCCGCTTCCGGGGAGGCGCACCCGGGGATGGGCATACTCGCCGATCACGGTGGTGTTCAGGTTGCCGAAGCGGTCCACCTGCGCCCCGGCCAGGAGCGCCACCTCCAGCCGGCCGCCCTGGAGGTACAGTCCGAAGAGGTCGGCCTGGGAGCAGACCAGGGTGGACCCGCTCACCAGGGCGGGGTCCCCGATAGAGAGCGGCATCCGGGCCGGCCGGGCCCCGAAGACGCCGCTTTCATAGATCAGTTCCAACGCCGGCGCCACCGTCCGCCGGGCCAGGTTGCAGGCGATGTTCGGCGGTCCCACCCCGACGAAGACGGTGCGCACCCCGGCGAGCGCCCGCGCCGCCGCCACGATCATCATTTCCGTAGGGGTGTATTCCACAGCCATCCTCCTCGGGCTTCAGCGGTACGCCCCGTAATTCACCGCCCCTGACCAGGCTTCCCCCGGCCGCAGGCGTTCCCAGACCTCCGGCCCCATCTTCTCCACATAGGCCGCCCGGTCCGGAAGGCCGTAGACCCACGCCTCCAGCCAGGCCCGCGTTCCGGCCTCGTCCCGGCTCACTTCGTCCCAGCGCAGGTAGAAGGCGTTGTCGCGATCGTAGTAGCCCTGGACGTAGGAAGGATGGGCCCCATACGGCTCGCAGACCACCGCGTCCACGATCAGACCGGGAATCAGGGTGCGGTTGGGATCGGCCCGGATGACCTCTTCATCCACAATTTCCTCCACGACGACGATGACGTGCCGGGCGGCGAAGGCGGCCTCCTTCTGCACCCCCAGGAGGCCCCAGAGTTGGGTGTTCCCATGGACATCGGCCCGCTGGGCATGGATGATGGCCACGTCGGGATGGAGTGGCGGGACGGCGGCGATCTCTTCTTCCCCGTAGGGGCTTTTCAGGAAGCGGATGCGGGGGTTGACCCGGGGCAGGTCGCTTCCGATGTAGGAACGCAGGGGAAAGAAGGGAAGCCTCCAGGCGCCGGCGAGATACCGCCCCACCATGCCGAAGTGGGAGTACTCCTCCAGTTCCAGGGGGGCCGGGATGCCTTTTTCCACCGCCCGGCGGATGGCGTGAAGCGAGCCAACGCCGGGGTTGCCCAGGTAGGAGAAGACGAGTTTCCGCGCACAGCCGGCCGCCACCATCTGATCGTAGAGGAGGTCGGGCGTCATCCGGCAGAGGACCAGGTCGCGCCGGCCCTGACGGATGATCTCGTGGCCGGCGGCGAAGGAGATACAGGCGGTAAAGCCCTCGATGGCCACCGTGTCGCCGTCGTGGACGTAGGTGGCGATGGCCTGGCGCATGGACATCACTTTCACGAAAAACCTCCACCTCACCAGCGGTAACTCAGCCGGTAACTGCGGGCGATCATCAGGACCTCGGTGGAACGAACGCCCGGGATACGGTGCAACCGCTGGGTAAGGAATTCGCTCAGATGGCGCAGGTCGCGGCAAAAGACCTCGGCCGTCAGGTCCCAGCCCCCCAGCGTCATCACCAGGTAACTCACCTCCGGCAGGGCGTTCACCTGGGCGGCCACCTCTTCCACCTGCCCCGGCTCGACCCGGATGCCGACGAGCGCCGGAGCCTGAAAGCCCAGGGCGTAGGGGTCCACGATGGCGACCGTGCGCACGATCCCCTGCCGGACCAGGCTGCGATAGCGGCTGCGCACGGTCGTCTCCGATACACCGGCCTTCCGGGCAATCTCGGTAAAGGGGGTACGCCCATCGCTCTGAAGCGTCTGCAGAATCAGGTGATCGAGTTCATCCACCGTACCTCTCCCATTGCTTTTCGATATTTCCACCCTATTTTAGCACACATTTCGTTCCTTTGCAAGGATCAAACTTTGTTTTTCGGTTTGACAGGCCGTCCAATTGATGATATACTGGCTCCACCCGGTCGTTTGCGCCGGGACAGGAGGATGCCATGGCCGGACGTATTGCTTCCATCACCAACCCGCGCCTGCGTCTGGACGTCCTCAGCCCGGAGGATGTCCAACGTATCCACACCGCCACGCTGGAGGTGATCGAGACGGTGGGGGTGCGTTTCCCTTCGGAAAAGGCCCTCGACCTTTGGGAGGCGCACGGGGCGCAGGTGGACCGGAGGACGATGGTGGTGCGGGCCCCGGGCCGTCTGATCGAGGAGGCGCTCCGGGCTGCCCCGCCGGCCTATATCCTGGCCGCCCGCGACCCCGACCAGGACCTCCCCCTGGACGGAAACCACGTCTACGTGGGCACCGACGGCTGTGGGGTGGAGGTGCTCGATTGGGAGACGGGAAAACGCCGCCGCTCCTGCCTCCGGGATGTGGCCGAGATCGCCCGCCTGGCCGACGCCCTGGAGGAGGTCGCCTTTCACTGGGTGCCTGTCTCGGCCCAGGACTGCCCGGCGGAAAAACGCGGCCTCTACGAAATCCAGGCCATCTGGATGAATTCGACCAAACATGTGCAGACCGAAAGCATCTATTCCGAACGCGAGGCCCGCGCCGCCGTGGAGATGGCCGCGGCCATCGCCGGCGGGAAAGAGGCCCTGCGCCGGCGACCGACCCTTTCGATTATGGAATGCACCGTTTCGCCGCTGGGCCAGGATGGGGGAAGCCTGGAGGCCGCCCTGGTCGCCTCTGAAGCCGGCCTGCCGGTGGGCTTTATGACCATGGCCTCCTGCGCCTCCACCGGCCCGGCCACGATGGCCGGGACACTGGTCGTCGGCAACGCCGAGGTCCTGAGCGCCCTGGCCCTGATCGAACTCGCCCATCCGGGAGCCCCCGTCTTCTACGCCGCCGCCCAAACGGCCATGGACCTGCGCACCGGCGCCTATACCGGCGGCGGGCCGGAGGACTTTATCTTCGGCGCGGCCACCAACCTTCTGGCCGATTTCTACCGGATTCCCCTCTCCATGGGCTCCTTCGCCACCGGGGCCAAGGAGCCGAACTGGCAGGCCGGAATCGAAAACAGCCTCTCCACCCTGATGGCCTCGCTGGCGATGTCGGACATGCTCCTGGGCGTGGGCCTCCTCCACGGAAGCCGCATCTGGTCCTACGAGCAGGCCCTGATGGATTGCGAGATCTTTCGTATCGTCCGCAAGATGATGGCCGGCATCGTCGTGGACGAGGAGACGCTGGCGCTGGAGGCCATCCGCGAGGTCGGTCCCGGCGGCCATTTCCTCACTCACCGCCACACCCGCCGGCACCTCTCCGACCTCTGGGTGCCCACCCTCCTGGACCGGCGGCCCTATGAGGAGTGGGAGAGGAAACGGGATGGGGCCCGCGAGTGGGCCGCCGCCCGGGTGCGGGAAATCCTCTCCACCCACCGGCCGGAGCCGCTGGACGAACGCCTGGTTGCCGAACTGGACCGGATCGTCGCGCTGGCGTGAGGATACCGATGAGCGAGACGTCCCTGGACCTGGTCCTTTCCGAAGGCCGCATCGTGGACGGCTGCGGCAACCCCTGGTATCGGGGCGATGTGGGCATCCGCGGCGACCGCATCGTCCGCATGGCCCCGCCCGGCACGCTGCGCGGTCGGAGGACGATCACAGTGGGGGATCGCTACATCGCCCCCGGCTTTGTGGATGTCCACACCCACTCCGACCTTTCCATCCTGGTCAACCGTCGGGCGGAAAGCGTGGTCCGCCAGGGCGTGACCACCGAGGTACTGGGCAACTGCGGGATGTCGCCGGCCCCGGTATCCGAGGAGCACCTGGACGACCTCCGCCACTTCTGGGGGCGCATCGCCGCGGCGCCCGGCGTCTCTTGGCGCTGGCGCACCTTCGCCCAGTACCTGCGGGAACTGGAGGCGGGCGGACTGGCCATCAACGTGGCCTCCCTGGCCGGCCATGGGGCGCTCCGCCTGGCGGTGATGGGCTGGGAGGAACGCTCCCCCACGCCGGCCGAACTCGCCCGGATGCAGGAACTCCTGGAGGAAGCGCTTCGGGCCGGGGCCTTGGGCCTTTCCACCGGGTTGGTCTATCCGCCGGGCTGCTTTGCCGAAACGGAGGAGATCGTTGCCCTCTGCCGGGTGGTGGCCCGCTACGGCGGCCTGTACGCCTCGCACATCCGCGGGGAACGGGAGACGATTCTGGAGGCGGTGGCCGAGGCCATCGAGATCGGCCGGCAGGCCGGAGTGCCGGTGCAGATTTCCCACAACGCCCCCAAGTACGGCGCCCCCTGCGACGCCACGGCCAATTTGCGCCTGGTGGAGGAGGCCCGCGCCCGCGGCCAGGACGTCACGGTGGATAACGACGTGCACACCGACCTGGGGCCGGCCCTGGCCGACGCCCTGCCCCAGTACCTCCACGGACGCAGCGACGAGGAAATCGCCGCCCTCCTCGCCGACCCGGAGGCCCGCCGGCAGATTCGCCGGGAGATCGTCGAGGAGAAACGCCCGGCCTTTGGCCCGGCCGGCCTGCTCCGCCACGGACGCTGGGAGCGCATCACCGTCTTCCAGGCGCCCTACACCCCCGAAGCCGTAGGACGGACCATCGCCGCCCTGGCCGAGGAACGCGGCCGGGACCCCTTCGATGTCTATTTTGACCTCATCATGGCCAACGGCAGCGCCGCCGAGGCCCTCTTCGATTACATCGACGAGGCCGATATCCGCATCCTTCTCCGCCACCCGGCGGTGATGATCGCCTCCGACGGCCAGGTGCTGGCCCCCTACGGCTTCCTGAACGACCCCCCGCCCTACAGCCCCTGCTCCTACGGCGAGTTCCCCGGTGTCCTGGAACGCTACGTCCGGGAGAACCCGCTGCTGACGCTGGAGGAGGCCGTCCGCAAGATGACCTCCTTCCCGGCCCAGCGCTTCGGCCTGCACGACCGCGGCCTCCTGCGCCCCGGTGCCCGGGCCGACCTCGTTGTCTTCGACCTGGAGCGTGTCCACGACCGGGCCACCAACCTCTTTCCCCATCCCTATCCCTTCGAAAACTACCCCCACCGCTACCCGGAGGGCATCGACTACGTCCTGGTCAACGGCGTGGTGGTGGTGGAGGAAGGCGAACATACCGGCGCCATGCCCGGGCGGGTGCTGCGGCACCGCTCCGGCCTCCGGAGGAAAAACGAAAGGAGGTGAGAGCGATGGAAAACACCATCCCCTTCCTCAAGGTGAGCGGCGATTACCGCGAGGTGGGCCGGCAGATCGGGGAAAAGATGCGGCCCATGCTCAAGCGGGTGCTGAGTTGGATGCATGCTGCCTTGCCGCCCGGGGTCTCCTGGGACGATATGCTCCTGAAGGGCCGCATCTGCCTGGCCCACAGCCGCAGCGTCTATCCCCATTTCGTGGAAGAACTGGAGGGCATCGCCGAGGGAGCCGACCTGCCCTTTGAGGAGGTCTTCCTGGGCGTGTGTGAGGAACTGTGGGAGCCGGCGGCCTGGCAATCGGGGGGAGATTCTCCCTTCCTGCGGGGTTGCACCGATTTGGCCGCCCGCGGCCCGGCCACGATGGACGGCTCCACCCTGGTCGCCCACACCAACGACACCTCGCCCGAGGCCGAGGACTACCTGGCCATCCTGCAGGTGCAGGCCGGGGACGACCCCGAATTCCTGGGGGTCACCATCGGCGGGCTGGGCTTCAGCGCCGGCTTCAACGCCGCCGGCATCAGCATGACCGGCAACGCCGTCTCCTGTCGGGACATCCGCCCCGGCGTGCCGCGCCTGCTCATCGCCCGGGCCATCCTGGCGGCCAAGCGTCTGGGCGAGGCCATGGACGCCTGCCTCCTGCCCATGCGGGCCTCCAACTACAACAACGTCATCGCCGACCCCAACGGCGAAATCTACTGCATGGAGGGTTCGGCCACCGACTGCGAGCCGATCTACATCGAGGGCCACATCATGGCCCACACCAACCACTACCTCAGTTGGCCCATGCGCCCCTTCGAGGCCAACCCCCATCGCATCGGGAACTCGATCCTCCGTTACTACCGCGCCCGCCGGCTCCTGCGGGAGAACTATGGGAAAATCTCGCCGGCCCTCCTGCAGAAACTCCTGGCCGACCACGCCAACTACCCGGCCTCCATCTGCAAGCACGACGGCACCTCGGCAACCGTCTTCAGCATTGTGATCAACTTGAACGAACTCAAGGCCTGGATCGGCCGCGGCCGGCCCTGCCAGACCACCTACTTCGAATACAGACTCGATCCCTGGTCGGGGAAATAGGGTGGGATGGGCGACTTCGACCGTCGAGACCTGTAGGGGCGGGGTTTCCCCGCCCCTGCCCACCCGGCGGTGAAGCACCGGACGAAAAGTTTACGCGAGGTGAATCCCATGCTTCAGCGAGCCCTGGAAATGCAAGATCAACTGATCGCCTGGCGGCGGGATTTCCATATGTATCCCGAACTGGGCTTTCGGGAAGTCCGCACGGCCGCCCGGGTGGCCGAAGTGCTGAGTGCGCTGGGCTACCGGGTACGCACCGGGGTTGGTCGTACCGGGGTGGTGGCAGACCTCGGCCAGGGCCACCCGATCGTGGCCATCCGCGCCGATATGGATGCGCTCCCCATCCAGGAGGCCAACGAGGTTCCCTACGCCTCCCGCCATCCCGGCATCATGCACGCCTGCGGCCACGATGTCCACACCGCCTGCGCCCTGGGCGCGGCCACGCTCCTCGCCCAGGAGGATTTCCCCGGGACGGTACGCTTCCTCTTCCAGCCCTCCGAGGAGGCCAACGATGAGGGCGGGCTGAGCGGCGCCCCGCGCATGGTGGAGGATGGGGCGATGGAGGGCGTGGACGTGGTGCTGGCGTTGCACGTGGACCCTTCCCTGGCCGTGGGTGAGATCGGGCTGCAGGCCGGCCCGGCCTCGGCCGGCGTGGATACCTTCTACGCCACCGTCATCGGCCGGGGCGGACACGGCTCGGCCCCGCATGACGTCGTGGACACCATCTACCTGGCTGGCCACGCCATCCTGGCCGTCCACAGCATCGTCTCCCGCCGGCTGCACCCGACCGATGCCGCCGTGGTCAGTATCGGTTCCATCCACGGCGGCCAGGCCGACAACGTCATCCCGGAGCGGGTGGAGATGAGCGGGACGATACGCTTCCTCAAGCCGGAGGTGCAAAAGCGCATCCACGCCGAACTGGAACGGGCGCTGGGTGTGGCCCAGGCCCTGGGCGGGCGTTACGAACTCCGCATCGTGGCCGGCTGCCCCCCGATGCAAAACGATGCCGGCGTCACCGAACTCCTGGGGGAAGTTGTCCGCGACCTCCTGGGCGAGGGACACCTTCCGCCGCAACGGACGGAGATGGGGGCGGAGGATTTCGGCGTCTTCACCGCCCTGGCCCCCGGGTCCATGTTCGGCCTGGGCTGCCGCATCGAGGGGGATGAACGCAAGGCCCACAATCCGCGTTTCGATGTGGACGAGCGCTGTCTGCCCATCGGCACGGCCATCCTGGCCGAGGCCGCGCTGCGGCTGCTGCGTGGGCACAGGCGCGATTCGCCGGAACGCCTCTAGGGGATAGGCGGCTCCGGCGCTCCGCGCCGGCCGGCCCTTTTGTCGGGGGTTCCGCTCCCGACCCCCGTCGGGACATCTCGCTTTCGTCCGGCGACCAGGTTTGCTTGCGGGAGACCCGCTCCTTTACAAGGGCCGGGCCGTCCCCGTTTTCGGCCGGCGGGCCGGGTGTTCCTCCTCGCCCTCTGGGAGAGGGGGACAGGGGGTGAGGGTGGCCCCGGCCCATACCCCCCGGGGGTATAGGCGGCGGGTCGTCGGCCGGCCCGACCGCCTCCCACCCCGCCCGTCGCGGGAAGCCGGCCTCTTGCGGGGGGCTCCTGCCCCCCGCACCCCCCGTCGAGGGGGAGGGCCGGCCATCGGCCGGCCCCTACCCGTCCCCCTCAAACTCCCCCTGCAGAAAGGCGCTACCGCCG
>JBMFNL010000083.1:0-9024 GCA_049970175.1 Chloroflexia bacterium
CGCCCGGCATCCAACCAAATGCAGCGGTCGCAAAGCTTACGAATGGAATTCATCTGATGGCTGACAAAAAGAACAGTACGTCCGCCTTTTGCCACATCCCCCATCTTCCCCAAGCACTTCTTCTGAAAGGCGGCGTCGCCAACCGCCAGAACCTCATCCACCAGCAGAATCTCCGGTTCTAAGTGGGCGGCGACGGCAAAGGCCAGGCGCACATACATCCCGCTGGAGTAGCGCTTGACCGGTGTATCAATAAACTTCTCCACCTCGGCAAAGGCCACGATCTCGTCGAACTTTTTGTCGATCTCCGCCTTCTTCATCCCCAGGATGGCACCGTTCAGGTAGATGTTCTCCCGGCCGGTGAGTTCGGGGTGGAAGCCGGTGCCTACTTCGAGCAAGGAGCCTACCCGGCCGTGAATCTCGGCGTAGCCTTCGGTCGGCTCGGTGATTCTGGAGAGGATCTTCAAGAGTGTTGTCTTCCCTGCGCCGTTGCGGCCGATGACCCCCACAACTTCGCCGCGCTTGACTTCGAACGAAACATCTTTAAGCGCCCAGATGTAATTTTCGCCACGAATTCCGTTTCCGTTTGGCCCCGAGCGGCGGAAAACCGAGGCGGTGGCGCGAAACGGCGCCGCCAGGCCGCGGGCCAGTACATCCCGCAGCGCCCGGTAGGGTTCCCGCTGCCCGATGCGGTAGCGTTTGCTTAAACCTTCGACCCGGATGGCAACGTCGGTCATAGCCGTCCTTTATTCCTCTCCCACGGCGGCAAGTGCCCGATGATACAATCTATCCTCAATCCAAAATCCTCCTGGCTCCCGGAGCTTATCCAACTCCGACCGCAGTGAATCAATCTCACCTTCTCGTTTTGCCCGAATCAGAATCCCGATAACGCCCGTCTTCGACAAACCATACAGTTCTGCAATCCTCCGTGCTTCCCACTCATCCAAAAGTACCAAATCAGCCTGTCGTTCGATATCTAAGGTGATTACTTCGGACTCCCCGTCACCCAGATCGCGTTTCAACAAACGTACCAACGATTCATCTGCGGGGGCAACGACTTCTATCCATCCAGCTTTATGTGCATTCGAAACCTCAAGGACGCCGGCTCTACCTTCCCCTTGCGCGACAACTTCTCTCCATACGGCTGGAGTAATTATAATGTTTGCGTAGAACTTTTTCAACAGAGCAAGCCGACCAATCCTCGCCAAGTGAATCAACGTCGAGGAGTCACTCACTACCAAGCCCATACTGGATATCCTCTTCGAGGTCTGCGTCCGTATAATGCCGGATTACTTTACGCTGGCCTAACAACTCCTCGAATTCCCAATAAGTCATCTGTGCCAGAAGTCTGGCTTTGCCGAGGGAGAGCGCCCCGCGTTGGTACAAGGCCAAGGCAAGCTCTTTGCGAAATTCGCGCTCCATCTCCTTCGGTGGCAGTCTGACTGCACTCAGAATTTCGCCGGGTATCTCTAAAGTAAGTTTCATCGTTTCCATCGTTTCATCTCCTCGCTATATTTCCGGTCAATCTCGTATTTTTTCATCCCGAGGATGGCGCCGTTAAGGTAGATGTTCTCCCGCCCGGTCAATTCAGGGTGGAAGCCGGTGCCTACCTCCAGCAGGGAGCCCACCCGTCCGTGGATCTCGGCGTAGCCTTCCGTCGGCTCGGTGATGCGGGAGAGGATTTTCAAGAGTGTTGTCTTCCCGGCGCCGTTGCGGCCGATGATGCCCACCACCTCGCCGCGTTTGACCTCGAAGGAGACATCCCGGAGCGCCCAGATGTAGCCGTTTTCACGTTCGCACGTTGTGTGCCGGTGAAGGCGGCGGATGGGAGATAGGAATACATCGCTGACAGCCTCGCGTAGCGTGCGGTAGGCCGCCTGCTCCCGTTGCCCCAGGCGGTAACGCTTGCTCAGATGCTCGACGCGGATAGCCGTCTCACCCATCGGTTTCTGATTCCACTCCAGGCAGCGATCGTTGTCTGAAGGCCCAGCCCGATACCACCCTTCCTGCGCACGCTCCGGCACCTGGGCCGAATGGTCGAATAACCCTGGTTGCCTTCTACCGATCCAAGTAGCAGTGATCTGAAACCTTTTTTCGCTTCGTCCGAGCGGGACTTGCCGCCGTCGCCCATTGGGGTGGGGAAGACAGGGAGACGGAGGCTATATTAGGGCGTTGGCTGTCTGGAAGGTCACACTGACCTCGCCAGGATGGGTCAGATGGCGGGCCGAGGCGTTAAGAAATTCCACACTGACCGGTTCCCCATCCTCCCCATAACTGATAATGATACCTCCAGGTTCCTCGACCGCATCTACCGGAGGCAAGTCCCGGAGGAGAAAAATCAGTACATCTGCTTCAGGATCATATCGGATTCGCATCTGGCTCCTCCTGCCAATATTTGGATACCCTGCTGGTCCAATAGACCGTCAGCACCTTCCGTGCTCCTTCCGTTTCGATGAAGGGAATTCGCAACAGGCCATTCCGTATCCTGGATTGAGCAACCCATGTCCCTCGGTCACCCGGTAGTACTTGTTCAGGGAACCGCAATACCGTCTCTACCTCTTGTCGAGTGATGCCTTTTTTCTTTTGCCACTCTTTCTGGCGTTCCTCCGCATGTCGTGTCCAAATAATCCTCATCGTGTCCTCCCTTATTATATCACATCGGCAAAGTTCCGCTCCATGCGCCGGAAGAAGAAGAGGCCGCCGATGAGGAGGACGAGCACCACGCCCACCGAGACCCAAACGAGCGGGCCCGGGGCCTGCCCCTGCCCCAGGAGCGCCCAACGGAAGCCTTCCACCACGCCGGCCATCGGGTTCAGGCCGTAGAGCGCCCGCCAGCGCTCCGGGATCAGGGTGCTGGAGTAGACCACCGGCGTGGCGTACATCCAGACCTGGATCAGGAAGGGGATGAGGTAGGTGACATCGCGATACTGCACGTTCAACGCCGCCAGCCACAGGCTCACTCCCAGCGCCGTGGCCATGGCCAGGAGAATCAGGGCCGGCAGGAGGAGGAACGCCGGCGTTAGGGCCACCTGGTAATAGAGCATCATCCCGATCAACACGATAAAGGCCAGGGCGAAATCCACCAGGCTGCCGAGCACCCCCGAAAGGGGCAGGAGCAAACGGGGAAAATAGACCTTGCTGATGAGATGCGCGCTGTTGACCACGCTCATGCTGGAACGCCGCAGGGCCTCGGCAAAATAGTTCCAGGGGAGCAGGGCGGCATAGGCGAAGATGGGGTAGGGGATGCCCTGTGTGGGCACCTTTACCAGGTAACCAAAAACCACGCTGAAGATGATCGTGGCCAGAAGCGGTTGCAGGATGACCCAGGCCGCTCCCAGGAGCGTCTGCTTGTAGCGCGCCTTGAGGTCCCGCCAGACCAGGAAGTAGAGGAGTTCACGGAACTCCCAGAGGTCGCCCAGCCGAAGGTCTGCCCAACCCCGGGAGGGGCGAATCAAAACGACCGGAAGTTCGGTCACCTCTCTTTCCCGCCTCACTCTTGCCACTACCCTACCGTCAAACCGCGTCGTTCCAATTCTCCGTGTGCCGTTGTAAAGCGGTCCACGGCCGCCTGTTCCCGCACCCACTCCACCGTCTCGCCGAGGCCCTCGGCAAAGGCCACCTGGGCCCGGTAGCCCAGGGCGGCGATGCGTCCCACGTCGGGGTAGCAGTGGCGGATGTCGCCGGCCCGAAAGTGCCGGGATATTTCGGGTTCCAGCGCCGCGCCCATGTACCGGATCAGGGCCTCGGCCACCTGGCGGATGGTGATGGGCCGGCCCGTGCCCACGTTCAGCACCTGGTAGTCGGCCGTCGGGTTTTCCAGAGCCAGGACGATGGCCTGCACGGCATCGGAGACGTGCAGGAAATCGCGCTTCTGCCGGCCGTCCTCATAGATCACCGGCGGATTGCCGTTGAGCAGCCGGCCGGCAAAGATGGCCACCACCCCCGTGTAGGGGTTGGAAAGCGCCTGCCGCGGGCCGTAGACGTTGAAGAGGCGCAGCGCGACCGTGGGCAGGCCGTAGGCCCGCCCGACGGCCAGGCACATCTCCTCCTGGTCGCGCTTGCTTATGGCATAGACCGAGGTCGGGAAGAGCGGCTTTTCCTCCGGCGTGGGCCGGGGGGAGACCTCGGCCCCGCAGTGGGGGCAGCGCATCTCCCAATCCCGCGCCCGTAACCGTTCCTCCGCGCGGACGGTCGGATAGACCACCCCGCAGCGCGCGCACTCATACTGCCCTTCGCCATAGGCCGACATGGACGAGGCCACGATCAACTTCCGCACCTGGTGCTGCTCATTTGCCAGCAAGTCGAGCAGCACCGCCGTCCCGCGCACGTTCACGTCGATGTACGATTCGATCTCGTACATGGACTGCCCCACCCCCACCCGCGCTGCCAGGTGCACGACGGCGTCCACGCCGGCAAGCGCCCGCCGCAGCCCCTCGCGGTCGCGGATGTCTCCCGGGATGCGCTCGGCCTCTGGGGAAAGATAGGCTGGCCATTTCCCCTGCTCGCGCAAGGGCCCGTGCACCTGAGGCTCCAGGTTGTCATAGACGCGCACCTCGTACCCCCGTGCCAGGAGCGCGTCCACCGTGTGCGAACCGATAAAGCCGGCGCCTCCTGTTACGAGGATGCGAGCTGTCATGGACAAATCTCCGGGGGACAAGCGGACGGTGGCCAGAGGGTAGAGTAGACTTTGGGAATCAGGTGGGCCGGCGGCAAATCGGCTAGCCCGTATCGGACTCTTCCCGCGCTGCCTGCTCTAGGAATTCGGCAAAAGACAGCAGTTCCTGGTGGAGAGTTGGCCAAAGGAGGTTGAGGTCCCGGATCAGGTCGGCCATGCGTTCGGGTACGAGGTTGGTCGCGTAGACGTTGCGCACCAGGTGGCGGAAGCGCCGCAGCCGGTCCAGCCTCTGCGCCGAATCGGTGCTGATAATGGCCGGCCGGATGCCGCTAACATCGCGCGCCATTGCGCCGAGCAAGTCCCGATGCCAAGTCTCACCGCCGGGGGTTTGTCCGTCGATGTGCCGGGCGACGAGCTCGAATAGCCGCTCCACGGCCGAATAAAACCCGTGCAGATTAAGTGCAACCGAGTCCAGAAAGAAATCCTGGTCGTCGGGCGCTTCCTGGACGCGCTGCCAGCCACTGGCAATGCGCCGAACCGTGCGCTCGAGATCGATCGTTTCGCCGCGCAGACGCGTAGCCAGTTCGTCCAGGATGCCGTTCATAGCTCGATCCCGTGCCGGGCGATAGCCTGGCGCAGCGATTCGGAGGCTGTTGCCAGGTCTATCAGGTCGATCTGCCGGTCGCCGATCATCTCCTCGACTTCCACCCAGGCCTGCCAAAAGTCCGCTCCGGCAATTCCTTCAACGGCCAGGTCTATATCGGACTCGGGAGAGTACCACGCAGCATGGGCCAAGGAACCGAATAGGACGACGCGTTGCGCGCCGAAGCGAGAGCGCAACAGGGCCGCAGCCCGGCGCACGCGGCGCAGAAGCGCTTCCTGTTCGCTCCGCACTGGCTGCGGATGCAACGCCGCAGCCCGGCGGCGTAGTCCTTCGATGTAGGGTTTCAGTCCTTTCGGCGCAAGTTCGAGAGCTGTAGGCATCGTGTCAACCCGTCACTTGCCGGTGCAGATGTACCTCCTGTTTCCTGTACCATTATACCATATTCGCGCGATTCGCAACCTGCTGACCACCACCCGTAACCTGTAGCCGCTTCTGCCCCTGTGACTTGCCAACCTGTCATTTGCTATATCCTCAGTTTCCTTTTCACCAGTTCTCCCTGGGCCGCCTCAAAGTGGTCCTCAACCAGTTGCCGGCGCACCCACTCCACCGTCTCGCCCAGACCATCGGCAAAGGCCACCTGGGCCCGGTAGCCCAGGGCGGCGATGCGTCCCACGTCGGGGTAGCAGTGGCGGATGTCGCCGGCCCGAAAGTGCCGGGATATTTCGGGTTCCAGCGCCGCGCCCATGTACCGGATCAGGGCCTCGGCCACCTGGCGGATGGTGATGGGCCGGCCCGTGCCCACGTTCAGCACCTGGTAGTCGGCCGTCGGGTTTTCCAGAGCCAGGACGATGGCCTGCACGGCATCGGAGACGTGCAGGAAATCGCGCTTCTGCCGGCCGTCCTCATAGATCACCGGCGGATTGCCGTTGAGCAGCCGGCCGGCAAAGATGGCCACCACCCCCGTGTAGGGGTTGGAAAGCGCCTGCCGCGGGCCGTAGACGTTGAAGAGGCGCAGCGCGACCGTGGGCAGGCCGTAGGCCCGCCCGACGGCCAGGCACATCTCCTCCTGGTCGCGCTTGCTTATGGCATAGACCGAGGTCGGGAAGAGCGGCTTTTCCTCCGGCGTGGGCCGGGGGGAGACCTCGGCCCCGCAGTGGGGGCAGCGCATCTCCCAATCCCGCGCCCGTAACCGTTCCTCCGCGCGGACGGTCGGATAGACCACCCCGCAGCGCGCGCACTCATACTGCCCTTCGCCATAGGCCGACATGGACGAGGCCACGATCAACTTCCGCACCTGGTGCTGCTCATTTGCCAGCAAGTCGAGCAGCACCGCCGTCCCGCGCACGTTCACGTCGATGTACGATTCGATCTCGTACATGGACTGCCCCACCCCCACCCGCGCTGCCAGGTGCACGACGGCGTCCACGCCGGCAAGCGCCCGCCGCAGCCCCTCGCGGTCGCGGATGTCTCCCGGGATGCGCTCGGCCTCTGGGGAAAGATAGGCTGGCCATTTCCCCTGCTCGCGCAAGGGCCCGTGCACCTGAGGCTCCAGGTTGTCATAGACGCGCACCTCGTACCCCCGTGCCAGGAGCGCGTCCACCAGGTGAGACCCGATAAAGCCGGCCCCGCCCGTGACCAAGACATGTTCGGCAGTGGGCATGATCTTCTTGCTCCGGTACTTCAGGGTTGCCTTTCCCACTCTTCCAGGGAAACGCCGGCTTGCCGTAAAATACGGCTCAACAGGGCGACGCCGATCGTTCCCCGATGGGGATTGGGCAGAATCAGGCGGACATCGCCTCGCACCATAAACTCATGCCGTCCACCGGCATAGGGTCCTTCAAAGCCCAGAGATCGAAGTCGTCGGATCAGGTCACGACGCGAAACCGGGTGGAGCGGTGGCATCTCTATACGGCCAACTTTTCGGGTATGTGGATGGTTGTCTCGCCCAGCGGAGGGATGGGAAGGCCTTGGGCAACGCTAAAGAGCACCCAGTCCTCGATGGCCGCGGTCAGGTTCCGCCGGCATTCCTCCAACGTTTTCCCCGTAGCCCATACCCCCGGCAACGGCGGCACCTCGCCGTAGAACGGCTCTTCGTCCTCGATGATTTCATAGTGGGCCAGTTCTAAAGCGGCCTGAATATACTGAAGCAACATGGTTTTGGCCTCCTCTGGCCTGGCGGCAAAGCGCATCAGGCAGTACCAGTAATATTATACCATAAGTGAAACCTTATCTCCACCTTTCGGTGCCCGACACAAGAGGGCCGGTCGCGGATGTCCCCCAGGAGGCGCTCGGCCTCGGGGGAAAGGCCGGCCATTCCCCCCGCTCGCGCAAGGGCCCGTGCACCTGCGGCTCCAGGTTCAGGAGCGCATCCACCGGGTGAGACCCGATAAGGCCGGCCCCGCCCGTGACAAGAACATGCTCTTTCATGAACAGGGATCCTTGTCTCGCCGATATACCCAAACCGTCTCCTGAAGCAGCATCCGGGGAAAGCGCCATTTCACATTCAAAGCGGCCCACTCTTCTTCGGTATAGATCAGGACATCCGCCGGTACGGGAAGCGCGCCCGTATCCCATTCCAGGGAACGTCGTTCCCTCGGGCGGTCGGATCGTTGTACGACAATGACCAGGTCGAGGTCGCTTCCCACTCCCCAGTCGCCCCGGGCATACGAGCCGAAGTAGCCGATTTGCAGCACATCTTTGCGCTTCTGGACGATCTGTTCTGCCCAGCGGCGCACAGCATGGTCTACGGTCTGGGCATCAGGCCATCTGAGAACGGACGAACTCAACGATCGCACGGGCGTAATGGAGCGCCTCCCCACTCTGCAGCGGCCCATAATGTTCAAAAGGGGCACCTTCAGGGTGGCTGTTCGGGTAGCGCGAGGGGATGTAAAAGTTGTCCAGCACCCGACCTTGCTCGATCAGTTCGGGAGGAACGGGCACGGTCGCCGGCAGGTCTTGCAAAAGTCGGGCCACCGAGTGTCCCCAGGCCTCTTGCCCCAGGTGCAGATGCAGGGCCTTGATCGCTTTTTCCGCGGCCTGGTGGGAAGCGAAACAGGCCCACTCATGCCGGCCGGCCTGCCGAGAATCCTCGGCCTGTTCCAGATCGCGTAACGCCTGTCGGAACCAGTCGGGAGCGCGATTGGTCATTTGGCTTATCCTCCTGGGCCTCGCTGATCATGGGACACATCTACCCCGAGCACGCTCCGCCCTCCCGCAACCTTTCCCTGGCTGCGGGGTTGCTCTCTTTCCTATGCAGGTCCCCCGGAGCAGCGGCTACGACGGAAGGACCGTACCACGTTTACACGTTCGCACGATTCGTGCAAGCGTGGCTATTCTTTAGGCTTGGCGCTCTTGGCACCGGATCGCCGTGAGCGCGGCTGGGCTTTCAGATAGGCCATGAGGTTGGCCAGTTGGCGAACGACCTTGTCGGCGAGATCGTGCACTTGCCCGAACTGCGCCTGGCTGATGTATCCTCGGTCCAGGGCAATGTAGGCCTGGGCGCGGAGTTCACCCGCTGAACCCTTGGCCCGGCCCAGGAAATCCACAAAGAGCGCTTTCGTCCGGCTCTCGAACCCTTCGGCGATATTCGATAGGATCGATACACCCGCTCGTCGCATCTGGTCGCGCAGGCCGAAATCACGGGCAAACGGTCCCCGGTCCGATAGGTCATAAACCAGGTTGGTCAATTGCCGCGCCGTCTGCCAGGCCTCGATCTCCTCAAAGTGCCGGATCGTTCCCACCGCGATCTCCTGTGCTAACGTGCCAACGTGCCAACGTGCCAACGTGCCAACGTGCTAACGTGCCAACG
>JBMFNL010000084.1:0-9011 GCA_049970175.1 Chloroflexia bacterium
CCGGGTTCCTGTCCCAGGAACTGTGCCCGCGTGGTATCCAGCACACGGTACTCCTGCTGTTCGGGTTGGGTTGGGAGCAACCCCGGAGTAGCCGTTGCCCCGGTGCCCACGCCGGAAAACGGTTGCTCCGCCTGGGTCTGGGCATCTGCCCAACCCCCTAGCAGGAGCCCGGCCAACGCCAGGATGACCCCGAACCGGTACAGGAATTTCCCGCTCATCTTACGCTCCTGGAGTGCTTTCCAACATCAGCAAGGGCGAAGACAAACTTCGCCCGGCATTATACCACAACAAGCGTGGGTAAACCATATCCAGCCGTCACTGGGGGGCGGGGGTTACCCCCGCCCCCACAGAAGTGGCGTGTGCCTCATCAGGGCGGTGGAATCGGGATGGTGCCCTCCGGGCAATCCACGTTGGTATCCGGCACCAAGTAAATGGGCATCTCGTAGATCTGCGGCATCGGCACCTGAAGCCCGACCGGGCCGGGGTTCAGACAACTGCTCGCAGCGACATAGTTCGAGCCGCCATAACTCACCGTGCCGGTGATGGTGTAGAAGAGGTAAGGATCCACCGGGACGTTGGGGATGATATAACTGCCGCTCGGGTTGGAGGTGCCCGAAGCGACCACCGCCCCGCCGGCGATCACCTGCAGGTTGACGCCTCCGCCGAAGGGGGTTTGGGTAGCCCCGATGTAACAATACGGCATTTGCCCCGAAATGGCGTTGGCGATCTGGGTGTAGACCTCCTGGGCATCCGATTCCTGGTACACCTCAAAATAGTGGTCATTCACCGGCTCCGAGGCCACATAGCGAAGCACGGAGGAACTGAACTCTTCATCGCCCTTGATGGCGATGACAAAGATTTCCATGTCCTCGTGCGCCGTAACCCCATAGTAAGGACACGAAACGTCCTGGCAGACGCCGCCGTGTCGAATCACCCACCAGGTTTCGGCAATGGAGGTACGCCCCTTGACCACATCGGCCGCATCCAGGGCATCGATGAGGACCTCGACGTAGGGATCATGCCTGCGCGGCCCCGGACAACCGTGGGCCGGAGCAACACAGCCGGGGTAGGAGCAGCTGTTCTTGAGATAGCAGTAACGCAGTGTTCCCGGCGACATCTCGTCCCATTCCAGGTCCTGATAATAGCCGTTGGCCTCGTTGTCCAGGTCCACCGTGGGAGCGCCGTCGGAAGCGATGATGAGTACCGGCTTGCTATCCGGGTTGCGCCCCGGGCCGTAGAGGGTGCTCGTGCCCACCAGGACGGCTTTGGCCCATGGGGTCCAGCCGTTGGCAGTCATCTCCTGAATGCGCTGATTTAGATAGGAGATGTTCCACGTCAGGTAAGAAAGGACCGTGACGTTCTGGTTATAGTTCTGGAACTTGACGGCACCCAGGCGATCGCCCAGGTCAGGGCGCATCAGGCCGTTGAAGTAGATGAGCGCCTCTTTTTCGATCTGAATCTTGCTCTTGCCACCTCCACCCACCAGCGGATGGGCCATGCTCCCGGAACTGTCCACCACGTGGATGATGTCCACCGGCAGGTGGGAACCTTGATCCGGCGGCAGGATCACCGGCTCGAGGGAGCACATATAGACCATGCCCTGGGCCGTGGCATAGCCTTGGCCGCCACCGCCCTGCCCGGGATTGACCGGTTCGGCCACCGTGCAGCCGGAGTCGGAGTAGGACAAGAAGGTTACGTGGAGGACTTTGCTGCTGTTCGGGATATCCTCCGGCATACCCGGGCAATCGTGGTGGTGGAAGCAGACCTCCTCCAGTTGGAAGACGGCGAAGCCGGCGTTCGTGTAGATGAGATTTGCCCCTTCCCCGGAGGCCGCCGTCCACAGGGGCAGAATCATCGGTTCCTGGGAGCGGACGAAATAATCCAGGCGTTCACGGACTTCCTGGGCATTGCCCAGGCCGCTGCTGCCCCACATCGGCATGCCGATACCCAGGACATGCGAACCGGATGCCTCGTCAAAGTAACCTTCCTCCGGGTCGCCCAGGGTGCCGGGCGGCGTCAGAGCGCGCACCAGGTAGGGCGTGCTGCCGAACTGGGGGTCTTGTCGCCAGCGCAGCCACCCGAAGTTGCCCGGGAAGGTGGGGGCGTTGGGGTCGCCGTCCCAGATCCAGTAGTCCTCGCCCGGCTCGAAATCCTGGCGGTAGACGGCGATGGGATAGACGCCGTCGGTGCATCCCGGGGCGCCGCGGGGGATGTTGCGGGCCTGGGTGGCCGCGCTCACCGAGACCTGAGTAAAGCCGGCCACGCGGACAAAATAGGTCTGCACGCTGGTCCCTACGCGGACACGGATGAAGACGGCGTTCGCCGGCGGCGGAGTCTCTCCACCCCCGATGGCCCCCACCACGCCGATGACGTTGCCGGCAGCATCCAGGTATTCGGCCAGCAGGTCGCCCGGGGCGAAGCCGTTCTGAACGGCGATGGCGTCGATCTCGGCCCGGATGTCCACGTCGCTGTAACTGCCCGGGCGATCCCGGGCCATGGCCAGCAGTTTGGTCCCGGCAATGGCCGCAGCGTTGGCGGCACTCTGGGCTTTGCGCTGGGCAGAGTAGGCGTTGGCCGCGTCCACGGCCAGCCCAACGATCAAGACCAGGGCCACGATGATCAAGGCCAGGATGATCATACTCTGTCCACGGGCCTTCATAGGATTCCTCCTCTGCCGTTTATTCTGGGGGGCAGATCCCCATCGCTCCTGGCGGGGCGATCATCCTCGTCGTCTCATAATGCAGATCGATCCCAGGACCAAAAAGTGGGAAAATGAAGCGGTGATGATACCGGGCGCTCACCGTCACCGTGCCACAGGGCTGACGGTGCAGGTAATCCGGTGTGATGGTGATGGAAAAGTATTCGGTTTCGCGGATGATCGAGTTCCCGGCGCTGGTGTCTATGACGCGATCGATGATGTCCTGGTCATTGTTGATTCGACAGGGAGGGACGCAGGATCCCCCCAGGTCCCGCTCATAGGGATAGATCGAGGCATAAGCCGCTGCTTCGTGCGTGGCGTCCACGACGACGATATAGTTATAAAGCAACATGCCGAACTCGATCACCCCGAGTAGCAGAAAGGCCAATAGAGTCACGGAGACCGCAAATTCGACCAACGCCTGTCCCCGCTCTCGCTTCCTTCGAAGGCCCTGGCGTTTCATCGGGCTCCTCCGAGGCGCTCAATAGTTGATTCGACAACCGTTATCGAGTTCCACCGTGCCCACGAGGGGTGAGACATCGTCGGGTACGACGTTCGTGAACTCGAGGACGACGGTCCTGTTGGAGACGGCAGGGAAGTAGCCGTTGGTGGCCAGGTCGTAAGGAGGGGTGGGGTCCGGCAATCCATAGCCGCTCCCCTGGTACAGGGTGCCGGCCACCGTGACCCTGTTCAGGCTCCCCCAGGACGACGGCCAATCGTTCACGTAGAGATGATAAAGCCAGCGATCCCAGGGGCTCTTGTTGCGCAAGGTGATCGTTACCCTTTTACTGGCCGACTTGGCCTTGCTGACCAGGACATAGGGCGTACACGGATTCCAGCGCACCTGGAAGTTTTGCCGATACTCGGCCGTTCGCCCTGAGGTGGCGACGACGCGCACGACCAGGGTATGCGTCCCGCTGACGACATCGGTGTTGCCGTAATTTTCGCTTCCGCTATAGAGGGGCCAGCGCCCGCTGCTAAAATCCACCACTCCACAGTTCGGGTCGGCGCAGTAAGGAGAGGAGGTGTCCCGGCGACGGAAATAGAGGGTGTCGCCTTGCTTTACGTCGAAGTAGACCTGGGCGATCCCCTCACCATCCTGACACCCGTCCGGCTGGGAAGCACAGACGGCGGGGTCCCAGGCGACGGCCTGGGCCATGATATACTCGGTGGCAAAATCCGAGGGAGAAAGGGTGACCTCGATATGCAGTGGCTGGCGACAGATGCGGAATTGGGTAGAGATGGTACGCTGGTAACTGCCCCACTGCGCCGTGGTATAGGCCGTGACTTCCAGGGTATGGGTACCCGAGATCACCGGTACATCCGGGCTCGGCCAAGTCCATACACTTCCGATCGGGAGCACGTTGCAGACGCCGCCCGAGTCGCCGTTGATACAGTAAGGGGCCGAGGACTCCTGCCGCTCATAGACCTGGGTGCCGTTGGGATCATAGATTCGGAAGACGACCTTCTGGATGCCGGCTCCGTCAAAATAGCCGGCCGGCGGGTAGTAGGCGATGGCCCGGGCCACGAACGAGGTGTCGACGCAGGCCGGTGGGGCGGGGTTCATCTCGGTGATCTCCAGGTAAATCCACCCCGGGACCGGGGTCGGTGTAAAGGTGGGAATCGGCGGCGGCGTGGGCTGGTTCGGGTCGCTGTAGGAAATGTAGCAGTCGTTGTCGAATATGGCCTGGAACGAAAGCCACGAGATGGGGCCGCTACCGAAGAGAAACTGGAGTTCGCGTGTGGAACCGGCCGGAAAATCGCCGGTCAGGTCGCTCAGTCGGGCGGAATAGTAGCGGGTGCCCGTCCAAACCGTCTGCCCGCCCCAGCGAACCTCCGTGAGCGGCCGCCATCCCGAACCCCACATCACGACGATCGTATCCAGGTCGGGATTGCTGGTTCCCCCGTTGCGGGCTTGGAACGTCACCGTCGTATCGGCAAAGAGGGGGCCTTCTGTGAGGTACATGCCGCAGATGGGCGGGATCGTACCCGTGGGCCAGGGCGTAGGCGTCGTGCTCGGGGAGGGCGTATAGGTTGGGGTCAGCGTGGGCAGCGGGGTCCTCGTGGGATAGGGGCAGTTGCGGCCGCCGGGAGACTCGAGCATACAGTAATCGTCAAAGGTCAGGTGCCAGGAGGGCCAGCGTTCGGTCTGGACGGGGTTCAGGTTCTGCTCAAAGGTCATCTCCACCACCATCGTCTCGCCCTGGCGGATACGGATGCCCTCCCCGGGGAGGCTGACCGCCCCGCTCCCGGAGGGAAGGCCGGGAAGGGGAACGCCGCCGATGGTGACCGAGAGCAACCGGCCCAGGTCGGCCGGACACCAGCCGATGATCAGTCCGACGATGCCCCGCCCGTTGCCGTCCCCGCCGTTGCCGCCGTTGACGTTGGTGATCTGGAAGGAGTAAACGCGCTGGTGCACATCCTCGCCCTGGTAGGTATACTTCCCCTCACAGACGGGGAACGGCTCGGTAGGGGGTGGGGTAGGCGTGGGCGTTCCGGCCACGGGGGTGAGCAGTTTCTCAGCAGGAAAGTCCAAGTTGACGATGGTGCGCCGGCTGTCCACCACGACCGGCACGCCCAGGGGAGCAATGTCTTTCAGAATCGGGGTGATGGGCAGAACATTATATTCGATCTGAACCTCGACCAACCCGCCAACTTGGTTCGAGACGACGCCCTTGACCGGCAGGAAGTAAACGTGGATGTTCGGATCCGGCGGGGAGAAAACCGGGGCGTAACGGCGGGCGGCCTCGCGAATGGCGGCCAGATAGCAGGGCTCCTCGCCCGGTTGACCACAATTGGGCGAATCCTCCGCGTAAACACGACCCTGTGGGTCTCCGGGGACCGGGTCCCCCAAATGGGGGGGCGCCTTGGAAGCCACGTCGGCGGCGTAGCGTACGGCATTCTGGAGTGTACTAAACGCAAAGAAGAGCCGGCCAAACTCGATCACCCCGAGGATCATCATCACCAGCAACGGTAAAATCAAAGCAAATTCCACCAGGGTTTGGCCGGGTCGCTCTCCCCATAGGCGCAACCATCGCTTCTTCATCGCCCAACCTCCTGCACCCATGTGCTATACAAGGAGGTAGCCTGGCAACGTTCCCAAATTCAATATATCAAGATACCGCCACCGATGCCATAAGCCAATTGTTGCGCCATTGTCGCAATTTCGTTAGAAGATCAAGGGGCACGGCATGCCGTGCCCCAAGGCATGCCGTGCCCCTACGCGGGCGGTTGGGAAAGCCTACTCCTGGAGGGTGTACCCGACGCCGCGCACCGTGCGGATGAGGTCGGTGCACCCGGAGGCATCCCGAACCTTGGCTCGTAAACGGTGGATATGGAAACGGATGAGTTCGCGCGCCTCCCAGGGTTCCAGCGAATAGCCCAGGACTTTTTCCACGAGTTCCTGGGCCGGAACGACGCGGGGAGCCTCCCGGGCCAGGTGGGCCAGCAGGTTGAACTCGGTCGGGCTGAGGTTGAGCACCTGGCCGTCCAGCGTGATCCGGTGACGTTCTATGTCCACCTCCAATCCGACCCGGCGTGCGGGCGTCGCAGGGGGCAGGGGAGAGCCGGCCGAAACCTGCGCTGGAGATTGACTCCGCCGCTTGAGCAGGCCGCTGCGCACGCTCTCCAGCAACTCCTCGGTTCGACACGGCTTGAAGAGATAGTCATGGGCACCCTGCCGGAGGGCTTCTACCGCCGTCTCCAGCGTCGCATGGGCCGTCAGGATGATGGCTACGGTATCGGGAGAACGCTCCCGCAATACAGCCAGCACCTCCATGCCGCTGATGCCTTTGAGTTTGATGTCGATCAGGGCCAGATCAAATTCCTGGCGCGCGATTTCGTCCAAAGCCGCCTCGCCGCTGTCCACCGCCGTGACCACGTATCCCGCACGCTGCAGGATATCCCGCAAGGGCTGAAGCACACCCGGTTCATCTTCTACAACCAGAATCGTCGGGGCCGCCACCATCTTACCTCCTTCGACCCAGGTGGTCGTCCTCCAGACCCTGCCGATCTATGCGCTCGGCAGCACGACGGTAAAGGTGCTTCCCTGACCCTCGGCACTGGTGACCTGGATCTGGCCTCCGAGGGATTGGACAATCCCGTAGCTGATCGAGAGTCCCAGGCCGGAACCCCCTTCTTTGGTCGTGAAAAACGGTTCGAACAGGTGGGCCTGAACTTCGGGCGACATACCGATGCCGGTGTCACGGAAAGCGACATGAACGATCCGCAACCTCGGGTGGTCTGCATCCTCCGCGGAAGTGCTGACGGTCAATTTCCCGCCATTCGGCATGGCATCGATGGCGTTGAGCACCAGATTCAAAAAGACCTGCTTGAGGTGGTCCGGATTGCTCTGGATGGGGCCGAGATCGGGAGCATAGACACGTTCGACCTCGATGTGGTTGTGTTCGAACTGCTTGCCGCAGAGGTCCAGCACGGCATCGAGCACGGCGTGCACATCGGTGCTTTGCCGGCCCTCCCGGGCGGGCCGGTAGAAATCGCGCATCCGGCGCACGATCTCGGAGATGCGTTCCACCTCGGTGTGAATTCTGCGGATATACTCGACCGTGGTGGCACTGCGCGGCCTCCGGGCGACATCCTCTTCGACCAGGGAAAGGCTGAACTGAATCGCCTGGAGGGGGTTGTTGATCTCGTGCGAAATCGAGACCATCAATCGCCCCAGGGCCGACATCTTCTCGGCGTGGATGAGTTGTGCCTGGGCCTGTTCGCGCTCCTGGAGGAGCGCTTTGACCTCGTTATATAAACGAGCGTTGACCAGCGCGATGGTCATCATCGAGGCCAGGCCCTGCAGGGTATGCAGGTGACGGTCGGTGAAGGCATCTCCCTGATGCCGGGCGACCTCCAGGACACCGATCATCTGATCGGGCGTGCAGAGGGGGACGGCCATCAGCCCTCGCGGAGGAAGGGGGGTGCGCTGGTCCACCGCCGGGGAAAAACGGGGGTCTTCGCTGGCGTTAGCGGCCAGGACCGGTTGGCGATGCTCCAACACCCAGCCGGCAAAGCCTTCGCCGGATTGGGCCCGAACGGGGTGCTCGTCGAAGCCGGCCTCGGACAGGGTCTGGACGAAGCGCAGTTCGCCGGACCAGGCGTCGACCTGGAGGAGGGCGACTTCCGATGCCTCGAAAAGCCGATGAATCCGCGAGAGGGCCTCACGGACGATGGTGGAGAAATCGAGTTGCGAGGTCAGCGAGATGCCGATCTCGTTGAGCAACGCCAATTCGTCAGCGCGCGCGGTGAGTTCGGCCGTACGCTGGGCCACCCGCTGTTCCAATTCCTGCTGGGCCTTCTGCAACTCCTCCTGGGACTGCTGGAGGGCGGCGAGCATCTGGTTGATCTCGTGGGCCAGATGCGTGATTTCATCCTTGCCGCTCTCGAGCATGCGTTCCGTCAGGTCGCCGCTGGCGCGAACCCGGCTGACGCTCGTGCTGAGGTTGCTCAGGCGGGAAATCACCAGACGGTCCATCAGGATGAGCGTGGCCTCGCCAAAGATCAACCCGATGGCCAAAAGAGAAAGGAAGATATAGTTCTGCGCCGCCTGGCCGGCGTAGTAGACATCGCGAGAGGTGACGATGCGCATGATCAGGGCCGGCCGGCCCAGCAGGTCGTTCAGCAGGGCGTAGCCGGCGACCGAGTTGGCCCCGGGAGTCTGGACAATCACGGCCTTGTCCTGGGTGAGGGATGAGCGTATCTTTTGAAAGTCCGAGGGCAGAGAGGGATCGTCGTAGGGATGCAGGTCTATGTTGAGGCGGATGAGTTGGGAAAGGCGGGCCAGTTCGGCCGCGCTCAGGAAACGGCCAAAGATCAGCGCCCCGTGGACCGGTCCCTGGTATCGGCTGGTCAGGACCGGTTGAGCAGCAACCAGCAACGGCCCTTCCGGGAGGGGAAGGATGCCGGCGACACTGCTCTGGGGGTTGGGAAGGTTGAGCAAAGCACTTTCGGGAGTGATGTACGCATAAAGGCTTTGGGGAACATCGGCCGGCCGGTTGCTTTGGGGATCGAAGCCCTTGCTATACAGGATTTGAGCCGGATAGCGTACAAAGACCATCAGGTTGAGGCGCAGGTTGGCAAAGACCGCGTCATCCAGGTTCTGGGCAATGTAACTGGGATGCCCGGTTTCGATAAAGGCATAGGTCTCGTCCCAGGCGGCCCAGTCGCGCAGGAGGCGATTGAGGTCGAGGACCTCGGTTTCGAGGACGCGGAGAGCCCGGTTCACATCCTGACGGATGAGTTGTTCCTCCAGGTGGGCAAAACTGCTCATCAGGATCACTGAGGTGGCCAGGTAGAGCAGGACCAG
>JBMFNL010000085.1:0-8816 GCA_049970175.1 Chloroflexia bacterium
GATTGACGGCTCTTGCCGGCCCGAACTTCTGTGGTACAATATGGGCCTAAGGTGCGAGGACGAGCGGTTTTTTCCCAGGAGACCGTATGCAGGAGCAACCCAGAGACCGCTCTGAGCCGGCCGGGCCCGTTTCCAGAAACAGCGCTGGGGATAGGACCCCGACAGGCGTCGGGAGGCGAACCCCGACGCTGCGCCTCCTGCTTCCCCTGGCCCTTCTGGCCGTCCTGGCCCTCGGAGCCGCCTTCCGCTTCACCCACCTGGAGTGGGACGAACGCCTGGCCCTCCACCCGGACGAGCGTTTCCTGACCTTTGTGGAAACCAGCATCGCCTTCCCCGAACCGTGCCGGCCCTTTATCCCCGTCCTGCGGGGGCCGGGAGGCGGGGAGGAGGGCAATTTCTTCGGCCACCTCCGCGCCTTCTTCGAGGGGACCGGCACCTACCTCCAGGGCGTGTTCACGGCTACCTTCCGGGAAGGGAAACTGGGGGCCTGCCTCCGGGAATACCTGGATTCGGCCTCGTCTCCCCTGAACCCGCGCAACCGCGGCCATAGCCTCTGGGTATATGGATCGCTCCCCATCACCTTCCTGCGCGCCGTCCTGGATTCGCTCCACATCTCCGAGTTTTTCGAGGTCACCCTGGCCGGCCGCGTCTTCTCGGCGGTGGTGGACCTCCTGACGGTTCTCCTGACCTTCTTCCTGGGAAAGCGGCTCTACGACGCCCGGACCGGCCTGCTGGCCGCCCTTTTCCTGGCCCTGAGCGCCTTCAACATCCAGAATGCCCACTTTTTCACCGTGGATACCACGACCTCCCTGCTCACCCTCCTGGCCCTCTACCTGACCGTGGTGGTGGCCGAGGGCCGGGGAAAGTGGGGCACCTTCGCCCTGCTCGGCCTGGCCTTTGGCGCGGCGGTGGCCTCCAAGGTCAACATGGCCCTGTTCGCCCTGGTCATTGCCCTGGCCGGGGCGGTCCGCGTGTGGCGGCGCGTCCGCGAGCAGGGGGAAGAAGCCCGCTGGCCGGCCGCCCGCGATACCGCCCTGGGCCTGGTCCTGGCGGCCATCCTGTCGCTGACCGTCTTCCGCCTGGCCCAGCCCGATGCCTTCACCGGCCCCGGCTTCTTCGATGTCTGGCCGGAGGCGCGCTACCTGAGCAACCTGGGCACCGTGCGGGACCTGGTCAGCGGGGAGATGGATTACTACCCCGGCCACCAGTGGACGAACCGCGCCCCGCTCCTTTTCCCCTGGCAAAATATGGTCCTCTGGGGGATGGGGCTGCCGCTGGGGCTTACGGCCTGGGTCGGGGTGGTCTGGGCCGGATGGCAACTGGTGCGTAAGCGCGACCTGCGCCCCCTCGTTCCCCTGACCTGGACGCTTTTCCTCTTTATCTACCAGGGCGTCCAGTTCGTCAAGACGATGCGCTACTTCCTGCCGCTCTACCCTCTGCTCTGCATCTTTGCCGCCTGCTTCCTGCTCTCGCTCTGGGAGCGGGCCCGGGCCCGGGAATCTTTTCGGCCGCGCTGGCGCACGGCCCTGGCCGGCACGCTCCTGGGGGTGGTCGTCTTGGGGACCGGGCTCTGGGCCTGGGGCTTTATCCAGATCTACCGCCGGCCGGTCACCCGGGCGGTGGCCTCGAGGTGGATCTATAAAAACATCCCCACCGACCGGGGGGCCTTCCTCACGTTGGCCGACGGAGGCGAGGTGCCCATCCCCATCCCCAACGCCTACGACTATACGGCCGGCGGCCCCCCCAGCGTGACGCCCTTTGCCCTCCCCGCCGGCGGCACGGCCGTTCGGGTCACCATCGCCCACCTGCAGGACCCCACGGACACCCCCGGCGAGGAGGAACTGGAGGTGGCCGTCTGCGCCGATGCCGAGGGGCGGGAGGTGCTGGCCCGGGGCATCGTGGTCGGCGACTTCCGGGGGCCGTCCGGCGATGCCGCCCCGGGCAGGGTGCCCCTTTCCCCCCTGGCATTAGAGGCCGGCCGCACCTACTACCTCCGCCTGCGGGCCCTGCGCGGCATCGTGCGCACCTGGGCCGTCGCCCTGGCCAACGAGCACTGGGACGACGCCATCCCCATGCGCGTGGACGGCAAGGACGGCTTCTCCATCTACCGGGGTCTGCAACTGGAACCCTATGCCGAGGATACGCCGGAGAAGGTGGAGAACCTCCTCCGGATGCTTTCCCACACCGATTACCTCTGCCTGACCAGCAACCGCCTCTACGACTCTATCCCCCGCCTGCCCATGCGCTATCCGGCAACCACCCGCTACTACCAGGCCCTCTTCGACGGCTCCCTGGGCTTTGAGCGGGTGGCCACCTTCACCTCCTACCCCACCCTCTTTGCCCTGGGCGTCCCCGAGGGACTGGAGGACACCAGCGATGAGGAACGCGCCCGCCTCCTCTCCGGCTGGATGGGCCTCCCCATCCCCGACCAGGGCGCCGAGGAGGCCTTTTCCGTCTACGACCACCCCAAGGTGCAGATCTTTCGCCGCACCGAGGCCTTTGACATCGAGCAGGCCCGCCGGATGCTCACCGAAGGCATAGACTGGGAGAATATCGCCCGCCTCCGCCCGATCGATGTGCCCTCGTACCGCGACCTCCTGCTCACCCCGGAGGAGGCGCGCATCCAGCAAGAGGGCGGCACCTGGAGCGAAATCTTCCCCTCCGACGGCTGGCCGACCCGCCTGGCCCTGCCCCTCTGGCTGCTCCTGGTCGAAGGGCTGGGGCTGCTGGCCCTGCCGCTTGCCCACTTTTTCCTCGGCCGGCTGGCCGACGGCGGGTATCTGCCGGCCAAGGTCCTGGGCATCCTCCTTTTGGGCTACCTTTCCTGGATTCTCGCGGCGACCCAGGTGCTCCCCTACACCCGCTGGACCCTCCTCCTGGTGCTGGGATTGCTCCTGGCCGTGAGCGGCATCGTGGGTTGGCGGAGGCGCAGGGAACTGGCAGAACTGTTCCGCACCCGCCGGCGTCTCCTGCTTCTGGAGGAGGCCGTCTTCCTGGGCGGTTTTTTCCTCTTCCTCCTCATCCGGATGGGCAACCCCGACGTCTGGCACCCCTACTTCGGCGGGGAGAAGCCGATGGACCTGGCCTACCTCACGGCCATCGTCCGCAGCACCACCTTCCCGCCCTATGACCCCTGGTTTGCCGGCGGCTACCTGAACTATTACTACTTCGGCCACGTCCTCCTGGCCGGCCTGATCAAACTCACCGGCATCGTCCCTGCGGTGGCCTATAACCTGGCCATCCCCCTCCTCTACGGCCTGACCTGCGGGGGCGCCTTCACGGTGGTCTACCATCTGGTCGAGCGGGGGAACCCCCTGGAGCGTCGCGCCGTATATGCCGGCCTGGCGGGCAGCGTCTTCGTCGCCCTCCTGGGGAATCTGGGCGAATACATGCTCATCCTGAACAAACTGGGCGAAGCCGGCGGCCTGGCCTTGGAAAGCACCATACCGGGGCTGGCGGCGGCGGTCAAGGGGGTGGCCGGACTGTTCCAGGTCCTCCGGGGGGCACCCTTCAACGTAGGCCTGCACCAGTGGTACTGGGACGCCTCACGGGTCATCACCGACGTCGTCCATCGGGGAGTCCACGGCGGCGAGATCAACGAGTTTCCCTTCTTTACCTTCCTCTATGCCGATTTGCACGCCCATATGATCGCCCTCCCCCTGACCCTGCTGGCGCTCACCCAGATCGTGGCCCTGTCCCGGCATCCGGTCCGGGACGAACGTCCCCTCCGGGCCCTCTTTCCGCCGGTCGGGATGATGTTGGGGATGGCCCTGGTTCTGGGGGCGCTCCGCGCCGGCAACTCCTGGGACTTCCCCACCTATTTTCTCCTGGCCGTGCTGGGCTGGGCGGCGGTCCTCTACGGGCGCCGCCGGGTGGACCTCGGCCTCCTCCTGGGGCCGGCCGTCCTTGCGGCCGTTCTCTGGCTGGGTAGTCCCCTCCTGTTCCAGCCCTTCTGGAATCGCTACGGGGCCTTTTACACCAGCGTGGATCCGTGGACCGGCGAGCGCACCCGGGTCGGGGAGTACCTGATCATCAACGGCTTCTTCCTCTTTATCCTGGTGAGTTACCTCCTGGCCGAAACGCTGGGACGGGGGGTCCGGGAAAAGCCGCTCCGCCTCCTGCGCCTGGCGGCCCGTTTCTGGGACCGCCTGCCCACCCTGTTCCGACGGCTGCGGCGCTGGGGCCACCCCAAGGGAACGGCCCTTTCCACCCTCCTGGGAGCGGGCCTTCCCCTGCTGGTGCTGGTGCTCTTCTTCCTCCTGCCGGCTCCCGAGGTGGCCCAACCCTCCTTCTTCCAGCGCCTGCGCCAGCAGCACCTCCTGGGCTGGCTGGTGCTTTTCGCCGCCCCGGCCCTGATCCTCTTCTTTCGCCGCCGACAGGAGGCCGGCGGCCGGCTCACGGCCCTTCTGATTCTGGGCGGACTGGGGCTGAGCGGGGGCGTGGAACTGTGGGTCCTCCGGGGCGACATCGGCCGGATGAACACCTTTTTCAAATTTTACCTCCAGATCTGGGTCCTCTTTGCCCTGGCCTCGGCGGCGGCGCTCCCCCGCCTGTGGGAGCGCCTCCAGGGCTGGGCTCGCCGGCCGCGGCGGCTCTGGCGCACGGCCTTTTTCCTCCTGCTGGGCCTCTGTGCTCTCTACCCGCTCTTGGCCACGCCGGCCAAGATTCACGACCGCTTCCCCAATACGGCCCAGGGCTGGGGCCTGAACGGCGAGGCCTTTATGCAGACCGATGTCTACGATGACGGCCACGGCCCCATCGTCCTGGCCCAGGAGGCCGGGGCCATCGCCTGGCTGCGGGCGCATGTGGAAGGGTCCCCGGTGGTCCTGGAAGGCTTTGGCCCGATCTATCGCTCCCTGGTCGGCCGCATCTCCATCTACACCGGCCTGCCCACCCTCATCGGCTACGACTGGCATCAGAAACAGCAGCGGGTGCTGGTGGAAAGCCGCCTGGGGTATTCGGTGGTGGACCGGCGGGTGCGGGATGTGGAAACGCTCTACAGCACCACCGACCTACGGACGACGCTCGACCTGCTGCGCCGCTACCGCGTTTCCTACATCGTTGTGGGAGAGCACGAGCGGCATTACTACCCAGAAACGGGGCTGGCCAAGTTCGAGCAGATGGTGGGGACGTACCTGGAGCGGGTCTATCCGGCCGGCGAAGCGGGGCAGACGGCCGAACCGCCGGCCGGGGAGACGCCCTCGCCCTATCCCCCGCCGGCGCCTTCGACCGCCTATCCTGCTCCCTCCTATGTCGCTTCGGAGGTGGCTTCGGGCGGCACGGTGATCTACCGGGTGCTGCCCGCAGTTTGGGAACCGTAGGGGCGGATTCGTCTTGCCCCTGGCCGGGGAATGCCCCGGCTGAGGATAACGATGGTCCGTTACCTTTTGCGTCTCCTGGCTTTAGGCCTGGCCTTTTTCCTGGCCTATCTGGGGCTGGGCACGCCCTCTCCCTCCGCCTGGTCATCCTACGGGGAGTGCCTGCGGGGGGCCTGCCTGGACCAGGCCATGAAGTTGCCGGTGCGCACCTGCACCCCTCCTTCGGAGGTGGGCTGGTGGCTCTGCCTGCTGGGGGCGGCCTTTTTCCTCCTGGCAGCCTTCTGGCCGAAGCGTCCCGAACGGGGGGAGACTCCCCTGGGGCACAACGTGCGCGTCTTCGGCGCCTTTCTCCTCACCGCGGCCTTCCTGGTGGGGTTGCAACTCCTGCGCCTCCAGTTTTTCCGCGCTCCGGACATCGGCCGGCAGGTGGCCTATATGGACCCCCGGAACTGCGACGACGACCTCCGGGACGTCCGCCCGCTCATCGTGGAGCAGCGCACCCGTCGCGGCCGCATCTACGACCGGAACGGCGTCCTCCTGGCCGACATCGCCGTCACCGCCGATGGGCGGGTGCGCCGCGTCTATCCCCGCGGCGACCTGGGGCACATCGTGGGCTTCTATAACCCCTTCTACGGCAACGCCGGCCTGGAGGCTACCTACGACGACTACCTGGCCGGCCGGGTGAACCGGGATGCCTGGACCGCCTTCATCGAGGAACTCACCCACCGCCCGCACCGGGGGAACGACCTGTATCTCACCCTGGACATCTCCCTCCAGGAGGCGGCCGAACGGGCCTACACCGAGAGCATCTCCGAGACACTGGGCATAGACTGTTCCCAAGAGGAGTGCCCGGCCGGCTCCGTCGTCCTCCTGGACGCGCGCACCGGGGAAATCCTGGCCATGGTCTCCTATCCCCGCTTCGATCCCCGCCCCCTGCTCATCGATCCCGAGGCCGATTGGGCGGAGGAACAGGCCCGCCTGACGGCCTACTGGCAAGGCCTGATTTCCTCGACAAACGCGCCCCTCCTGGACCGGGCCACCTCCGGGCTGTACCCGCCGGGTTCGGCCTTCAAGACGCTGACGGCGGCGGCGGCGCTGGACAGCGGCTGGCTCACCCAGGAAAGCGTGATCTCCTGCACGGACCGGTTCACCGTCACCGGGCACGTGATCGTCAATGTGGAGACGGGACTGGCCCGCAGGATGAAGCGCCAGGACCTCCTGGAGGACTTTCAGTGGTCCTGCAACACGGCCTTTGCCCGGATCGCGCTCTTCTTGGGAGCGGAGAAATTCGGCGAGTACGGCCGGCGTTTCGGGCTGACCTTTGGCAGCGACCTGGGCCTGTGGGACGATTTCACCGACCTGCCGGCCGCCACGAGCACCCTGGCCGGCAGCCGCACCTTCCTGGACATCCCCACCGGCCTGGCCGACACCGGCTACGGCCAGGGGGAAGTGCAGGTCACGCCGCTCTATATGGCCATGCTGGCGGCGACGGTGGCCAACGAGGGCACGATGATGCGGCCGTACCTGGTGGCGCGGGCGGTGGACCCGGCCGGCCGGGTCCTCTACGAGGCCCGGCCGACCCCCCTGCGCGACCCCATCTCCCGACAGACGGCCCAGACGATGAAGCGGCTGATGGTGGCCGTGGTGGAGCAGGGCTACGGCTGGCGGGCGCGCATCCCCGGGGTTCAGGTGGCCGGGAAGACCGGCACGGCGGAGGCCCCTCCGGGCAAGCCCCACGCCTGGTTCATCGCCTTCGCCCCGGCGGATCACCCCCGCTTCGCCGTTGCCGTGGTGGTGGAGCATGCCGGCCACGGCTCTCAGCACGCTGCCCCGATCGCCCGGAGGGTGCTGGAGGCGGCGTTGGGGAAATAGCCGGACCGGGAAGAGCGCCTGTGTTCCAGCCGCACCTCTGTTCTACCTGCCCACCTCCCCATTCGTGTATTCGTGTCCCATTCGTGGATGCCCCCCGCCTCTCCCCATTCGTGTATTCGTGTCCCATTCGTGGATGGCCCCGCCGCAATCCAGAAACTCAACGTCCTGGCGCAACAACGCAACGAAAGCCGATGAGGTTGCGGCGGAAGTCAGGGTAGACGATGTAGTGGATGGCCGCGCGCAGGAACGATGGAGTGTAGTAGTACCAGGAGCCCCCGCGCAGCACCTTTATGTCCCCAGAAGCCGGCCCGCTCGGATTCCGCGAAGGCGACCCGGCGTAGTAGCCGCCGTCGTACCAGTCGCTCACCCACTCCCACACGTTCCCGGCCATGTCCAGCGCTCCGTACGGGCTCGCCCCCCTCGGAAAACTCCCCACCGGCGCCGCGTACGGCCATCCATCACCGCAACGATCCTCGTCGCAGTTCAGCCTGGACCCATCGAAGGCGTCCCCCCAGGGATAGATGCGCCCATCCGTCCCCCGCGCCGCTTTCTCCCACTCGGCCTCGGTCGGCAGCCTGCCCCCGGCCCAGGCGCAGTAGGCCTGCGCCTGGTGCCAGTCCACGCAGACCACCGGCTGCTCCGCGCCGTTGAAGTCGCTATCGCCCCAGCAGCCCGGTGCGCTACAGGCGCCCGCCTCCACGCAGCGGCGGTACTGCGCGTTCGTCACCTCGGTCCGGTCGATCCAGTAGGCGTCCAGGTACACCGTGTGCTGGGGCTTCTCGTCAGAATCGGCCATAGGGTCGGCGTCGCTCGAGCCCATGAGGAACTCGCCGGCCGGAACATACACCATCACCATCCCATCGGCGGCGCGGGTGCGGGTCGAGCCGATGTCGGACTGCGGCGTCGGCGGGATGGGGCTGGGCGGCACGGTGTAGGTGGGCAGGATCGCCACCGCCGGCGTCGGCGGGCGCGGCGAGAAGAGGCCGGCCGCGGCCAGCACGAGCACCGTCACCACCAAGGCGAGCGACACGAGCGCGAGGGGAAGCCAGGCCCTCGCCCTCACCCCCTTCCCCCTGCCCCCCTCCCCCTCTCCCGCTCCGCGGGAGAGGGGGAGGGGGGTGGCCGCCGCAGGCGGCCGGGGGGTGGGGGTGAGAGGAGCCGCCGGCAGCACCACCGTCGGCACCTCCTCGGGCCGGCCTTCCGCCGCCGCCTTGAGCGCGGCCACGAACTCGGCCCCGCTGCGGGGACGCGCGCGGGGGTCCTTCGAGAGCGCCCACAGCACGGCCCGCTCGGCGGCCTCCGGGAGGGCCGGGTTCCTCTCCCGCAGCGGCGGCGGTGCTTCGCTCACGTGCTTCATCAGCACGGCGAGAGGGGTGGTGGCGCGAAAGGGCGCTTCTCCGGCAAGCATCTCATAGGCCACCACGCCCAGGGAGTAGAGGTCGGCGGCGGGCGTGGGCTCCTGCCCCTGGGCCTGTTCCGGGGCCATGTATTCGGGCGTGCCCAGGGTCAGCCCCGTCGCCGTCAGGCGGGTGCCTTCGGCCGCGCGGACGATGCCAAAGTCGGTCAGCACGGCCTGGCCTTCGGCATCGACGATGATGTTGCCGGGCTTGACGTCGCGGTGCACCA
>JBMFNL010000086.1:0-8071 GCA_049970175.1 Chloroflexia bacterium
CTTAGACGATATCTTCCAGCGCACGGCCGCGGAGGCGCTCTACTGTGCCGGAGAGCAGGGCAAGTTCTGGGAAATGCACGATTGGGAGTATGAGAACGCATCCTCCTGGACCGGAGGGACCGACCTGATGGATGTGCTGGTCCGCCAGGCGGCACCGAAACTGGGGTTGGACGGCGCGGCGCTGGAGGCCTGCCTGCGGGAGGGTCGTTACCGGACCCGATTGGAAACGATCCTGAACGATGCCCTGGGACGAGGAATTCAGGGGACACCGACCTTCCTCATTAACGGGCGATCCTTGGAGGGGGCGGCTCCGTTCGAGACCTTTCGCCAGATCATCGAGGAGGAGTTGGCCAAATGACCACGCTGCCGGCCTTTCGGCTCCGTATGGCCATCGGGGTGCTGGCCCTGGTGGGACTCCTGGTAGCCGTCTACCTGGCCCTGTACGAGACGCGCCTCTCCGAAAGCCTGATCTGCCCGGACCAGGGCTGCGAGCGGGTCAACCTGAGTGATTATGTATATATGTTCGGCGTCCCCATCGCCGTGATCGGGGTGGTGGGGTACGGCCTCATCCTGGCGATCACGCTGGGCTATATCAACCGGAGGCAGATGGCCGGCCTGCCGGTGGGGTTGGTGCTGCTCGGCCTGTCGGGATTCGGTTTCCTCTTCAGCCTCTTCCTGACCTATCTGGAGTTGTTCGAAATCCGGGCCGTCTGCACCTGGTGTGTGGTTTCGGCCGGCCTGATGACGGCCATCTTTGCCCTGGCCATAGCCGCCTGGTTCGGGGAACGCCCGCCCAGACGGGCGCGGCGTTAGGGCATTTGCCGGCCGGGGCAAGTTGTGGTATAGTATCAACACGCGGGGCGTGGCGCAGTCTGGATGAGCGCGCGCGGTTCGGGACCGCGAGGTCGACAGTTCAAATCTGTCCGCCCCGACCTGGAGGGCTATCCCCGAGGGAACCCTCTCCCGAAGGATCGAAAGAGCGAGGAGGTTTGGAAATGCCGCATGTGATCACCGACGAATGCATCGCCTGTGGAGCCTGCGAGCCGGAATGCCCGGACGGCTGCATCAGCGAGGGCGAGGAAATCTATGTCATTGATCCGGACTGCTGCACCGACTGCCATTCCTGCGCCGAGGTCTGCCCGGTAGATGCCATCGAGGGCACCAAGAAGGAGTAGAGGAGCGACGGAAGGCAACCCGACGGGTTGCTCAGATGGGTCTGGCGGCATCCCTGGGGGTGCCGCCAGGCGTTTTCGGGACGCTTTCGGCTAAAGAAGCATTGCGGAAGATCACCTCAGGAGAAAAGTGGCTCCCGCCAGGCGCGAATAAAGCCCAGGTGGGGATGGGTCGCTCGCTGGAAGGTCTGAACCTGGTAGCCGTATTCCCGCAAGGCCCTGACGAGTTCGTTGTGGCTCCGCCCCCCTACTCCTTCGTGGTATTCCAGGCAGATGCGATCGATCCGGTCCCACGAGACCGGTTCGGACCGAAGCACCAGGTCATACTCACATCCCTCGCAATCCATCTTCCGGCCATCGGATGGAAGCCACGATGACCCAGGTTTACGGCAGTTGGGAACAAAACCGAACGGCCCACAATTGGGAACGCTTCGCCCTGGTCAAAGCGCTATCCCCAAACTATTCTTACAGCGGTTGCGGGAATATCCACTATCCCCCGAACGGGGAGCAGGGTTACGACTATGAGAATACCACCCCCGTCCTCTCCAACTGTGATGATTTCGCCAACTATCCTAACCTGGGCAACCCCGCCGATACGGCCAAGCCGGTCTCCTGCCTGGAATGGGGATGCACGGCCCTTGGCTACCTGGCTTACTGGTTCTCTCACCTGCCCTCCAACAGCGGCTGTGGGCCTGATGGAGTGGCTAACAACTGGTGGAAATACTTTGCGGACCCGGCGCTCGCGCTGGATCCATCGTCCCCGTGCCCCTGATACTCACGGGGCTACGGACTTCTCTCAAGGCCCCGTGTTCTGCAACTCGCCCAGCCGCCCTCCGGCCACCTCCCGGCGGACGTAATCGCCTGAGTACATCTCCAGGCCGAACTTTTCCCTGATCCAGGGGTCGAGTCCCTCCCGAATCGCCGCATAGTCCCGGCGGAAACGGGGGTCGTCGTCCAGACGGGCCAGGTAGGCCCAGAGGCCGTGGGTATGGATGAAGGTGGGGCGAACAGTGTCGAAGACATAGTCGTGGAAAGCCTCCAGGTCCTGCCGGCGGAGCAGGGTCAGGGCGACCGTGCGGTCGGTCAGGCCGCCCAGGTCATAGACCTGAAGCCGGCTGTAGTAGAGCGTGCCGCCGACATCGGGGAGGAGGACGGAGGCGTTCTCCAGACCCAGGACATCGGCATAGCGGTCGAAACGCTCCGCAAGGCGGGCCACCTCGGCAAAGGGCACGGAGGGGTCCTGGGCAAAACGGAGGGAACGGCCGCCGAATTGCAGGAGGCTGAGCCCCCAGCATACGGCCAGGATGAGGCCGGCCAGCCGCACCTTGACCCGGCGGGGCCGTTCCAGTCCTCGAAGCAGGGCCACGGCGATTGTTACGGCATACAGGTAAACCAGCACCACCAGGGAGGTGGCATAGCGGAACTCCCCGTGCCAGTCAGAGGGCATAAGGACGTAATCGGCCAGGGCCAGGAGCAGGAAAACGGCCAGGACCAGGTGTTCGCGCCGGAAGCGGCGGCGGGTCAGGAGCACCACGGTCGTCGCCACGAGGGCCAGAAGGACAAGCCCCCCGAAGGGGCCGGCCACGGCATAGAGACCGTCGAGGATTTTGGAAAGCGCCTCCGGGCGGAGCAGGAGGAGGTTCAGGAGGTCCTGTAGGGTGGGCCCCCCTTTGGCATAATAGGTGTTCGGCACCAGGTCGTGGTAATAGGTCCAGCGAAAGACCAGGAACCCCCCGTAGATCGCTGCAAAGAGGCCCAGGTAGCCCCCCAGGGCCGGCCACAGTCGGGACGGAGGTGCCTTCCGACGCATCGCCCGCACCAGAAGCAGGACGGGGAAGGCCGGGAAGAAGACCACCCCATCCGGGCGCGTCAGCCCCAGGCCACCGGCCAGAAGCCCGCCGAGTAGGCCGGCTCGAACCGTCGTCTCCTCCAGGACCGTGGCGCGAAGGGTGCAGAGCAGCAGAAGGCTGAGCAGCAGGACGTACAGGGGGTTCTCCAGACCGGAGGTCGCCCAGACGACAAAGGGGGTGTTGACGGCCAGAAAGGTCAGGACGGCGGCGGCCATCTCCGGCCCCCGCCGGTCGAGGGAATGGAGGAGACGGTACAGGGCGAGGAAGGAAAGGAAAACCAGGCAGGCGCTCCATACCTTGGGGGTGAGCGGCGGGGAAAAAAGGTCCAGGGCGAAGAACGGGGACAAGGACACGGTCCAGAGGAAGTTGGAATAGCCCTCCACCGGCATCCGGCCCGGCTGGGAGACCAACCCGTAGCCCAAGGCCAGGTTCCGGGCATAGGCGAAGGAGATCCCGGCGTCATCAATGAGCCAGGAACGGAAGAGGAGGCTATGGAGAAGAAACAGGCCGGCGGGCACGATCCAGATGAGCCGGCCGACGAGGCGATGACGAACCATCTTCCGAACCCTATCCCAGGGCAACCGACACGCCGTCAGGAAGCATCTTATCACCACCTCTTCCTTTTGGCAAGAACGGCATCCGTTCATCCATCCCACCGGTGCCCTTACGGCGGCCCCCAACCGGCCGCGAGGGGCCCAAAATCGCCTCCGCGACAAAGGTTTGCGCCGGCCGGCCGGGCGTAGTACAATAGCCGGCACAGAAGTGGCCCGGAGGCTTGGAATGCATGTCGAACGCTGGACTTGGGAAGATGCCTGGACTCGGCTGACGGCCGAGTGGTCGGCCCTCCTGGGCCGCGCGGTGGTGGATACCCTGTTCCTGACCCCGCAGTGGCAGACGGTCTGGTGGAAACACTTCGGAACCGACCTGGAACTCTACCTCCTCCTGGTCCGCGACGGGACGGGCATGCTCCAGGGAATCGCCCCCCTCTATGCCCAGGAGGAAGCCGGCCGGCGGGTCCTCCGTTTCATCGGCGGCGTGGAAGTCTCCGACTACCTGGACCTGATCGTCGCCCGAGGCCGGGAAGGCGAGGTCTACCGGGCCCTGATGGAATACCTCCTCGCCGAGGCCTCCTGGGACCTCCTCGACCTGCACTGTCTTCCGGCCGCCTCCCCGACCTCCGGGGCGCTGTGTCAGGTCTGCGCCGAGTGTTTCCCGGAGGATTTCACCATCGAGCCGGAAGAGGCGGCTCCCTACATCCCCCTTCCCGAAAGTTGGGAAGCCTATCTGGCCGCCCTGGATAAGAAGCAGCGCCACGAGATTCGGCGCAAAGTGCGCCGGGCCGAAGTCGAGGCCGAGGTGCGCTGGTCCCGCCTCCAGGACCCGGCCGGCCTGGAGGAGGCGGTGGAGACCTTTATCCGTCTGCACCGGGCCAGCCACCCGGAGAAAGAGGCCTTTATGACCCCCCGGATGGCCGCCTTCTTCCGCGATATGGCCGGTGTCACCTGGGAGGCCGGCTGGCTCAACCTCTATACCCTCTGGCTGGACGGCCGGCCGGCCGCCTCCCTCTGGTGCTTCGACTACGGGGGGGACCTCCTGCTCTACAACTCCGGCTTCGACCCCGCCTGGCGCCCTGAACTTTCCTCCGGCATCGTCCTGCTGGCCTATTGCATCCAGGACGCCATCGCCCGTCGGAAAAGACGTTTCGATTTCCTGCGCGGCGGCGAGGGTTACAAGTACCGCTTCGGGGCCGTGGATAGCGCCGTGTACCGCCTGGTGGTGCGGAACCCACGCCGCGGCCGCCCGGGGAAAGGAGGCGCGGAATGAACGTAAGGTTCCTCGCCAACGTGATCTCCGCCCGCGTCGCAACGCAGCGCGGGGGCGGCGTGGCCCTGCGGGGCAACGGCACGGCCACCCTGGTCAACAACTCCGAATTTATCTCCCGCTGGTCCCGCATGGACGCCCCATTTCCTTGACGTCGCGCCAACATTCGGGTCGAGCCTGACGAAACCTTTCCCAGAAGCGGAGGCCCACATGCGCATCGCCATGCTCAGCGTCCACACCTGTCCCCTGGCCACGCTGGGGGGCAAAGATACCGGTGGAATGAACGTTTACGTCCGCGAACTGGCTCGGGAGTTGGGCCGGCGCGGCATCGCTGTGGACGTCTTCACCCGTTCCCAGGACCCGCACATCCCTCGGGTACGCTGGTTTGGCGAAAACGCCCGGGTCATCCACGTGCCGGCCGGCCCTGAAATGCCCCTGGACAAAAATACCCTCTGGCGCTACCTTCCCGACTTTGCCCGCGAGGTCCGCCGCACGGCCGAGGAAGAAAGCCTGCGCTACGACCTCCTGCACAGCCACTACTGGCTCTCGGCCCTGGTGGCCCGTCTTCTGCGGGAGGAGGGGTGGAAGATTCCGGTCGTGCATATGTTCCACACCCTGGGCGCGGCCAAGGAAACGTTCGGCCGGACGCGGGGCTATCGGGAGGACCGCCGCCGCCTCCGGTCCGAGAGCGAGATCGTCCGCTGGGTGGACGCCATCGTCGCCGCCACGCCCCTGGAACGCGACCAACTGATGGAGTATTACCGGGCTCCGGCCGAGCGCATCCACGTGATTCCGCCCGGCGTGAACCTGGAACGTTTCCGTCCCATTCCCAAGGTGGAGGCCCGAGCCCATGTGGGCACGCCGTGCGAACCCTGCGAGGAAGCGCATATGCTCCTCTACGTCGGCCGGATGGACCCCCTGAAGGGCGTGGACGACCTCCTGCGGGCCATGGCCTATGTGGTTCGGGACCTCCCGGACGACTGGGCCTGCCGCACCTGCCTGGCCCTGGTCGGAGGCGATGCCGAAAGCAGCGATGAGGCCCTTCGGCGGGAGATGGAGCGCCTGGGACGCCTCAAGGAGGAACTGGGATTGCGCTCCCTGGCCACCTTCCTCGGCCGGCGCGACCAGGACGAACTCCCCTATTACTACTCGGCGGCCGACGTCTGCGTCGTCCCCTCCTACTATGAGTCGTTCGGCATGGTGGCGCTGGAATCGCTGGCCTGCGGCACGCCGGTGGTGGCCTCGCGCGTCGGCGGGTTGACCTACATTGTCGAGGATGGGGTGACGGGCTTTCTGGTGCCCCAGGGAGATCCGGCCGCCCTGGCCAACCGCATTTCCCAACTGCTGCTGGACTGTCGGTTGCGCCGTCAAATGGGCCTGTACGGCGTGGAGGTAGCCCGCCGCTTTGCCTGGCCGCAGGTCGCCGACCAGATCGTTGACCTCTATGAAAGGCTCGGCCGAATCTGAACGTCGCCCCGATTTCGCCTGCTGGGCAGGAGTGGGAGGTGGCCACTCCGGTGGTCGAATGGACCGCCCAGGGGGAGAGAAAACCTCCTGGTGAGCGGGTGCCCCTACTTCTCGGGGTGGACGCGAACCGTCGTCCACTCTCAAGCGGATTGGTCGCTACATACCCCTGGCGGACGGACCGGCGCAGGAAGACCTTGGGGGTCGCTCCTGCTTGACTTTTCCCAAGCGTTCCCCTACAATGCGGTTGGATAGAGCAAAAGCCTCGCGGCTTCCCTGGAGCCCGAGGCGGCGGCCAAGGCGGGCCCTCGCCCTGGCAGCAGGCATCATACACGGGCGGTCCGCCGAGGTCAAGCGTTCGGCGGGCGCGCTCCTTTGCCCCCAAGGAGGAGGTCATGGGCACCCTCACCGAGAAGGCTTCCCTGACCTGTCCCCGCTGTGGCCGGCCCTTCGAAGTTGAGATCTGCCTTACGCTCGATGCCGCCGCGCGCCCCGACCTCTTGGCGCGCGCCCAGGCCGGCGCGCTGCACGCCTTCACCTGCCCCCATTGCGGGCATGAGGGGGAGGTGGACGCCCCGCTCCTCATCTACCGGGCCGGCCAGGAGCCGGCCCTACTCTTTTCCCCGGCCCGCCATACCACGGCCGAGGAGGATCGCAAACAGGCCGCGGGACTCCTTTCCGCCCTGCGCGAGCGGCTGGGGGAGGCGTGGCGGGAGGAGTGGGTGGAGCGGGTGCAGATCGTGCCCCGAGAGTTCCTGCCCGTGGCCCTGAGCGACGGTCCCGAGGCCGCCCTGCGCCGGATGGCCGAAGAGGCCGCCGCCGCGGTGGAACGGCTGCGCCGGGAGGACCCGGAAGCCTATCGGCGGTGGGAGGAGGCGACCCAAGAGGCGGCGGCCCGCCTCCTGGCCGCCGCCCCTTTTGTGGCCGGGGTGCAGGCCCTGCTAGAAGCCGACTCGATGACCGCCCTGCTGCAGGTGGCCCGCGACCACCCGGCCTTGCTGGAGCCCGAGGCCGAGGCGCGGATACGGGAAATGGCGCAGGCCGCCCGCGACGGCGGGCAGGCAGAACTTGCCCAGGTGTTGGAAGAACGCTACCGGGCGCTGCGTCGGACGCAACAGACGGCCGGGGCGAGCGGCCCCGCTTTGGAAAAGACCGCCAAGGTCATCGAAAAGGTGGAAAAGACGGCAGGGGCCAAGTCCAGCATTGCCCCTCCCCAACTCTCTATGGCCCAGACCCTGCAGCAATTCATCCAGGCCGATACCTGGGCCGAATCCCGCCGCATCCTGGAGGCCCACCCCGAACTCCTCTCCGCCGAGGCCGACGCGCTCCTGGAGCAACTCGTGCAGGCCGCCCTCGCCCAGGGGGACGAAAATGCGCGGCGCATCTTCGAGGAGCACCGCGCCCTGCTGCGCCGGTGCCGGGAGGTGGGGATCGCGCAGGCTTTTGCCGAAATCGGCGGCGGGCCGGCCGCACCCGCCGAGTTGCAAGATGACCTCCGCCGCGCCCAGGAGGGGGAGTCCCACTACCTGCGGACGGGCGACCCCGCGGCCCTGGACCAAGCCGTGGCCGCCTGGGAGCGCATCCTCGACCACCCGGCCTTCGCCCAGGCCGAAGAGCGCTTTCGCCTGGCGGCCTGGAACGATGCGGGGGTTGCCTTTATCCGTCGCTTTCAGGCCCTTGGTCATCTGTCGGACCTGGATGCGGCCATGTCCCTGTTACAGCAGGCCGTTGCTCATACATCCGAGGGCTCCCCCGACTGGGCCA
>JBMFNL010000087.1:0-7589 GCA_049970175.1 Chloroflexia bacterium
GTGACGGAGATGTGGGTGGACCACATCTTTCCCTACCGCATCCCGGACTATGTGCAGTACCGTTACGTCAAAGTGTGGTACTTCCGTTGGATGCCGAAGCCGCTCTTTCGCTGGCTGGAGCGCTATTTTGGCTGGCACTTGTGCGTGACGGCCTGCGCGCCGGAGGGAGGTGTTCCTTGCTGACCCTGTTCACCATCCCCAAACCCTTCCGCGGCCACATCGCCATCATCCAGCGCAACGCTATCCGCAGTTGGACGCTGCTGCGGCCGGCCTGCGAGATCATCCTCTTCGGCGATGACGAGGGCACGGCCGAGGTGGCGGCTGAGTTTGCGGTCAGGCACGTCCCCGATGTGGCCCGCAGCGAATACGGCACGCCCCTGCTGAACGACCTCTTCGAGCAGGCCCAGCGTCTGGCAACTTACAATTTGCTCTGCTATGTAAATGCCGACATCATCCTCCTGAGCGACTTTACCGTCGCCATCCGGCGGATCCCCTTTCGTCGCTTCCTTATGGCCGGCCGGCGTTGGGACCTCGACTTGGAACATGCCTGGGATTTTCAGACGGACGGGGAAAACCGGCTTCGAGCGTATGCCCTGCGTTACGGGAAACTGCATCCCCCCATTGGGATCGACTACTTTGTCTTCACCCGCGGCCTATGGGGAGATATCCCTCCCTTTGCCATCGGCCGCCCCGCCTGGGATAACTGGTTGCTCTATGAGGCCCGGGCCCGCGGTGCACCCCTGATTGATGCCACCCAGGCCGTCCTGGCGATTCACCAGAACCACGACTATGCCCACGTCCCCGGTGGCTTTGAGGAGGTCCGGAAAGGCCCGGAGGCGGAGCGCAATCGAGCCCTCATGGGCGACTTCGATCATCTGTACACCCTGCTCGACGCCACCTGGATCCTCACCCCACGCTGGCTACTGCCGGCCCTGACCAAAGAATACCGACTCTGGCACAGCAACCGCTTTGCGGATTCCGGCTTCCGGGCCTACCGAGAGGGAAATCTCCGTCAGGCCGCACGCTACCTTGTGAAGGCCGTATGTTACCGTCCTTCATTCCTCGCCAACCGGGGGGTTCTCTCCATCCTGGCCGAGTCGGTCGTGGGCAGCCGGCTGATGGCCTGTTATCGGAAGTGGCGCCACAGGACCGACGCCACATAGAAAGGAGATTTCCGGATGCGTATCTCGGTCATCGGATTGGGAAAACTGGGTGCACCGCTGGCGGCCGTGCTGGCCTACAAGGGGCACGAGGTCATCGGTGTGGATGTAGATGAACGTCCCATCCGCCTGATCAACGAAGGGAAAGCGCCGGTCTACGAACCGGGGCTGGAACCCCTTATCCAGGCTTCCCGGGAACGCCTTTCGGCCACCGGGGACTATGACCTTGCCGTAAGCACCACCGAGGCTACCTTCATCATCGTGCCCACCCCCAGCGACGAAAACGGCTCCTTCTCGCTGCGCTACGTGCTGGCCGCCGCTGGAAACATCGGCAGAGCCCTGCGCCATAAGGAAGGCTTCCACCTGGTCGTCCTTACCAGCACCGTCATGCCCGGGGCCACAGGAGGGGAGGTCCTGCCGGCCCTGGAAGCCTCTTCCGGCCGGCGCTGCGGACGCGATTTCGGTCTGTGCTACAATCCGGAGTTTATCGCCCTGGGAAGCGTCATCCACGATATGCTCAACCCGGATTTTATCCTGATCGGAGAGTCCGATCCGCGCTCCGGCGACATCCTCTCCGGCATCTACCACAACCTGTGCGAAAACGCCCCGCCCATCGCTCGGATGAACTTTCAACGCGGAACTGACCAAACTGGCCGTCAATACTTTTGTGACCACCAAAATTTCCTACGCCAACATGCTGGCAGAGGTCTGCGAGCGCCTGCCGGGCGCCGACGTGGACGTGGTCACATCGGCGTTGGGACTCGACAGCCGTATCGGCCGCAAGTATCTGAAAGGCGCGATCGGGTACGGCGGCCCCTGCTTCCCCCGCGATAACCTGGCCTTTCTCCATCTGGCCCGCCGGATAGGTGTCCAGGCGATGTTGGCCGAAGCCACCGACAGGCTGAACCGCTACCAGGTCCACCGTCTACTCGACCTGGTGCTGTCCCGCTTGCCCCCAAGAGGACGGGTGGGCATCCTGGGACTGTCCTATAAACCCAACACGGACGTTATCGAGGAATCGCAAGCCGTGCAGCTGGCCGAATATCTGCTGGACCGGGGAATACCGGTTGTCCTGTACGATCCGGCCGCCCTGGACAACGTCCGCCATGTCCTGGGCCGGGGCGCGACTTTGGCCTCATCGGCGGAGGAGTGTGTACGCCAGGCCGATGTGTTGGTGCTGGCCACCCCGTGGGAAGAATTCAAGGGCCTCTCCCCCTCCCACCTGAACTATTCCAACGGCCGGCCGGTGGTCATAGATTGCTGGCGCATCCTGGACGGCCGGCAGTATGGGCCGGCAGTAGAGTATGTGGTCCTGGGTCGAGGAGCGCATCCCGATGATCCCAGGCAGGCGTGGCCCGGGCCCATCGCGGCCCACGGTGCGGCAACGACCATTCCGGAGGTATAAAATGGACTGGAGCACTCGGAAAGTTCTGGTAACGGGGGGAGCCTCTTTCATCGGCTCCCACCTGGTGGATGCGCTGGTAGAGCGTGGCGCAGCCGTCCGCGTAGTGGATAACCTCAGCAGCGGCAAGATCGAGAACATCCAGCGCCACCTCGATGAAGGACGGATCGAGTTCATCCATGCTGACCTGCTTCACCCTGGTATAGCCCAACGAGCGGTGGAGGGAATGGACGTAGTCTTCCACCTGGCGGCCGACCACGGCGGGAGAGGCTATGTGGACCTTCACCAGGCGGCCTGTGCGACCAACCTGGCACTGGATGGGCTTGTCTTCCTGGCCTGCCGCGAGGCCGGCGTGGAAAAGATCGTCTATGCCTCCTCCGGGTGCGTTTACCCCAACTACAAGCAGATGGATCCCAACGAGGTCATCTACCTGACCGAAGATATGGTCGGCCCGCCCTACGATGCGGACAACATGTACGGTTGGGCCAAACTGATGGGAGAGATGACGCTGCGCGCCTATGCGCGGGAGTGGGGCATGAAGACGGCCTCCTGCCGTTACTTCACGGTCTACGGCGAGCGCGGGGTGGAAAACCATGCCGTCATCGCCATGATCGCCCGCGCTTTCATCGGCCAGGACCCCTTTATCGTGTGGGGGACGGGCGAGCAAATTCGCAACTGGACCTACGTGGGCGACATCGTGGAAGGTACCATCCTGGCCGCAGAGAAAATCGAGGATGGCACGGCAGTGAACCTGGGGACGATGGAACGCACCCGGGTCATCGATGCCGTTCAGGAGGTATTGCGCTACACAGACCACCAGGCGCGGATCGAACTGCACCCGGAGATGCCTACCGGCCCCCTCAACCGTGTCGCCGACAACTCCCTGGCCCGCCGGTTACTCGGTTGGGAGCCGAAGGTCAGGTTCATAGACGGTCTCCATCGCACAATCGACTGGTATTTTGCCACGAAGAACCGGGGGCAAGTACGAGATACCCTGACTCGCATGCTCACAGAACGGGCATAATTTCGACCACACCTTGGCGAACCAATACCACGAGGACCTTTCCTCAAAAATGGTGAATGAGCGAACCATCCGGCTATGGGTGAAATCTGTTTTCACCTGCCTTGTATTCCCCCTGTTCCTGGCTTACGGCGCAGCCGGTTCACAAGCCCAGGGTTGGACCATCGTTTGGACCGAACCCATCAACCTCTCGGTCGGGACACCGGGGCGTTCTTTCCAGCCGATGGTCGTCGCGGACCGGTTCGGGTATGTGCACGTCTTTTGGGAAGAAAGCGTAGAACTCTCGCCCGGGGTATCGGGTGGCTACCTGTTTTACACCCGATGGGACGGCAAACAATGGTCCCGACCGGTAGATATCCTTCTCTCCCCGGGAGTATATTCTATCGTAAGTAAACCCTGCGCCACCGTGGATCAGGACGCGGGGATGCTCCACCTGGTTTGGGCAAGTAGCGATCGACTGCTCTATAGCCGGGCACCGGTGGAAGAGGCCCAATCGGCGAGGAACTGGAGCGAACCGACGACGGTTGCGTACGGTCCTGTGCAAGACCCGTATCTGATCATCCACCAAGGGGTGTTGCACCTGGTCTACCTGGATAACGGGGAGGAGCCAGGAATTTACTACACGGCTTCCCAGGACCGTGGCGACAGTTGGCTTGCCCCGGTGCGTCTGTCTCCGCCAACGGCGACGCGTAAGCCTCTGCCTACCGTCTCGGAAACGGTGCAGATACGGGCGGACGAGCAAGGTCGCCTCCACGTGGTCTGGGTGGATCGCCTGGACGGTGGAATCTATTATACCCGCAGCACCAACGCAGGCCAGTCCTGGGAGCAACCGGTAGAACTGGATAACGAAGGGACCTGGCCCAGCCTGGGCATCCTGGGGAACCAGGTCCACGTGCTCTGGAGCGCCACCCACGAAGGTCCCTCCTGTGCTCGACGGGAGCGCATCTCTCCCGACGGCGGGCTTTCATGGGACCAAATGACCCGTATCCTCGCCCCGGTCGAAGGATGCCTGGGGTGGATGACCGTGGAACAGGATGATACCGGCGCCTTGCATCTCTTCACCATCGGACGGGACGACCACGGTATCGTTCGACCCTATTATGCCCGGTGGACAGGCACGGGATGGAGTGAACCGGAGGCCGTGGGGACAATTGCCGTGAAGGATGGCCCGGAATGGCAGAGGAAGGGGCCTGACCGGGCCCGCGCATCCCTGGGTCAGGGCAACTTGCTCCACGTGGTCTGGTATTCCAATGACGGCGAAATCTGGTACGCTAGAGCCCAGGTAAGCGCATCTGGTCAATCTCCTGCGCCGCTGCCTACGCGGCCTGCCACCTTACTGGCAACCCCATCGGCGACGCCTACCGAAACCCCCATGCCCCCAGGAACGGCAACACCATTCGCGATTACGAGGGAGACTCGTCCCCCAACACAACCTGGCCACGGGGGGTCTACCCTGAGCCCCGTTCTGGTCGGCAGCGGTCTGACCGGCTTTCTCGTGCTCCTGATCATCCTGCTGGCAAGAAAACACCATGCCCGTTGAAGATAAGGCCGGGCGCCGTTCCACCTGTCCCAGGGTCTCCGTTGTCATCGCCGCTTATAACGCGGCGCCTTTCCTGGAGGAAGCGATTGACAGCATTCTCCACCAGACCTTTCCCGATCTGGAACTGATTGTCGTAGATGACGGATCGACAGATGAAACCCCCCAGATCCTCGATCGTTACGCAGATTCACGTATCATACGCCTGCGCAACGAAACCAATCAGGGCGTGGCCCGGGCCAGGAACGGTGGGAATGCGGTGGCCCGAGGAGAGTACTTGGCCGTTCAGGACGCCGACGACCTTTCGACCCCCGATCGCGTTGAAAAACAAGTGGCTTTCCTTGATGCCCACCCCGAAATAGGGCTTGTTGGATCGCAAGGAATTCTATTCGGAGAAGGAGCAAGTACCCGACTCCAGGTACCGCTCCATAACACCGAGATTCAGGCTTTGTTGCTCGGGGAGAATTGCCTCCTTCACAGTTCCTTGATGATGCGCCGGGAAGTCTTTGAAGCGGCAGGTGGGTACGATGAGACCTATGCTGCTGCAGAGGACTATGATCTCGTCTTACGTATTGCCGAGCGTGCTTGTGTTGCCAATCTTCCGGCACCCCTATACCTCAAGCGTATGGCACCAGGGTCTATCACCTACAGCCCCCAAGGGCTGCAGCAGCAACGATGTGCTTTACGGGCCGTAGAAGAAGCCCTGCGGCGCCGGAGCAAGCGGGGGCAGTTCGTTCTCCCACACCCGAGATATGCCCTCACCTGTCTTGCCGCGGCCTGCGCGGAAGCGGCCTTTGGAGAGGTTTCCTGGATTGCCCCATGTACTCAGCGCGCCCTGGAGGTGGACCGCTCTCTGGAAAAACGGCGTGAGGCTGCTGACACTCTGGCGAACTATGCCTTGGGATACGCATTCAACGCCGGTGCCACCGATGGAAACCCGCTGGAAATCGCCCGTCGTGTCTTTGCTTCCTGGCCGGGAAACCGAAAACCGCGCCTCCTGATGCGGCGAACCTATTCGTTCATCCTGGCGGGCCTGGCTTTTCGGGCCTACCGGAGCGGCCGTTGGAAGGAAGCGGCGATGGCCGCGAGCGCTAGCCTGGCCCGATACCCGGTTCGTCCCGGAAATCGAGGCCTCCTGGCCGTGGCCAGCCGTTCTGCCTTTTCCCTGGTGCGAGGTTGGATTCACACTCTCGGGACAAAGGGGGAAACGCCCAATTCATGATGGCCATGCCCGATCTGCACGGTGTATCCGCCGAGGTGTTCCGGGAGAGCGTGTTGGCCTGGGTGGCCTGTCGCCGGCAAAGCGGGACGGAAAGCCCTGCCTATGCCCTTAGCGCGATTGCACCGCAACCAACCCTGATGTCCCTCTGTTTCGCTGTCCTGACCGCGGAACTCTTCGGTGCCCTGCCGGAGGCAGCAGAGCGGGTACGAACTGTCCAAGTGCTGACATCCGCCCAGGATGCAGAAAGCGGCCTCTTTGTGGATCCTTGCTTGACGGTGGATGACCTGGAGCCTACCAGCCCAGGCATAGATTACCTCCTCCACCAGACAACCTACTTTGCGCTGAACGCGCTGGATGCTCTGAGCGCCAGACCATCCTATTCGTTACGGTTTGCAGATCCGTACCTGCAGCCGGCGTTTCTCGAAGGATGGCTTCGGAAACTGGACTGGTCTAACCCCTGGAAAGAGTGCAATCGGGCCATGTTCATCGCCACCGCACTTTATACAAGGTACTGTTGGTGGAATGATCCCGATGCCCTGGCCGCCCTGCACGGCCTGCTGGACTGGCTGGATCAGCATCAGGACCCGGACACGGGGCTGTGGGGAACTCGCGAAGGTGCCTCTTTGCTCCACGCCATGGCCGGTGCTTACCACCTTCTCCCCTTTTATTTTGCTCTCCGTCGCCCCATATACCTTTGCGAGAAAATACTGGCAAGCACGCTCTCCCTGCAACGACCGGATGGGCTCTTTCATCCCCAGGGCGGCGGAGATGCCTGTCTGGACGTGGATGCGGTGGGAATTCTGGCCTGGTGTAGCCTGACCACCCCGAACCGGGCGGCCCAGGTTCAGATGGCCCTGGGACGGGCGTTCCAAGGCATCCTGGCAAACTGGAGCGAGGAGGGAGGGTTCTGCCGGGCACGCCTGCGGTCCTGGCCGGCAAAATCATGGAGACGTCGCATAGCCGAAATGTTCGGACTCGACCGCATCCTTCGCAAGCCCTACCGGCGTCATCCCCAAGTAATGTACTATGAGGGTTGGAGGAAGATGCCCTTCGATATCCGTCAACCGGACCTCTGGTCCACCTGGTTCCGTTCTTACGGCCTCGCAGTTGTTAGCACCCGGTTGCCTGGCACTTTTCTCGATGGGGTCCCCTGGCGTTTCCGCCGTCTTCCCGGCCTGGGCTGGTACGACGAGGCCGCAATAATGGACACGTATGCAGAATCCTATCCCGCCTAAGGTACGCACCAT
>JBMFNL010000088.1:0-2139 GCA_049970175.1 Chloroflexia bacterium
CGCAGGCCGTCGGGCTGCTCCCGGAGCCGGGCATAACCCGGATGAGACTCCTACTGCTCGTCGTACCAAAATAGTACCCAGGTGCTATACACCCGGCCGAAAATCTGGGGTATAATCAATATAGGCTAGGCTCTACCTTCCGGCAAACGGGGTAGGACCTGAAAAACGCACGAGTTCGCTCCCACCGCGCGGATTTCCCTACCGTTGCTGGACGAACCGGGCAACAGCCTGACTTATTGTCATTTGCCGCTTTGGCACAAGGAGAAAATGATGCAACAAACGCGTTCCCGCTCGGGTCCAGGGAGAGTTCTGCGGACCGTCGGTCTGCCGGCCCTGGTCCTGGCCCTGAGCATCCTGTTCGCCGTGCTCGTCGCCCGGCCGATTCGCATCGCCCGGGCGGCCGGTACGCTCCAGGTCGAAATCATCGCGGCTTACAACCTGGTGGTGGACTCGAACGTCTCCTCGCCCTCGACCTATGCCCCGCGCGTGGTCACGGTCATCGGTAAGTTCTGCAACACCGGCGACGCAGATCTGACCAACGTCTACGGCTATATCGGCGACGGCGCGACGCCGGGCACCTACCCGACCCGCGACAGCGCCAGCGACCCCGAGTTCCAACCAGGTCAGAAGTGGGACTATCTTCACAACAGCGGCCTTTATGCCTTTCGCCATCTGGGTCCGACGAGCGACGCCACCCGCTCCATGGGCACCATCCCGGCCGGCGAGTGTCGCTACCAGTACTGGTCCTTCGAGTACCCGGCCTGCGAGAACCTGGGCGGCACCTGGCAGGAACCGCCCTGCGCGGCCGGCACCGACCCGCTGTGGGGGCCCTCTATCAAGCCCGACGACGACTTTTCGCTGCAGTTCGTCATCTGCGGGACTTCGGACCAGGGAGGCGATAGCGTTACCTGGACCATGACCATGCGCAACGAGATCTCGGCCATGGCCAACAAGATCAAGCCCAACCCCGACGGCCAATGGTTCAATACCAAGTCCGACACGGTGAGCGTAGGCCAGGTCATCACGAGCAACGGCATCCTCTACGAGTTCGGCAACATCCGCCAGGGCTTTGACAACGACGGCGACTACGTCCCCGACTATAACGCGTGGGCCCAGCCGATCAGTCAGGTCGACTTCGACCCCGCCTGTTTCCGCCTGATCCGCACCAGCGGCGTCCTCACCATCACCCGCAGCGGGGGCAACCCGACCATGATCGTGCCCTTCCGGGATAGCCTCTACTTCACCCACTTGCCCCCCGATAACACCGGCGTGCGCGGCGAGGTCCATTACACCTTCCTGGCCCTCAAGGGGCCGTGCAGCATGGCGCTTACCCCTTACCAGGAGGTGGCCTCCGGCTTTGACAACGAAAAGTTCAACGGCGACTATGGCACGGGCATCCCCGGCGTCCGCATCGAGGAGCCGGCCGTCGTCATCACCAAGAGCAGTGCCCCCTACATCATCACCGTCGGCAGCACGACCACCTACACCATCCCCTTTGCCAACACCGGCAGCGCCCCGGCCGGCCTGACCCTGAACAGCGGCTACGGGGTGGAGATGCCGCTGGTTGTGAGTGACACCATACCCAACGGTCTGCAACTGGCCGCCGCGGCCACCTACTACCTGAACTTTTCCCCCAACAGCGGCATGACCGTCCGCTACTCCACCGATAGCGGCGCCACCTGGAGCACCACTCCCCCCATCGGCCAGACCAGCACCTGGCCGGACCACAAGATCGTCATCCAGTGGTGGATGAACGACCCCCTGCCGGCCGGCAGTACCGGCAACTATGTCCGCTACCGGGCCACCCTCCCCCTGGCCTACGGTGGCCCCTCTTTCATCGAAAACACCGCCTGCATCGGCCTGGGCGATGCCGCGCCCTTTGCCTGCGACACGGCGTGGAACATCGTCCAGGGCACCGGAAGTATCGGCGATTTCGTCTGGCGCGACGAGAACAACGACGGCCAGCAGACCGGCGAGACCGCCTACGGCATCAACGGCGTCGCCGTCTCGCTCTACGGAGACCAGGACGGCGACGGCCAACTGGGCGAGGGCGACCTGCTCCTGTTCACCCAGGACACGTACACCTACGGCGGCAACCCCGGCTACTACCAGTTCACCCAACTGCCGGCCGGCAACTAC
>JBMFNL010000088.1:2239-7560 GCA_049970175.1 Chloroflexia bacterium
TGGTCGTGGTGGACAAGACGGACACGAGCATCCCCACCGGCTACCGGCTGACCACTACGGCGGCAACCCCGGCTACTACCAGTTCACCCAACTGCCGGCCGGCAACTACCTGGTCGTGGTGGACAAGACGGACACGAGCATCCCCACCGGCTACCGGCTGACCACGCCCGAGTTCTACGCCGTCGCCCTGGCAACCGGGCAGAGTTACCAGACGGCCGACTTTGGCTTCGGGCCATCGCTTTCCATGGAGAAGCGAATGGTCTCGGCCGGCGTGACGGGCTGCGACGCCTACGAGGGCCGCGAGGTGGTCTATACGATCGCCCTGTTCAACGAGCGCCCCGGGACGGGCGAAAGTTACGGCGGCAACTGTCGCTACTATGCCTGGTCTACCGCCGGCAGCACGGCCAACCCGCCCAAGAACTTTACGCCTTCGGCGAGCCGGATAACCTCTATGCCTACGGCGACTTTGCCATCGGCTCCAACCGCTGGATCCGAGGCACCGCCTTCAACCCCAGCGGCAGCGGGACGATCAGCCAGGTGGAGGCCCTCTACCGGGTGTATGTGGACCCGGCTCTGTCCAACGACTATGCCGTGGGCCGGCTGTACCAGGGCACGACCGAACTGGCCAACATCACCTTTACGACGGCTCAACTGAACAACTTTGTGGGCCGGTCCAACGCCGGCTACCTGACCTGGACGATCCCCGGCTCTTCCGCCCCCGGCGGCTCGTGGACCTGGGACGACTTTGCCCTCCTGACCCTGCATCTGGAGCCGGAAAAGAGCGGCGCCGCCGACCCCAGCACGCTCTACATCGACGCCATCGGCTTCCGCATCACCGTCAGCGGCGAATGCCCGGCCGTTGACCCCAACGACATCATGGTCACGGTGCCGTTGACCGACACCTACGACACCACCTACCTCCAGTTCCTGTCCGCCGACCCGCCCCAGACGGCCGTCAACACTTCCACCGGCGTGATCACCTGGACGAACGTCGGCCCGATCTACCCCGGCGAGGCTCGCATCGTCACCGTGCGCTTCCTGGCCAGGCCCATCTCCGGCACCTCCTCGCAGACGGTGAACAACGCGGCCGGCAGCACCGGGACACGCTTCGCCGATGGGGGCTATGCCAACGACGTCCACGATACGGCCTCGGGGACGATCTGCCAGACCGGCAGCATCAACGGCTACGTCTACAGCGACCCCGATAGCAGCGGCTGGAACTATAGCCCCGGCGCGGGCGACCTGCCCATCCCCGGCGTGCGGGTGACGCTGTACGGATGCTACAACAAGACGACCGGGGAACTGATTACTTCGCCGAACAACTCCAATAAAGCCTGCACCGATTCTCAGAACAACGGCGAATGGCGCGCCGTCAGCACCCAGGTGACCGATGCGAACGGGTATTACGCTTTCACCGGCCTACTCAACGGCTTCTACTACGTCCAGGTGACCGGCGCCGACATCCCCGGCACGGTCAGCCAGACCGCCGAGGCCAACGACAACCAGAGCGCCGGCGGCACCCTGCCCAACACCACGGCCAACGGCCATACCTGCGGGCAGCCGGGCGGCACCTGCGACAGCACCTGGGGCAACCCCGCCGCCAACCTGAACACGACCTACTTCAACCCCATCAACAGTGCCGGCGAGACGATCAACGGCGTCAACTTTGGCTACAACATCCAGGCCGGGGCCTACGGCTCGGTCTGGGAGGACAACAACGGCGACGGCGACCGCGACTCCGGCGAGGGGCCGATCGGCAGCGTCACCGTGCGGCTCTACACCGGGAGTTGCGGCGGGACGCTCGTGGCGAGCACGACCACCGATGCCAACGGCCGCTACCGGTTCGGCAACCTGACCGCCGGCACCACCTACTACATCGCCGTGGACACGAGCACCCTCCCCGGCGGCGCCTCCGCCTGGACCCAGACCGGCGAGTCCGACGGCTCTATCAACAACTGCATCTCCTTCACCGCCCAGGCCGGCGCCCTCTCCGGCTCGCACGACTTTGGCTTCCGCAAGACCGGCTCCTACACCCTCGGCGATACGCTCTACTACGACTGGGACGGCGACGGCACCCAGGATAGTAACGAAGAAGGCATCCCCAACGTCACCGTCTCCCTCTACGAGGACGCCAACGGCAACGGCAGCATCGACCCCGAGGATGCCCTCATCTCCACCACGGTGACGAGCGGCAGCGGCTACTACCGGTTCACCGGCCTCCCGGCCGGCAGTTATCTGGTTGCCGTGGATACCAACGACCCCGACTTTCCGGCCGGCGTGGTGGAGACCCAGGACCCCGACGAAAGCGGCGTCTGCGTCGTCTGCGATAGCCGCGGCGGGGCCACCCTGGGGCCGAGCGACGACACGGTGGACTTTGGCTACCGGCCGCTGGGCGCCGGCAGCATCGGCGACACGGTCTTCCGCGACATGAACGGCGACGGCGTCCAGGCCGGGCCCACCGAAACCGGCATCCCCAACATCACCGTCTGGCTGGAGGTGGACCTCAATAACGACGGGACCTACAGCCGGGTGATGACCACGACCACCGACAGCAACGGCCGGTACCTCTTTACCAGCCTGCCCGACGGCAAATACCGGGTGGTGGTGGACACGAGCGACCCCGACCTGCCCATAGGCGCCTACGGCCATCCCTACCTGCCGAGCACGCCGACCACGACCGATCCGATCACGCTGAGCGGCGGGAACACCTACCTGGATGCCGACTTTGGCTTTATGCCGCCGGCCGCCCTCGGCGATTTCGTCTGGCAGGATACCGACGGCGACGGCAACCAGGACGCGGGCGAGCCGGGCATCCCGAACGTGCGCGTCTGGCTGTACGCGTGGGTTGACGAGAACGGGAACGGCTACTACGACTCCGGCGATACCCTTTCGTCCACGCCCCTGATGACCGACACCACCGACGCCGACGGCCTCTACCTCTTCAGCGGCCTTGCGGCCGGTAACTATGTGGTCCGGGTGGATACCTCCACCCTTCCCGCCGGCTTCACCCAGACCGGCGATCCCGACTGGACGACCGTCTGCCAGGGGGCGCAGTGCGACTCGGCTTCCGGCGCTGCCTTGCGGGCCGGCCAGATCGACCTCAGCCGCGACTTTGGCTACCGGCCGGAAGGCGTCATCGGCGACTATATCTGGTTCGATAGCGACGGCGACGGCGTTCAGGACGAAGGCGAGCAGGGCATCCCCTACGTGACGGTGCGGCTCTGCGGCGACGCAGACTGCAACACCGTCCTAATGACCACCCAGACCGATTCGGACGGCTACTATGCCTTCGGCAACCTGAGCGGGGGCACCTACTACGTCCAGGTCGTCTCCAGTACCCTGCCGGCCGGCCTCACCCCTACCTACGACAAGGACGGCATCGGCACGCCGCACGTCGCCGAAGTGACGCTTCCGAGCGGCGGCAGCGACCTGACGGTGGACTTTTACCGTTACTACGGGGCTTACGACATCAGCGGCCACGTCTTCTTCGACGCCGGGAACGACGGCGGCCTGTACAACAGCAGTGTGGACACCCCCTATGAAGGCATCACCGTCTACCTGTGGCGGGACGGCAGAATCATCGGCATCACGACCACCAACGCCTCCGGCTACTACGTCTTCCCCGACCTGCCCAACGGCGATTACATCGTCTCCGTGGACCGCAACTCGCCGCAACTGGCCGGCCTGACCCAGAACACGCCCGCGCCCAACCCACCCTACCATCGTTCGGTCACGATCGATAACGCCAGCGTCCCGGACCAGGACTTTGCCGCCGTCGACTACGGCGACCTGCCCGATACCTACCGCACCCTGGTAGCGAGCGAGGGGGCCGGGCACATCATCGGCGGGCCGCGCTTGGGGACCGGCATCAGCGCCGAGCCGAACGGCAAACCGAGCGCCGAGGCCCTGCTCGATACCTATGACGACGGCATCGCCTTCCGCGACGGGCAGTTGTGGACGCCCGGCGCCACGGTCAACCTCACCGCCACCGTGAGCGGCGATAACGGCTACCTGGTGGCCTGGTTCGACTGGAATAACGACGGCACCTTCGGCGCAGGCGAGATGGTCGTCTTCGGCAACATGGTCAGCGGCACCAAACCGCTCACACTCCAGGTCCCTTCGGGGGCCAGCACCGCCGGTTACTTCTATATCCGCTTCCGCCTGTACGACCGCACGACCCTGACGACCATTTCCTCATCCGGCCTGGCCCGTGGCGGCGAGGTGGAGGACTATCTGCACCGGTGGCAGCCCACCGCCGTCAAACTCCTCTCCTTCGCGGCCGTGGCCCAACCCGGCGGCATCCTCATCGCCTGGGAGACGGCCGGCGAGGTGGATAACCTGGGCTTTAACCTCTACCGCCGGCCGGCCGGCACCCAGAGCCTCTTCTGCCTCAACGAGCACCTGATTCCTTCCATCCCCGGCCGGGGCGAAGGCGCAGCCTACGCTTTCCTGGATGTGCAGGTGATGGCGGGGGAGACCTACGAGTACTTCCTGGAGGACGTGGACCGGAACGGGAACCGCACCCAGCACGGCCCCGTCGTCGCCAGGGCGCTCTACACGGCCTTCCTTCCTCTGGTTACCCGCTAAACCTCGGGAAATCCTCCGGGGGTGGGCCGGCCGGGCCCACCCCCGGGTTGGTCCTACCCAACGTACCTACGGCCGCACCATCCCGGCCATATCCACGGTGACTTTCTGACCGAGGTCGGTCAGCGTGTCGTAGAGGACCTGGATGATGTATTTCCCGTTGTGGGCAAAGGCTCCGGGGTCCTTGGTGACGTACTGGTAGTTGTAGGCCGCCCGGAGCAGCCGCGGCGTCCAGGTGCTGTAGGCCTTTTCCCCTTCGTCCAGTACCCCGTTGCCGTTGGCATCGGCGAAGAAGTAGGGGTAGGCCAAGGGATTGTAGACGATGGCCGTCCCGATCACGTTCCTGGCATAGTCCTGCAGGGTGGCGTAGAGTTTCTCGCGGTACGTCTCGACCTCACCGGCCAGACCTTCGGTCGCATCGCCGTCCCCGTCATAGTCCGTGGGAGACATACGGATCTTCAGCAGGTCTTCCGGAGATTTGACCACCGCATGGCAGTTGCCGCAGGCCGAGACCTTCACAGTCAGGCCGTGGGTATCGTGGCAGGCCATGCAGTTGTCAAAGCCCGAGACGTGGGCGAAGCGGCCCAGGTATTCTTGGCCGGTGTACTGATAGGCCCCCTGCACCTGGCTTCCGAAGAGGGTGGCACCGGCGGCAAAGTAGTGGATGTTGCGGAAGCGCAGGCCCTCGGAGACGGTGTCATCCTCCAGGCCCTTGATGGCGGCGTTGACGCTCACGG
>JBMFNL010000089.1:0-7518 GCA_049970175.1 Chloroflexia bacterium
GGGGGAGTGGGGTGAGGGAAAAGGCCGCTTCCCGACAAACTTGGGACACACCCCGTATCGGGGGGTGTGTCCCAGGTTGGTCAGGAAGTGGCCTTTTCCCCACTCCCCCCAGCCGGGGTGAGAGGTAAGGGCAGCGTATCGGGTGCGTCCCCTGCCTCGTCGGATAACGGTTCGGCGTTACCTCACCAGAACCTCACCGAGGTCGAGGGCGTCTCCCAGGGGCTGGCCGTCGGCCGTATAGGCCGGCAACCGCTGCATGGTGCTCGGGTCGTAGACGGCGAGGATCAGGCGATACCGCCCGCCGGCCGCCTGGGGAGAGATACGCACCGGCAGGTCATCGCGCACCTCTTCCCCCCGTCGCCAGGTGGTGGGGGGGTGCCCTTCGCCGCCCAGCGGAAGGTCCACCTGGCCGAGGATGCGCCCATCGGCGATCACCTGGGCGGTGACGGCATAGTTGGCCGTAACCGGAGATTCGGCCCGCCACTCCACGGCCAGGGGAAGGACCTCGCCCGGAGCCCAGGGGCCGTCCGGCCGTTCGTAGGCTACCAGTTGCACCTCCCTTCCAAAGCGAAAGCCGGCCGGTGTCGCCAGGGGCCGGGCGTAGAGCGGCACGGGGGCCACGGGTTCGGCAGAGAGGTTCTGCACCCGGCCTCCCTGCCAGTCGAAGAGGGCCACAGGGAGGGCCTGAAGGACCTGACCCCCGTAGGAAATCCATAAGGAAGCAAAGTAGGTGCCTTCCGCCACGGCCGGCCAGGACTCCTGCCCCCGGTGGGGCGCCAGGGGAAACGTCGCCTCCCCGACATGCAGAACCGCCTCCCGCGCCTGTAGATTCACTTCCCACACCGATCCGTCCGGGGAAAGGGCCACCGGCCCCCACCAGGCGTAATGCGTTGCCTCGGCATAGTCGTTCTGCCACACCTCCAGCGTGGCCTGGAAGGCCCGGCGTTCCGGGACATGAAGCCGGATGTCGAGGAAAAGCGTGCTCCCCTCCACGCGAACCTGGGGGGATAGGAGCGCCGTGCGCGGAACCCGGTCCACCTGAGGGCCGGCGTTTTCCACCACCGCCGCCCAGCAGAGGGAAATTTCCGCGCTTCCCGAAATCTCGACCGTTGCCGGGAGGTGGTGCGGCGCGCTGCGATGGATGGAAAAGCCGGCCGGCAACGTCGCCTCCTCATCCTGACCGTCGCTCCAGCGCAGGGAAACCGGGGTTTCTCCCTCCGCGCTCCATCCCAGCAGCAGGGCCCGGAATCCCGCATCCCCTCCCCCGGTCGGCGAGAGGCTCAGCCCGTCGGCTTCGGTGTACAGGAGGAGGGGCACGTCCGGATTCAGGGCCCGACATCCGCCCGAAGCGGCCAGCCGCAGGGCCGTGAGCGGGGCGCGTACCAGGACCGGCTGGGCATCGGGGCCCGGGCAGGCCCCTTCGCGCAGGTCGAGAAACGCCCGTTGCTCCGGATTTCGGCGGTAGAGGGCCATCCCCCGGGATTGCCAAAGGCGATCCTCCGGGAACAGGCCCAGCAGGTAGGGGTTATCATCGAGGTCGAGCAAGGCATAGGGGACGGCCTCCCCGGGGAGACAGTACGCCAGGCTGCTGTAGGCGCCCGAGAGGGTTCCCCGCAGGGGATGGTCCCGGAAGAAGTAGGACAGGAGGCCGGTGGCCGGCCCGATGTAATCGAGGTTATCGGTCAAGTAGACGGCCTCCCCGGCAGGCACCAGGGCGGCTGCCTCTTCCACCGAAAGCAACCGGCGGTCAAAGAGGGCCGGCTTCTCCCAGTAGCGGGCGATGATTCGGCCGGCCGACCATCCGGCCAGCCCCAGGAACAGGAGGGCGATGGCGACGGCTCCCATAGCCGGAACGCGGCGACCCCATCCGGGCCGGAGGGCGGCCGTCTCGGCCAGCCCCTGGACGGCCAGCCCCACCAGCAGGGGAGCGACGTAGACGGCCCCTTTCATATAGGCATAGGGATAGGGTTGCAAGGCTTCCCGCAACGTCTGGGGCAGGGGCAGGCCGGCCAGCGCCCCTCCCAGGTCGCCGCGCAGCCAGAGGAGGTAGAGCACCCCGGAGGCCACCAGGGCCAGCCAGGACCAGCGCCGGCGGGAGCGAACCAGGGCGAAGAGGCCCAGGAGGACGAGGAGAACCAGGACGGCCCCCAGCAGGGCGTCCGGGGGGGACCCGGTCGGCTGGGCGGCCAGCGGAGCCCACCCCAGGGCTTCCGACCAGGTGATCAGCCGGTTCAGCCACAACATGACCTTGGTCTGGGCGTAGCGTTCGGCAAAGCCTTGGCCGTAGGCCAGGATGGGCCCCCAGGCCAGGAGGAGGGTGCAGAGGGCCGCGCCCAATCCGGCCAGGAGGGCCGGCCGGCGTTTCCGGGCCTGGAAGAGTTCGGCCAGGGCGAGGGCCCCGGCCATGGGGAGGAAGGCGGTCAGGGCCGGGTAATAGGCCACGGGGATGGCGGCGACGGCCAGGCCTGTGGCGACGGCTCCGCCCCAGGTCGGCCGGCGGAGCACTTCGGCCAGGAGCAGGAGGCCCAGCGGCACCAGGGGTAGGGAGGAAAGTTGAATGCCAAAGTTGAAGAAGGTAAGCCAGAGGGAGAGGGCATACGCGGCGGTCAGGGCGGTGGCCAGCACGGCCGCCCGGCGCGGCATCTCCAGGGTGCGGCGGAAGAGGAGGTAAGCGGCCAGCACGCCCAGGGCTCGGAGGATGGCGAGCGTGGGGGCAAAGGAATGCAGGGCATCCTGGCCGACGAGTTGCTGCCACACGCCCTGGGCGATGGAGAAACCCGGCGTCAGGGCGATGCGGGCCGGATCGGCGCTGAGGTCTCGTAGCGGGCTGGGCGGCATGGAGGAGATGCCGCCGATGGGGACATGCAGGAGGTATTCGGCGAACGGGAGGTAGAACTCCGGGTCCCAGTTTTCCCCGATGACCGTCACATAGCCATAGTTCAACAGCGGCAGGAGGCCCAGGAGAAAGGCCAGGCCGGCCAGAAGGACGGCCCAGATGTGTTCGCGCCAGTCCAGGTGCAACCGTCGGTCCCGGCACCGCCACAAGGCCAGGGCGTTGAGGATCGTCCCCAACCCCAGGGCCGTGAACAGGACCTGCCGCAGGTTGAGGACGGTGGTCACGCCGTAGTAGCCGATGAGGAGGAGGAAGGCGTAGCCCAGGAGAGGAGCGAGCAACCCCTCGTCGTCGCGGTGGCCCGCCGGCAGGAGGAGTTTCACCAGGCCGTAGCCCAGGTAAACGGACAGGGCCAGTGCCGCCAGCACCGGCAGAAGCAGGCCCAGGATGAACAAGCCGACCTCCTCTCCAGCCTCCCGCCGGGCCCGGAACGACGCCGGCGAGGGTCGACGATCTCCACCCCTATTGTACTACCATTCCCGATTTGAGCAAGTCTTGCCAAAACTTGACAGGCCTCGTAATGGGGTTATAATGCAACCGGGCACCCTTTCGGCAAAGGCGAGAAAACCGATGCGCATGGCCGATCTCGAACGCTCCGGACGCACGCTGGCCGAGCGACTTCTCGGCCGGCCTCTGCTCCACCTGGGACTTTCGCCCATGGCGTTGACCCTGGGCGGAGTGATGCTCAACGGCGGCGCCGCCGCCCTGCTGGCCCTGGGCCACCTGCCCTGGGCCGGCGGGGTCATCCTCCTGGCTGCCCTCTGCGACGCGGCCGACGGCACCCTGGCCCGCCTGACCAATCGCCAGAGCCGCCTGGGCGCTTTCCTGGATTCCACACTGGACCGCTACTCCGAAATGCTCATCGGCCTGGGCCTCTTCCTGTATCTCCTGAACGGAAAACGGTGGTCGGACCTCCTGCTCCTCTTCCTCTTCCTCTCCGGCTCGCTGACCTTCAGTTACATCCGCGCCCGGGCCGAAGCCGAGGGCTTCCGGTCTCACCCCGGCCTCTTCATCCGTTCCCTGCGCATCGCCGTCCTCGTCGCCGGCCTCTGGAGTGGGGAACTCGCCATCGGCCTGTGGGTGCTGGTCGTCGGGACCCACCTGAGTGCCCTCCACCGCCTCGTCGGGGTGTGTCTGGAGGCCTGGGAAAAGGCCCCGCCGGAAACGCGCCCCACCTGGCCGCGCCGACTCCGGGAATGGACCGCCCGGAGAACCCTCCACAACCAGGCCGGCGGCCGGCCGCCAGCGTGAAACCCAAGGGGTCATGCCGCGTATACCTTCCGGAACCCACGGCTTCCGGTAGGGCGGTCAAATGTCCAGGGGCGGCCGTTCCCCATATCGGAGCGGCCCGGCCGGCCGCTTGAGTGCTTGGAAGATCGGGCCGGGGCATCCTTCCCGGCACGTTGAAACGGCGGTCCCGAACGGGACCAGGAGGTAACCCGCGTATCGGCCTGTTTCTGCTGCCGAAATCCATATCCCAAGGAGGAAGAAACCCATGAGAACCCGTCATATGCTTCTTCCCGTTTTTCTGCTGCTCGTGCTCCTTTCCGCCTGTGGCGGCCAGGCCGCGCCCACCGCACCCGTCGCCGCGCTCACCGCACCCGTCGAGGGAACCCGGCCGGCCACTGCCGCCACCCCGATTCCCACCCAGCCACCCCAGCCAACCCCGCTCCCCACCCAACCGTTGCTGCCCACGTCGCTGCCGACCGAGCCGGCCCCGGCCACGCCCGGCGCTGCCCCCGACCTGTCCGCCGCCCAGGAACGCATCCAAACCCTGCCCGGCTTCCACTATGAGGGTTTCCTCAAAGGCCAGGAAACCGGCGAATCGCCCGTTTACCTCCGCTTTGTTGAGGACGTGGACGCCCAGGGCAATTTCCACCTCCTGATCTATGAAGAAGAAGGTGGTTCACCTACCCTGGACGTGTACTATATCCAGAAGCACTTTTACCTCGGCAGCGAGGGCACCTACATCGACCTCGGCGTCCGGGAAGAGAGCGAGGCGGCCGACTTCTATCAGACTTATATGATACCCTTCTCGCTCCTTTTCCATGGAGCCTCCAACCTGGAACCCATCGGTCAGGAAACGGTGAACGGCCTGCCCGCCACCAAGTATCGGGCCAATTTCGAGGAGTGGATCCGGGCCTACCTCCAGGCCCAGACTGGTGTCTCGTACACGGCCGAGGGGTATGTCTGGATCGCCGACCAGTACGGGGCCGTCGTGAAAAGCCAGGTCCGGGCTTCCTGGAGCGCCGAGGGCAAGGAAGGCCAGTACGAGGCCGAAACCGAGATCTCCCGGGTAGGGCAGATTCCTACGATCTCCCTGCCCCGGTAACGGTTGCCTCCGGGTCGGCCGGCGGTGTCGCATGACGACCATCCTCACCGCCCGCAATCTGAGCAAAGCGTATGGGGCCGTGGAACTCTTCCACGGCCTCACGCTCTACCTCCAAGCCGGCCGGCGCGTCGCCCTGGTGGGCGTCAACGGGGCCGGCAAAAGCACCCTCCTCCGCCTCCTGGCCGGCTGTGAGGAACCGGATGAGGGCGAAATCATCCGCGCCCGGGGGCTGCGCACGGCCTACCTCACCCAGGAGGTGGACCTAGAACTGCGCGGCCCCCTCCTGGAGGTGGCCCGCAGCGCCTTCCCCGACCTCCAGGAGATGGAGCGCCGGCTGCACGAACTGGAGACGGCCATGGCCGCCGCCTCACCGGAAGCATGGAACGGGGTCGCCCGACGCTACGCCGAACTCCAGACCCGCTACGAAGCCGCCGGCGGGTACGACTATGAGCGGCGCATCCGCGAGACGCTGAGCGGCCTGGGCTTTTCCGCAGAGGACCTGGAGCGGCCGGCCGAATCGCTGAGCGGCGGCGAACGCACCCGCCTGGCCCTGGCCCTCACCCTCCTGCGCGACCCCGACCTCCTCCTCCTGGACGAGCCGACCAACCACCTGGACATCGCCGCCATCGAATGGCTGGAGGGCTTCCTAGAGCGTTTCCGGGGGACCCTGGTGGTCATTTCCCACGACCGTCGTTTCCTGGACCACATCGCCACCGACACCTGGGACCTGGATTTCGGCAGCCTGGAGATGTATCCGGGCAACTACAGCCGCTTCGTCGAACTCAAGGCCGCCCGCCGGGCCCGTCAGGAGGCCGAGTACCAGGCCCAGCAGGAACGTATCGCCAAAGAGGAGGCCTTTATCCACCGCTACCGGGCCGGCCAGCGGGCCCGGGAGGCCCGCGGCCGGGAGAAGAAACTTTCCCGGCTGGAACGGCTGGAGCGTCCCCGGGAGCACCGCACCCTGCGCCTGACCCTCCAGGCCGGCCTGCGCAGCGGCGAGGTCGTGCTGGCCGCGGAGGGGTTGCAGATCGGCTTCCCCGGCCGGCCGCTCTTTGCCTGCCCGGAACTGGAGGTGCGCCGCCAGGAACGGGTCGCCCTGATCGGCCCCAACGGCTGCGGCAAAACCACCTTCCTGCGCACGATTCTGGGGCAGGTGCCGCCCCAGGCCGGCCGGCTGCAACTGGGCCACGGCGTCTCCCTGGGCTACCTGCCCCAGACCCACGAAGACCTCAACCCGGAACAGACCGTCCTGGAGGCCGTGCAGGAAATCTGCCCGATGTCCGAGGGGCGGGCCCGCAATTTCCTGGGGCGTTTCCTCTTCTCCGGCGACGATGTCTACAAACGCCTGGGCGACCTGAGCGGCGGAGAGCGCAGCCGGGTGGCCCTGGCCCGCCTGACGCTCACCCAGGCCAACTTCCTCCTCCTGGACGAGCCGACCAACCACCTGGACATCCCGGCCCGCGAGGCCCTGGAGGAGGTCCTTTCCGGCTACGAGGGCACGATTCTCCTGGTCTCCCACGATCGGGCGCTCATCGATGCCCTGGCCACGCAGGTCTGGGCCGTCTCCGAAGGCCGACTGGTCGTCTTTCCGGGAAAATATAGCGAGTACCTGGCCTGGCGCGAAAGCCGGCCGGCCGGCGCGGCCGCCGGAGCGTCTCGCCCCGAGCGGGTGTGGGAAACGGGGAAACCTGCGGCGCGCCCGGTGCAGGAGCGGCGGAGGCGGGAGGAACTGGCCCGGCTGCAGGCCCTGGAGGAAGAGATCTCCCGCCTGGAGGAGGAGAAAGTGGCCCTGGTCCAAGAGATGGAGCGGGCCGGCAAGGAGCGGGCCCTGGGCATGCTTCTGGAACGGGCCCGCCGGTATGAGGAACTTCAGGAAGAACTCGGCCGGCTCTACCAGAAATGGGCCGAACTGGCCGAGACGTTGGGGCAATAGAGGTGAACGATGCCCCACCGGCCTACTCCCAGACCGTGACCACGACCCAGGGGCACACGCTCGCGATCACCCTCACCGGATGCGACACCGAGGGGGATGCCCTGACCTACCGTATCGTCATCGGCCCGACGCACGGCACGCTCGGCGGGACGGCGCCGCCCCTCACCTACACGCCGGTCCCCGGCTACGCCGGGCCGGATAGTTTCACCTTTGTCGTTAACGATGGGGAACTGGACTCGGCGCCGGCCACCATCCGCATCGACATCCGGGCGCTTATCTACCTGCCGGTCGTGGTCACATGGTGAGAGGGTGTGTCCCAAACCCGTCGGAGAAATCATGCAGCCCTCCGGATTTGTTCCC
>JBMFNL010000090.1:0-7466 GCA_049970175.1 Chloroflexia bacterium
AACCCGGCGGGTGGCCTTTGAAGCGCAGACCTGGAAGCAGTACCTAGACTTTGCCAAAGTGGCCGGGGCCAAATACCTGTTGCAGGTCGCTATCGAGTGTTGCCTGGACATCGCCCATCATATCGTCGCCGACGAAGGCTACCGCCCGCCGGCCTACTTTTCTCGTCCTTGCCGAGAATGGTATCGTGCCGGAGACGTTTCTGCCCACGCTGCGCAAGATGGTCGGTTTTCGCAACCGCCTGGTCCATCTCTACTGGGAAGTCGATGAGGCCACAGTCTACCGGATTCTCCAAGAAAATCTGGGTGATTTTGCGGCCTATCTGGGGTATATTCGACTTTGCGCGGAAAGGCCGGAGCGGTGGCCCAACACCCGACTGCTGAGTGGGTGTTGGGGCGTTTCGGGAGGCCTGGCAGATGGGGATTACCTACCTTGAGGGCGTGGTGGCCGGCCCGACCGGCAAGCGGGCGACCGTGCGCTTCCTGGTGGATAGTGGGGCGACCTATACCTTGCTTCCCCAGGAGGTCTGGCAGGCCATCGGGTTGACCCCGAAGCGCTCGGCCGTATTCACCCTGGCCGACGGCACGACGTTGGAACGCCGGATCTCCGAGTGCCATCTGACGTTGCCCCAGGGCGAGGGGCACACCCCGGTCATCCTGGGGGAACCGGGAGACCAGGCGCTTCTGGGGGCGGTGACGCTGGAGATTCTCGGCCTGGTCCTGAACCCCTTTACCCGGGAACTGCAGCCGATGCGGATGTTGCTCGTGTGAGGGGGTGGCCGATGAAATTGCGGGGAAAGAACGTCCTGGTCACCGGCGGAGCCGGCTTTATCGGCAGTCATCTGGTAGATCGTCTGATCCGCGAGGAGCCGGCCAGGCTGGTCGTCGTGGATAACTTTTTCTTGGGGCGTGAGGAAAATTTGGCGGAGGCTCGGGAAACCTTTCCGGAACTGAAAGTTTACCGTCTGGATGCGTCCGATCTGGCGGCGATGCATCAGGTCGTGCGAGGCGAACAGATCGAGGTCGTCTTCAACCTGGCCGTCGTTCCTCTACCTACATCGCTCCAGTATCCGGTGTGGACGATCGAGACCAACGTGGGCATCGCGGTGACCTTTTGTGAACTGGCCCGCTGGGGATGTATTCGCACCTTGATCCATTGCTCTTCGTCGGAAGCCTATGGTACGGCGCAATATGTTCCAATGGACGAGGCCCACCCCCAGGCGGCCATCACCCCGTATGCGGCCAGCAAGGCGGCTGCGGATCAGGTGGTGCTTTCGTACTGGCGGACTTTTGGCATTGACGCCGCCATCCTGCGGCCATTCAATACTTTTGGTCCGCGCCAGAACCCGGGCACCTATGCCGGTGTAATCCCGGTGGTCATTCAGCGGGTACGGAAGGGCTTGCCGGTGGAGATTCACGGTACCGGCGAGCAGACCCGGGATTTCACCTTTGTCCGCGATACCGCCGAGGCTTTTGTGCGCTGCTATGAACAGGGGGCGAGCCGAGGTCGGGTGATCAATGTGGCGACCGGGCAAGAGACCTCGATCAACGAACTGGTAGGCCGGTTGCTACGCATCCTAGGGGTGCCTGATCATCCGATTGTGCACACATCTCCCCGGCCGGGAGACGTCATGCGCCATTGTGGGGATGTTCGTCTGGCCCGCGATTTGCTCGGGTTTGTGCCTCCGCCATTGAGCGATGCGCATCTGGAAGAGACGGTAGCCTGGTATTTGGCGAGGGAATGATGATTCGGCTCTATGTGCCCTTTGTAGATGACCGTGAGGTTGCCGAGGTGGCGAAGGTGCTTGCCACCGGTTACCTGACCCAGGGGCCCAAGGTAGCCGAATTCGAACGGGAAATGGCCCGTTTGCTAGGTTGCCGCTACGCCTTCGCGATGAGTTCGTGTACCACCGCCCTGCATCTGGCCCTGGTGGCCCTGGGGATTGGTCCGGGCGACGAGGTGCTCGTTTCAGACTTGACCTTTCCGGCCACGGCCAATGTCGTTGTGCAGCAGGGGGCGCGGCCGGTGCTGGTCGATGTACGGTTGGATACCTACAATATGGATGTGGGAGACCTGGCAACCCGCGTAACCCCCAAATCACGGGCAATCATCCCGGTGCATGCCTTCGGTCTTGCGGCCGACATGGACGGCATTATGGAGGTTGCCAGGCGGCATCGTCTGGCAGTAATCGAGGACGCCGCCTGTGCTCTGATGGCCCGTTATCGGGGGCGGATGTGCGGCACAATCGGCGATATGGGCTGTTTCAGTTTTCATCCGCGCAAATCGATCACCACCGGCGAAGGGGGGATGATCGTTACCGACGATGATAGACTGGCCCGGCGCGTGGCTCTGTTGCGGAGCCATGGGGGAGTACGCGGCGAGTTCTACTTTCATTTCGAAGAGGCCGGCTTCAACTATCGTCTGAGCGACGTGCAAGCCGCCATTGGGGTGGCCCAGTTGGCCAAGCTGGACTGGATCATCGCCCGCAAACGCGAACTGGCCGCCCAGTTGAAGGCGCGGTTGGCTTCCATTCCGGAGGTGACCCCGCCGGTGGAACCCGATGGGTATTTCCATTCCTACCAGTCCTACGTCATTATGTTGGAGGATGGGCTCGATCGGGATCGGGTCATTGCGGCGATGCGCCGGCGTGGGGTGGAGACCACGCTCGGCACTTATGCTCTCCATGCGCAACCGTTTTTTCAGAGAGCCTATGGCTACACTCCCGGCGAACTGCCCAACTCGTACCATATCTTCCGGCAGAGCCTGACACTGCCGTTTTACCCTCAGATGACGGCAAAAGAAATGGAACAGGTGCTTACGGCCCTCCAGGAATCGCTGGAGGAAGTGCGTTCACAGCCCCGGAGGAACCGATGAAGATGGAGATTCCCCTGGCCCGTCCCTACACCGATGAGAAAGAGGAACTGGCCGTTGCGGCCGTAATCCGTTCCGGTTGGGTCAGTCAGGGCCCCAAGGTCATCGAGTTTGAGCAGATGGTGGCCGATTTTGTCGGAGCCCGTTTTGCCGTCGCCACCAACTCCTGCACCTCGGCCTTGCATGTATCCCTTCTTCTGCAGGGCGTGAAGGAGGGGGATGAAGTGATCTGCCCGGCCTTTACCTGCATGGCCACAGCCAATGCGATTCGCCATGCCGGGGCCTTCCCGGTCTTTGTGGAGATTGACCCGCGGACCTTTAACCTGGATCCCAACGCGGTTGACCGGGCAGTCACTCCACGGACGCGGGCGATCATGGTGGTGCATCAGATCGGCCTGGCAGCCGATATGGATTCGCTGCGAGAAATTGCCCGGAAGCATCATCTGGCCATCGTGGAAGACGCTGCGACGGCGTTGGGGGGGACGTATAAGGGGAAAGCGATCGGTTCGTTGGGGTCTCCGACCTGTTTCAGTTTCCATCCCCGTAAGGTTATTACGACGGGGGAAGGTGGAATGATCACGACCGATGACCCGGACCTGGCCGAACGAGCGCGCATCCTGCGTTCCCATGGGGCTTCTATCTCCGATCTGGAGCGACATAAAGCCAGAGGGGTCATCTATGCGGCCTATCCAGAGGCCGGCTATAACTACCGTATGACGGATATGCAGGCGGCCATGGGGATCGAGCAGATGAAAAAGCTACCCTGGATTTTGGAGCGGAAGCGGGAGATCGCTCGTTTTTACGACATGGAACTGGCCCGAATCCCCGGCGTCGAGACGCCTTACGTGCCCGATTATGCCGAGCATTCCTATCAGTCCTATCTGATTCGTCTGCCGGTTTCGCTGGATCGCGACGCCTTGTTGCGGGAAATGGCTGCGCGCGGCATCTCATGTCGCCATGGCATCGCCCCACTACATCTAGAGCCCTATTACCGCCGGCTGTATGGCGAGATCCATCTGCCGGTTACCGAAGAAGTGTCCCGCCGGACTTTATTTCTGCCCATCTATCCTCAAATGACCTACGAGGAATTACGGTACGTGGTGGACAATCTGCGCGAACTGGTGGACCGGATGGCTTGAGGTATTAGCCGGATGTCAAAGGCTGCCGTAATCTTTGGTGCCGGCCGCCAAGGGCGTGTCGTCCTAGCGATCTTGCGTGCCTTGGGGCAGGAGGTACGCGGTTTCCTGGATGACGACCGCTCCAGGTGTGGCGAGGTCGTGGATGGTGTGCCTGTGTTAGGAGGGATAGAGTGGATTCAGGAGCAAGCCGGCCTGGACGTGAGTGCAGTCGTGGCCGTCGGCAGTAATGAGGCTCGTGTGGTGCTCGGAGACCGGCTGCGGGCGTTGGGGATCGAATTGCTCAACGCCGTCCACCCTTCGGCCGTGGTAGAACCGGGGGTGACGATGGGTAGCGGCAATGTGATCTGCCCCGGTGCCGTGGTGGTTACCGGTACCCGTCTGGAAGACGATGTGCTCATTAATACGGGAGCCACGGTGGATCACGATTGCTGGCTGGAGACGGGTTCGCAGATCGCGCCGGGCGTCCATACGGCCGGTTGTGTGCATGTGGGCCGGCTGGCCTTTGTGGGATTGGGCGCGGTGCTGGGGCCAAGGGTCACCATTGGTGAGCGCACTATCGTCGGCGCAGGGGCAGTTGTCCTGGACGACCTCCCGCCCCGGGTGCTCGCTTTTGGTACACCGGCGCGCGTCATCCGCCAGATTGAGGAACCGCTGGATTGGCGTAAGATTCTGGGGGGAGGGTAAGGGGGGAAGAAGTATATGCGAGTCCTGCATCTACCGAGCAATTTTGCTTCACAGATCGATACCCTGGTGCGGGCGCTGCGTGATCTGGGAATCGAGGCCCGGGGCATTGTTCGGAACAATGCCCCGATTCAATCCGGATTGGGGGTCGAGAACTATATTGTTCTGTCGCGCAAGCGGCATCCTGTACGGGGTACGATACAGACCTTGTTTTGGTGGAGCGCCGTTCGCCAGGCGATTCGTTGGGCTGATGTGATCCACTGGCATTCCAGCCAACGGATCTTCCCTTTCGACCTGGAGCTCAAGTACATTGCCCGGCACAGGAAAGCCCGTCTGGTGGAGTTCTGGGGCAGCGATATCCGCATCCCGGAGGTCGCCACGCAGGATAATCCTTACTTGGCCCGTCTCCTGAGCGTCTCGGACTACCGGTACGGCATCTCGGCTGCGGCTTCCCGCTCCGTCCAGACCCGGTTCTCCCGGCATGGTTTCGCCTGTGTGGTTCCGGGGCCGGAAATGCCGGCCTATGTCTTTCCCGATCTGTTTCCCACCTGCTATCGCTCCGAGGCAGCCCTGGTGATGGCCGATTTTTCTCCCCGGTACCCTGACCCCCAGAAGCGCCGCCCGCTGGTCGTCCATATGCCGAGCAATCCGCTGCTCAAAGGGACGCCGGAGGTATTGCGCATCGTGGAGCAACTCCGGGCGCGCTACCTGTTTGACTTTCGTCTGATCCATAACGTTCCCCATGGAGAAGCCCTGGCGATGATGCGCGAGAGCGACATCGTCCTGGATCAGTTCATCATCGGCTCGTTTGGCTCGGTCTCGCTGGAGGCTATGGCCTTGGGCAAACCGGTCCTCTGCTATATCCGCCCCTCTCTGGTGTCGCTGCTTCCATCGGAATGTCCTATCGTCAACGCCAATCTGGACAACCTAGCCGAGGTGCTGGCCGGACTTTTGGGCGATGGAGCCCGACGGCAAGAACTGGGCCGGCAGGGGCGGGCCTATGTGGAGCAACATCATGATGCCCGGCAGGTTGCCCGCCGGCTGGTCGGGATTTACCAGGAATTGCTGGGAAAGGCCACCACGTGCCTATGAGAGCAAGCCGACATATCTGGCATCTGGGCAGCGAGACGATCATCTACGGTATCCCTGGTACGATCAATCGCTTCATTGCTATCTTTCTTGTCCCCATCTATACCCGCGTTTTTTCTACCACCGAGTACGGCGTGTACGGGACGCTGACCTCTCTGACCCAACTCCTGGCCACTTTTGTGGTGTTGGGGCTGGACAATGCCTCGGCCCGCTGGTTCTACGATACTGAGAACATCGACCGGCGTAAAAGCGTGATCGCTTCCTGGTTCTGGTGTCAGTTTCTCGTGAGCCTGCTCTTGGCTTTGGTGGTGACCTGCCTTGCCGCCCCGGTGGCCCGGCTGCTCCTCGGTTCGGATGAGTATGCCGTGTATCTCCGTCTGGCCGTTTGGGTGATTCCCCTGATGGCATCCGGGCGGGTGTTGGGCAACTGGATGCGTTACCGCCGACTGGCCTGGATGAACGTGGGTTATTCGGTGGCCGCCTCTCTGGTGGTGGTGGCCTGCATCATCCTGATGGTGGTTGGCTTGGGGAAAGGACTGGCCGGCCTGTACCAGGGACAGTTACTCGGCTGGGGGATCATGATGTTGGTGGCCGCGGCGCTTTTCCTTCCCTGGATTCATCCCCGTCGTTTTTCCTGGAAGTTGCTGCGGGAAATGTTTGCCTTTGGCCTGCCGCTGGTCCCGGCAGGATTGGCCTCGTGGGTGACCGCCTCTTCCGACCGGGTGCTGATGACCATGTTCCGGGGGGCTGCCGAGAACGGTATCTACTATGCCGGGGTGCAGATCGCGTTGGGCATGGCTTTGCTCACCAGCGCCTTCCAGTTGGCCTGGGGGCCGTTTGCCTTTTCCATCCTCAACGAGCCCGAAGCCCCACGGGTCTATAGCAAGGTCTTTAGCCTGTACTGTTTCCTGGGGTGCTGGCTGGGCCTAGGAATGTCCCTCTTTGGCCCTCTGCTGCTTTCGATCTTTACTACGCCGGAGTACTACGGCGCATCTTCTTGCATCCCCTTTCTGGTCTTTGGCAACCTGGCGATGACCGCCACCTACATCGGTGTTCTAGGGCCTTCGATCGAGAAAAAATCGGGTCCGATTGCGGTGAGCATCTTTATCGGCGCCGGGCTAAACCTGGGCCTCAACCTGGCGCTGATCCCGCTTCTGGGGAAGGAGGGAGCGGCGCTCACGACTTGGCTAGCCTATGGAGCGGCGGCCGTTTACATCTTTTACCGGGCCCAGAAGATCCATCCCTTGCCGTATAGGTTTCGCGACGCGCTGGTCTGCCTGGTTGTGGCGGCTTTGCTGATCGCTGCCGACCAGATTTTCCTTCCGGTTTGGGCCGGTTGGGCGTTCGCTCTGCGCGCGTTGGTATGCCTGGCCTATGGTTTCCTGGCTCTGGCTTTGAGCATCGTTCGTCCGGCCCATCTGCGTGAGGCCTGGGCCTGGCTGCGGAGGCGCATAAGGCGTCGGGAGGCGCAAATGTCCCCGCCTTCTGGTGAGAACGATCCATGAGCTCACGAGTTGTCGTCCTGACCTCCGTCCACTCCCTCTTCGATGGGCGGATCTTTCACCGCCAATGCCGCACGCTCGCGGCGGCCGGCCACCAGGTCACGCTGATCGCTCCCGCCGATTTTGCCCACCAGGAGCGCGATGGGATCACGCTCCTCGGCGTGCGCCGGCCGGCCCGTCGCCTGG
>JBMFNL010000091.1:0-7432 GCA_049970175.1 Chloroflexia bacterium
GCCTGGCCTTCGGCATCGACGATGATGTTGCCGGGCTTGACGTCGCGGTGCACCAGCCCGCGTTTGTGGGCGTGGTCCAGCGCCGCGGCCACCTGCTCGAGGATCGGGAGCGCCCGCAGGAGCGGGAGCGGCCCTTCACGGGCGATGATCTCGGAAAGGGGCCGGCCGGGGAGGTACTCCATCACAAAGTAGTACAGGTTCTGCTCCTGCCCGACCTCGTGGATGGTGACGATGCCGGGGTGGCGCAGTTGGGCCGCGGCGCGGGCCTCGCGCAGGAAGCGCTGCACGAACTCCTGGTCCCAGACCAGGTGCGGCAGCAGCACCTTGATGGCGACATAGCGCTCCAGGGTGGGGTCGCGGGCCTTGTAGACCACGCCCATCCCGCCCCAGCCCACTTTCTCCAGGACCTGGTACTTGCCCAGGGTGCGGCCGCTCAGTTCCATGTTGCCTCCTTTGGCCGTGCCTGCTCCTGCCTGTCGCTGCCCTATCGTACCACAGACCTCGCGTCCCGGCAACCGAAGCGGCCGGCGATCCGGCCTAGGGGTAACTCACGCGCAAGGTATACCCCTCGGCCGGCTGGCAGGGCCAGGGGGTAAAGCCCTGGGCCGTGTACAGGCGCAGGTAATAGCGGCCGGCCGGCCCGGTGTAGTCCAGGGAGCAGCCGTCCTCGGGGGTGAGGTCGTCCTGCAGTTTGTTCCCGTTGGCATCGTAGAGGGCGAACTGGTTGCCCCGCCCGATGGAGCAGTTGGAGAGCATGGCCGTGATGCGGCCGGCCTGGGCGTAGATGTAAAAGTAGTCGCGCGGGTCGTTGAAGCAGCCGTAGTAATCCCGGCCGGCGCGGAGTGGCCCGTTGGCCTGGGCAAAGTCGTTGTTCTCTTCGCGCTCCCAGGGGCCCTCAAAGTAGAACAGGTTGTGCCTCAGCGTGGCCGGGAGAAAGACCAGGTGCTGGACGAACGTCCCCCAGAAGCCGGAGCGCAAAAGGGTAAGGGTATTTTCGGCGGTTCCCAGCCCGGTCAGGGGCTGGCCCAGGGTGCTGCCCAGGGAGATGCTCCCGCTGCTCGCCTGGGCCCCGCCGCCGGCCAGGACGGAGCGGCGCAGGACGATAGAGTCCTGGGCCGTGACCGTTCCGGAGAGGAGCAGCAATGTGAGCACCAGTGCTGTGGCAAGACTATAACGCTTCATCGCTAAACCTCCTGTGCTGTTGCTTGGTCTGTTTACCCCCCACTCAGCGTTGGGGCATACCCGGCCCGTTATCCCCGCCGGGGCTCGGCGGCCTCGTCGGCAGCGGAGGTATGGGAGGAAGGGAACTGCCCTCATCGGTCTTGGGGTAGGCCGGAGGAGACGGTGTGATCTCCTCAAAGCGCGTCCCCTCGTAGCCCCGTCGCTTGGCTACAATGCGGTAATCGAAGGAGACGCTGGCCGTGCCGCCTCCCAGTTCGCGCACCTCAAAGTAGGTCGAGGTCTTGGTCGCCACATAAAGCCCTTTGCATTCGCCCAGGGGGGTGAGAAAGACATGATAGTCTGCCGTCAGGTTGGCCGTTTCGGCGAAGGCAGGATCAATCCTCACGATAGCCCTGCCCTTTTCCAGAGTGGCCGTGCCAAAGTCCTCGATCCACACCTCCGGACTCTGCAAAGAGTAGACGTAGCGCGTCTTTCCGGAACCGCCGGCCAAAGTCAGGAAGGTGCCCCATCCGCCGTTGGCATAGGCCCAGCCATTACGCAGGAAGTAGTAGCGCAATGTGCCGTAGGGGTAGTCGCCATCGTAGCCGCGGAAGATGTCGCCGCCCCAGGACCAGGCCCCCACACCGACGCCTCTCCAATAAGCATGTCCGGCCACACCGCACGCTCCATCTGGAGGTGTCCCATCTGCACCTGCATAGGCCCGCCCGTACACGCCGGCAGACATTGAGAGGGATGAATTGTTGTAAGCAACGAATTGTCCGGCTGCTCCCCCAGTTGCTTCGTTCAGACCGATGACACCGTAGGTGCTGCCGGTAGTCGCAGGAGCATAGCCAAGCACACCCGTGCCGTTGCTCGACCAAGTCTCTCCCCGAACGCCATAGTTGTAGCCACCACCATCGGAAGCCAATCCCAGTACTCCTGTGCCATCCGGGGCCGGCACGTCTCCCACGACACCGGTACTGGTTGCTGCCACGGGTACCCAGGCATACACGCCTGTCTGCCCCCAACTGATAGCGTAAACCGCACTGTTATTTGAGCTTACAGCCTTTACTCCAACGCCGTCTGAGCTGTAACCGTACAAACCATTAGCGGTGCTGTCGCTGGCACCGTAGACCCCCGCGTTCCAATTATTCGTGCTGCTTGTTGAGCCGTGCAGTCCATCGGCATCAGTGCTCGACAACGTTAGCCCATCACCTGAGCCACTCCAGGTCGCCCCCCAGTGGTTGTGGTCCGAGCGAGAAGCGGTGTTGGCCGAACCACTCCCGGCAAAGTTCACGTTCAGCGTCACATCTCCGCTGCTGCCTCCGCCGGTCAGACCGGTCCCGGCGTAGACGGCAGTAATATCCCCCGTGCCCACCGCCTGGCAGGTCACCGTTCCGTCGGCGTTCACCACCCGGATGGCGTTGCCCGTCGAGCACGTCCCGCTCACCCGCCGCTGCAGGTAGGTCGTGTCCGCGCTAAAGGTCGTGCCCACCAACGTCAGCCCCGTCCCGGCGCTGTAGGTGGTGTCATCGTCCGCTTCGCAAACAACCGTGCCGTCGGCGTTCACCACCCGGATGGCGTTGCCGGCCGCGCACGTCCCGCTCACCCGCGCCTGGTAGGCCGCCCCGTCCAGCCCGTCCAGCGTCTCGGCATTGAGGGCATAGGGCGCGGCAGCCACGACAACGTCCGGGCTCAACGCCGTGAACGGGCCGCCGGCGTTGGCGCTGAACCACACCCGCAGGTAGCGCCCCGGCCCGCCAAAGACCGAGGCATCCAGCGCCGCCATATTGGGCAACGAGGTGTCGCCCAGGAGCACGGTGAAGATGCCCTTGGAGACGGGCAGGGCGACGGCGGCGCCGGGCTGGTCGCCGCTCATCGGGGCGTTGGACCAGTAGACGGTAGAGAAGGTGCTGTTGCCGATGGCGAACTTGAAGTAGCCGGTGCCGTTGTAGAGGATGGCGTTGACCTCCACCTGGCCCTGGTAGGAGACCAGGGCCGGGTTGGTGACCGCGCCGGGCAACAGCCCTTCCCCGGGCCCCTGGGCCGTGGTGGTGCCGAAGAGCAACAACACGGCGATCAGGCCGGCCAGAAGAACCGGTACGACTGCTCTCTTGCGTTCCTGGCTTTTGACAACCATCTTTACCTCCTTCGACAGGACCATCGGCATCCGAAGCCATTATGGGGGAGGACTCGGATATGCGAAAAGGGGCACAGGCGTCCAGGTGGGTGTGCGCGTCGGCCGGGGCGTCTCGGTCGGCGGCGGGGTGGGCGTCTCCGTCGGCGTGGGTGTGGGGGTGTATGTTGGTGTGGGCGTATGGGTCGGCGTCGGCGTCTTGGTAGGCGTGCGGGTCGGGGTCGGCGTTGGCGTACTCGTGGGCGTATGGGTCGGGGTCGGGGTCGGTGTGAAGGTAGGGGTAGGGGTTGCCGTCGGAGTCGGCGTGTAGGTCGGGGTGGGGGTATAGGTCGGCGTCGGCGTGCTCGTCGGCGTCGCTGTTGCCGTGGGGGTAGGTGTCCAGAAGGCGGGACCGAAGGGGCCGCCGCCGGAGGTGCTTCCCCAGAGCAATAATCCGGTTACCACCAAGATGCCCAAAGCGATCGCCGCCGCGCCGCCGAGCAGAAAGGCGCGCCGGCGGCGTTGCCCGCTTTCTAGCCCGGCCTGGGCCTGTCCAACCAGAGTTGCGGCCTCGCCGTGCCGTCCCTCCGAAAGCGCCATGGCCCTCTGGGCCTTTCGGATGGCCTCCTGCCACCTCCGGCGGCGGAGGGCTGCCTGCGCCTCGGCCAGGAGGTCCAGGGCTTGGACCTCGCGGCTGGCCCGCTCCAACCGGGCAGGCAAATCGGCGACATCGGCCTCCAGGAATTGCAGGCGCTGCAAAGCAGCCAGGGCCGTCCTCCAGTCTCCTGTGCCTTCGGCTACCAGCGTTTCCTCCTGCAGCCGGCCTACCTCGGCACGATAGGCGTACAGGGCCTCTTCCACCTGCCGGGCCAGGTCCGCCGTCTCCGATTCGTCCGGTGCCAACTCCAGGAGATGTCGCACCGCCTCCTGGGCCTGGAAAGGAATGGGGTTCTGCAAAGCCTCCTGGACGGCGGCTATGGCGTCCTGTACCTTCAACCACCACTGATATTTGGACGATACCTCCTCCCGCAATCCGCGAACGTCGCGGTAATCTTCCGGTAGCGCCTCGGCAAGGTCCAGGGCCAACCGCCAATTCCGGTCCACAATCGCCTGCCGAAGCCGGCCGTAGGTAGCAGCCCGCCGTTCCTCTTCCAGGCCGGCCCGGGCCTGCTCGCGCAATCGGTCCACGTCGCGGTAGCCGGGGATCCTCTCGGCCAGGGCGATGGCTTCCTCCCAGCGAGAGGCGGCCAGGGCCTCCTGAAGTTGCCGGTAGAGGCCCTCGCGCCGCCGTTCCTCGGCCAGCGACTCGCGGGCCTGTTCGCCCAAGAGGTCGGCATCCCGATAGCCGGGAAGCGAGCCGGCCAGGGCGATGGCCTCTTCCCAGCGGGAAGCAGCCAGGGCTTCCTGAAGTCTTCGGTAGGCCTCGGCCTGCCGGCGCTCCTCGGCCAGACGCTCCTGGGCCTGCTCGCGCAATCGGTCGGCGTCACGGTAGCCCGGGATCCCCTCGGCCAGGGAAATGGCCTCTTCCCACCGGGAAGCGGCCAGCGCCTCCTGAAGTTGCCGGTAGATTTCGGCCCGTCGTTGCTCCTCTTCCAGGCCGGCCCGGGCCTGCTCGCGCAATCGGTCCACGTCGCGGTAGCCGGGGATCCTCTTGGCCAGGGCGATGGCCCTTTCCCAATCGCCGCAGGCCAGGGCCTCCTGAAGCCGGCGATAGTCCTCTTCCAGCGCCGCCTGGGCCTGCTCCCGCAGCCGGTCCACGTCGCGGTAGCCCGTGATGCTCTGGGCCAGCGAGACGGCCTCCATCCAGGAAGAGGCGGCTATGGCTTCCTCCACCTGCCGGTAGATTTCGGCCCGCCGCCGTTCCTCTTCCAGGCCGGCCCGGGCCTGCTCGCGCAATCGGTCCACGTCGCGGTAGCCGGGGATCCTCTCGGCCAGGGCGATGGCTTCCTCCCAGCGAGAGGCGGCCAGGGCCTCCTGAAGTTGCCGGTAGAGGCCCTCGCGCCGCCGTTCCTCGGCCAGCGACTCGCGGGCCTGTTCGCCCAAGAGGTCGGCATCCCGATAGCCGGGAAGCGAGCCGGCCAGGGCGATGGCTTCTTCCCACCGGGAAGACGCTATCGCCCCCAACAATTGCTGGTAGGCCTTCTCCAGCGAGCGTTCGGCCAGTTCCCGTAGGGAGTCCGAATCCCGGTAGCCAGCGATGGTCTCGGCGGCGGCGATTGCGTCCTGCCACCGGCCGGCCACTACCGCTTTATGCAACCGCCCATAGATTTCCTCCAGGGCCTCCTCTGCTTGCTTCCGCAGCCGGTCGGTGTCGCGGTAGCCGGGGATCCTCTCGGCCAGCGCGACGGCTTCTTGCCAGCGCGAGGAGGCGACGGCCTCCTCCAATCGCCGGTAGGCATCGGCGCGCCGTTCTTCTTCCTCGACCTCGGCCTGAGCCTGCCGGCGCAACTCGTCAGCGTCGCGATAGCCGGGAATCTTTTCGGCCCAGCCGAGTGCTTCCTCCCAACGTCCGCCACGCACCGCGGCCAGCAGACGCGCATAGGCTTCTTCCTGCCGGCGCTCCTGGGCCAGGGCCTGCTCGGCCTGCGCTTTCAGGGCGTCGGCGTCCCTGTAGCCGGGAATCTGGCCGGCCAGTTGAGCGGCCTCTGTCCAGTTCTGCGCCTTCATCGCCCGTTGCAGCCGGTCGTAGACCCCCTCCTGCCGCTGCTCCTGGGCCAGGGCCTGCTCGGCCTGGACGCGCAACGCATCGCTATCCCGGTATCCGGGTATTTCCCCGGCCAGGCGGACGGCTGCGGCCCACTCTCCTCCTCTGAAGGCCGCCTGGAGTTCCTGGTAAGCCTCTTCCGCAAGGCGTTCGAGCAGGGCGGAGGCATCCCCATACTCGGGCTCCAACTTGAGCAGGTTACGCAGTATGGACAGAGCCTGCCCGCGCTGTCCCCGAACGCAGGCCTGCCGGGCCTCGCTGTAGAGCCCGGCCAGGGCCCTCTGCTGCTTCAGCCGCTCCACGAGTTCCTGCGCGCCAGGGTAGCGCGGCGATTTTTCCAGGAGCCGCTCCAGGGCGGCGATGGTCTGGTTCCAATCTTCTTCCGGCGCGGCCTGGCTCCGGGCCAATGCCGATGCCCGTGCCATCACTGCCGGCACATCCTCGCCGGCCGGCCCGGCGGGAACGGCCGGGGATGGTTCGAGGGGCAGCACCTCGGTCGGTTTTTCGGTGGGATAGAAAGGAGGAGGTGGGGCCGGCCTGGCCACCACCGGGAATCCGACCCGGGGTTGCTCCGCTCTCAGCGCCTGGGCCAGAGCCGAGACCAGGGCGGACGCAGTGGGGAAGCGCTTCCCCGGCTCCTTGGCCAGGGCGCGCTCCAGCACGGCCTCCACCTCCTCGGGGAGATCCGGACGGAAGGAGCGGATGGATGGCATGGGCTGATGCACGACCCGGTAGAGCACGGCGGGCGCAGTGTCGCCCTCGAAGGGCAGGCGTCCGGAGAGCATCTCATAGGCGACCACCCCCAGGGCGTAGTTGTCCGTCCAGGGACCGACCTCTCCGCCGGCGATCTGCTCGGGCGCCATGTACTCCGGGGTCCCCAGGGCCAGCCCGGTGGCCGTGAGTTTGCTTTCATAGGCCGCCTTGGCGATGCCGAAATCGGTCAGGGTGGCCCGCCCTCGCGGGTCCACCACGACATTGCCCGGCTTGACATCCCGATGCACCAGACCGCGCTGGTGTGCATAGTCCAGGGCATCGGCTACCTGGCTTAGGATCGCCAACGCCTCCGCCGGCGGGAGCGCTCCCTGCTGGTACAGCACTTCTTTGAGGGAACGGCCTTCCAGGTATTCCATCACAAAGAAGAACCAGCCCGATTCCTGGCCGACATCAAAGATCGTGACGATGTGCGGGTGCCGGAGCCTGGCCGCGGCGCGGGCCTCGCGCAGGAAACGCTGCACAAAGTCCGGTTCCCAGGTCAGGTGCGGGGCCAGCACGGCCACGGCGACGAAGCGGTCCAGGTCCGGGTCGTAGCCTTTGAAGACGGCCTTCATGCCCCCGCGGCCGATCTCCTCCAGAATGTGGTATTTGCCCAAGCGATGTCCGCGCAGTTGTTCCATGTGGGTAACTATTCAGGCTGGAGTGGTCTGGATCTGAACACCAGGCGGTCGGAATGG
>JBMFNL010000092.1:0-6733 GCA_049970175.1 Chloroflexia bacterium
GGCTGGAGAACCAACTGGCCGACGGGATTTACTATTACACCGACCGCAATCTCTCGCGACTGTGGGATGAGCACAAGCAGCAAAGGGCTGCTTGTGTGGAGGGAAATGCCCCATGAGTGTTGAGATGGATCACGCAGACAAGACGAAATGTCTAGCAGCCTATTTCGCAGCAACGCGTAAGTTACCCGTTGAGTTTGACATCGTCGTACGGGCTGCACAAGAGGCAGGCTTGGGAGAGGTCCTCCGGGAGCAACTCGCGGCCCTCGACGCACCCCGGCTGATACGTCGCTTGGAAAAGACTGAGGCTGTGTCGTCCGCTGCGTCGCTGGACTGGGAAACGATAGTTTTACAAAACGGGCAGGTTCAATGGAATGGAACCTCCATTGGTTACCTGCGCACGTTTTACAAAGTTGCCTTTCCTCAAGAGACACAGGCCCGCATTGCTTACGAAGTTTTTCTGGATCGCTTTGTGAGTTATGTCCAGAAGTCTTACAAGGTGGCTTTGCTGCACGAGAGCGATGCGGACGTGACCTTGTTCGTGCCATATAGCACCGACTTCGAGTTGCAAGAGGCTTGGCGAACTTTCGCCGCTCAGGCTTTCTCCGCCAATGGATTGCGCCAGACCTTTGTCCCCTTGGTGAACTCGATCAGACTGAGTAGACGGGGCTATAGCACACTCGACATCCCCATCGTGAGTCACGATCATGCACTGTATCTGGCAGCCTTTTACCGTGCCAACCTGGCAAGCACAGAAGAGAGCGATGCCCGGAGGAAGCGGGAGCGCTACGAGGCAATCTATCAGGCCTACGCAGCGCTGAAAACAAGACATTCGGCCTGGATAAACCGGGTTGAAGCCATAGTCCGTGCAGAAATGGGAGGCCAAGCCAGCAGGCAGCTCAGTCAGCGACAAAACATTGTTGCCAAGTATGTCAGCGAAATGGAGAGGCTGGCTCGCATCAACCACCAGGATTTTTTCCAAGTACCCCCTTTGTTGGTAGAACAGCCTCCGGCAATGGAAGTGCGGGGCGCCGGCGATGCTGGCGGCGAAGCGTGCTATGCCTGTGGTCGTGTGTTCGCCGAAGGAGAGAAAAAGTTCAAGGCTAACAAGTTCATATTTGAATCTCCCTCTCAACGTCTGCAATCCGGCAGCGGCCAAACGGAACCCAAGGTTTGCGCTACCTGTGCGGCGGTCTCTTTTGTGTCGCCGATCAAAACCGGCACCGACCGCCTGGTCATTCGACTATGTCGTCGGGATTCCGGCCGGCGTTACCTATTAGAGGATCAGTTGCGCATGTTGACGATGGGTGAATTGAACGTGATGGCCGGGCGGTATGTCCTGTTGCAAGTCTCGGAGCAGGTGCCCAAGGCCGGAGGTAGTGACCCATTGTCGGAACGGATGGGAGGACGTCAGTACGCATTGTACAAGGTAGCGTCGCTGTTTGGTGGCGATGTCTTCCGAGTATACCAGGTAGAAGCCGTCATTGGCGCTGCCGAAGTGCTGCTACCCGGACGACATCTATCGGGAGTACGGGGGCTGGTTGAAGTTTTCGGTTTGGACCAACGCCAGTGGTGGAAAGACAAGAACCTTTACGGCGCTGTAGGTCAGGCCGTGCGGTACATTGAACGAGAGGAGGTGGTCTTTGCAGTCTACGAATTGCTCAAGGCCTGGCGTAAGGCAGATCTGCTCTACCAGGGCAGGCTGAACAGTGTCCAGGCCAGTCGGCTGGAACAAATTTATGAGACACATTGGAGGTGGCTGATGGAAGAAAAACCCAAGGAGGCCACGTTATTCCGTGACGTGGCGGCAATGACCGGCATGCTCTATGCTTTTTGCAGCTTCGTGCGTCAGTCTGTGGATGCAAACCAGGCACGCACCGAGGTGCGCAAACTGATCGAGCGAGCCACGGAGCCTTACGGCTTTATCTACACGGCGGCGGGGAATACAAAGTGCAAGCTGGCAACCCTATACCGCCAATCCGATACCTACTTCTGCTTTGACCAGGCCAAATCCTTGCTGGATGAGATCGGAGTAAATGTCAGCGAGCGAGAAGGTGCTTCGGACAAAGGGACACCAACCCTGGCGTTCTATTTCGACGATGTGGTGAATGCCTACACGCATCTGTTCGAGAATCGCTATCGCTCACCGAAAGAGCAGCGCGATTTTACCTACACGCTACGCCTCAGCCTGCATGCTCGTTTTCCGGAATTTATGGAAAGCAAGAAAGGAGAATAGAAATGGCTGCGATCAAAACTGATACGGGACTCCCCAAAGTAAACGAACCCCGCTATCACTTCGATATCTATGCCATCCTAGAAGGTCCGCAGGAACTCTACTTCGGACATGAGACCCAGGTCAACGTCAATATCGTAGAGACGGTACGCATTGCCACCGATAAGGGCGAGGTAGAAAAGTGCTACATCTCGCCGACCAAGCGGCGCGGCGTAGAGCGCCGCTCCCTCATCTGGGCCCCTGTGCAATCGGCTGGCGTGCTCTTGGGCGACAAACTGGGCTGCGGTATCCCGCATACCTGTGCGCAACCCACTTGTCCCATCTGCGCAGTCTACGGTGGGCTGATCACCGGCGACACCGATGCTGAGGTGATGGGCCAAACCCAAAACCGTAAAGCAACGACGATGATCGGCCGGCTGGTGCATGGCGGCGGCGTGGCAGTACAAGCCCAAGATGTGGTCGAGAAACAGCGGGCCATGCACCCCTCAATGTTACACAAAGAGCCTGGCAAAGAGCCGACTCCTACTCCTTTCAAGCGCCAATACAACGAGCCCGGCTTGCTCTACCCGGTCTACAATCATTGCTTGAGCGTAACCGAAGCCGAGTTCAGCGCCGTAGCATATGCTTTCCTGGATGCACTGGCCCGGCTAGGAGCGGGCAACCCCAAAGGGGTTAGAATCTACGAGGCTGCCTTGCTGCAAGACAAGCCCGAGCCGCTGCTGGTCGTAGACCGCTACCTGGTTCCTCTGGGCAAACGGCCGGTCATCTCGCCCAGTCTGACATCCGTTGAGGAAGCCCTGGCGCGTTTTCGAGCCGACGCCTTGCAAGTTGCCGACGAAACTATCAAAGAGGGGCAGGTCAGCAAGAACAACTTTACCCGTTGGGTAGGAGACGCGGCGCTTGGTCAACTTCAATGCTATGCCACCCAGTTCGTGGACGCTCACCTGAAATAGGAGTCGGCGATGTACTACATCCAATTGGATATCCGGCCGACCGGAGGGTTGACCTTCCGGCGTATGCCTGGCTCTATCCTGCATATCGCCACGTATCCCTTCCTGCCGCCTTCAACTATGTCCGGCTACCTGCGGCGGCTGTTGATGCTGGCGGGGGGACATTACCCCAACACGACGGTTGGCGACGCACCTTATTATGTGTTGCCCTGGCCTCGCTATCATGTCTTGGGGGCCTATCCTGTGCCTCGACATGCTTATCGTATACACACCACCCACCGCCATGGGCCCAAATATCAGACAAAGCACACTGCCTTCTCCAAGCTGGTGCACAAGCAGCCCGATAAGGCCAAGGAACGCAACGAACAGCAGCTTCAGCTCCATACGTGGGAATACCTGTTCGTTGAGCGCTTACGGGGTTACGTGCTCAGTGAGAGCGAGGAAGCCCTAAAGCCACTATGCGAATTGGTCAACTTGGGCAGCAAGTTGGGCAAGGAAGGCTATGGCTACGTAGAGGTAGTCTCCGAAGTACGGCAGTTGAGGCAGGAGAAGGTTCCCGCAATGCCCAGCGTCCTCACACCGGCATCGGAATTGGTGGGAAAGCCGGCCGATTTCGTCTTTCTCTACCGACACGAACACCGGCAGGATAGAAATATTTCCTCGGTTGACCTGTCCCAAGACCCGAACCCGGAGGTGACCGGATTTGTGCCCTTCTGGGGCGGATGGCCGGCCGAGCCGGTCCCCTTGGATTACTGGACCGACGACGAGGTCTTTTTCCCCGTAGCCGTGCTGGAGGTGTTCTGATGGCGGCTCAAGGTCGAGATGTGGGGCGGGTTATCTTCGCTCAAGATGCTAACGGCAACGCAGAATGGATCGTGTTGACCCTGGCTTCCCATGTCGAGAACGTTGCGCATCTGGTAGAGATGTGGGATGCCGGTAGGGCATATCTCACCACCGGCTCGCTTGACCTTGAAGCCACCCGCAACCAACTCATCCAAGCGGCCCGGATCCACGATAGTGCTAAACCAATGAGATTTCGTTTACACTACCGAGAGGACTCGCATCGGCCAGGGGCTTGGCAGTGGGAATACTCGTTCGCCGGTCATCGGTTCGAGGTGTTCGCCGACAACCCATACGTTCAGGAACTGGCCCGCCTGCACCACGAGTACTCTGTCGAGGGAATCACCCGGGCAGTTGCCGAACTACGGGCTAAGGGTGTAGAGCACGCGGAGAACTTGCCTTTGGACCTCTATACCCTGGAGATGTGCGACCAGATCGAGGCAACGGTAGCCCTGTCGGCGTTGGGAGGCGAACCGGAGGCCAGGGTATTTATGGACTTTCACATTGAAAAACTGGATTCCTCTCGCTTTGGGATTGACCCCTTCCCGTTCAACCAAAACCCAGTGCAACTAACTATCGAGTATGCTCGCCTATGCCCTCCATCCGAGCAGACCAAGCAAGCCGAGACCGGCAATGATGCACAGCGTCATCAAGCAGAACAGGCATTGAGCAAGTGGCTGGTAGAGAAATTGCGCGAAGAACAAGAACTAAAAACGGTGGAGGTGTCTCTATGCCCATTGGTTGCAGTGTAGATGAAGCGTACAAGGTGTTGGCCGAATTTACCCCCAATTCGATGCAAAAGGCTGTATGGGAAAAGTTGGTGAATGAGGACGATGGCGGGTTGCTGCTGCTTGCGCCCACCGGCAGTGGCAAAACCGAAGCGGTGACGGTGCCCGGACTGGCGTTGGGCCGGCGCATCTTTGTCATTCTGCCTGCTCGCAGCCTGGTGGATGACCAAATCGGTCGTTTCAAAAAGATGCTCGAAAGAGCCTCGTCAGCCGACTGTACACGTCCTTATGCTCTGATCGTGGATACCGGCGCTCAATCCACGCGCTGGGTCTGGTATAAAGGCAAGAGCGTTGGCCAGTCGCAACACCGTCATCTGTACCAAGGCGATATTATTGTCACCACGCTGGACAAGTTCCTCTATCGCTTCTTCGGCTTCGGCGAGCAGGGCAAGTCATATACCTACCCGCTGCACATCCGCTATGGCTTGCGCCCTCCGCTATTCTGTTTCGACGAAGCGCACAGTTACGATACGGTGGCATGGACAAACTTTTGCCTGCTCCTGCGCACACTGTACGAAAAAGCGCTCGATGTAGTGGCAATGACGGCTACAATGCCCTCGGCCTTTGCCAAAGAGCTAGATTTTCTCACCACTCTGGACTTTATTTACAGCCATAACCAGGCGAAAGATGCCGGCAATGGTCGGGAACAGCCTAGCCATCAGTTGACTTACTTCCCTGTCCCTCTGTCCGATGTGGCGGGAAAACTGATCGAATTGGGGAAACAACTTCGATCACCCCAGAAACGGGTTATCATCAGCGTGGAGACTGTGCGCGATGCGGTAAAGGTTTTCAAGGCGTTACGGCAGGGCAACAACGATGTGCTGCTTTACCATGGCCGACTGACTGCGGACCGCCGTCAGGAAGTTTACGCCGAGTTGAAGCGGCGAGAAGCGAAGGGAAAAGGCTACCTCTTGGTCACGACCAGCGCTATCGAAGTTGGTTGCGACCTGGATGCACACATACTCATCACCCAATTGTGCAACCCGGAACAGTTGCTCCAGCGAGTAGGGCGGTGCAATCGCAGGGGAAAGATAAAGAATGCCCAGGTCATTGTGGTCGGCAAGGAGATTCCGCCTTACCTGACCACGCTCACGAGCGAACAGCAGGCCGCTTATGTGGCGGCTCTGCAAGACCAGAACGGCGGCCGTCTGGACGCAGCCTGCATCCGAGACCATATCGCTAAAGAGCCCAATCCCGACTACCGGGTAGAAATCGCTTTCCAAATGCTCTATGAGTACGTCTACGAAGCGGCGACGGTGAACAAGGGCCTCCACGATAAGGGATTGGTGATCACCCGAAGTTGGGAGCCATCCGTTACCCTTTGCACCGGCATTGAAGGCGAACATCTGCAGAATCCGGTGCAAGTCTCATTGGAACGCTGTGCCATCGCCAAGGGTGATCTGACTCCAGGGTGCATTGTCTATGTGCGTACCTTTGGGTATGGTGATCAAGAACGACGTCCACGCCTGGAGCCTTTATCCGACGGTTGGCATTGTGCCTATCTGATCGACTTGGTCGCCCAAGTGCCGACAGAGTTCTACGATGACACCCTCGGATATGCTGATCTGCCGCGCCTTTTTCGGTTTGGGGGACGACAAGGCTATCAGAAGAGGCTTTTCTTGCCACTTGAAGGGGATAAAAAGGCATGGCTTTGGTACATAGCACCCTTGGAATCCGGGGTTGACGAAGAGCATGAGATAGAAACAGAAGACGAGGGGCAAGACGAGTAAACTCGGATTCCCTTTGTAGACCGGCAATTCGGCGGACAATCCGCAAGTCGGACCGACTTATCGTGCAGACATTCATCTACGATAGGAGGAAAAGATGACACTGAAAACGCTGCAACCGTATCACCATTACTTCGTCCCCACCATCCCCCGCACCCCGACCAACCGCTACGCCAGCATCATCCTGCTGCGCGAGAC
>JBMFNL010000093.1:0-6719 GCA_049970175.1 Chloroflexia bacterium
GGAACTTTACCGTCACCCTGGCCGTGACCGGAAGTTGCGGCACCGCCTTCACCCAGACCCTCGTCACCGTCCTCCCACCCTGCGAACCGGTGGACATCATGACCTACACGACCCAGGTTTCCGGTTGCGTGGCTACCTTCGGGGCCGAACTGAGCGGCGACCCACCCTTCGAGTATCTCTGGGATTTCGGCCACTTTGGCACCTACACCGAGGCGAACCCGGCGGTGAACTTCCAGGCGACGGGCACCTACACCGGGACGCTCTGGGTGTGGAACTGCACGGGCCAGTACTCGGACACGATGGCGCTGGAGGTGAGCGTGGCATGCACACCGCCGGCGCACTACTACACCATCTACCTGCCGCTCATCCTCCGAATCTACTCACCCTGACCCCGTCGGGACGGGGGTGCAGGTACCCTGCACCCCCGTCCCGGTAAGATCCGAAAGCCGGGGAAACCCTGTGAAACCCACATACCGGCCCTCCAGGGTCCGGAGATTTCGAAACCTGCTCATCCGAAACGGACGCGCGGGTTCCGCAGCAGTTGACTTCCACAAAACGGTACGGTAGAATGGGGATGCCCTGTCCTGGGGATTGGATGGTCCGAGAGGCCGATGCCTATGCGCGTCATCTTCAATGCCGATGATTTCGGCGATTCGCCGGCCGTCAATGAAGCCATCGTGCGGGCCCATCGGCAGGGAGTGCTCACCAGCGCCAGCCTGATGGTGGCCGGCGAGGCCGTGGAAGAAGCCGTGGCCCTGGCCCGGGAGCACCCTTCCCTGGCGGTCGGGCTGCACATCGTCATGGTGGACGGCCGGCCGGCCCTCCCACCCCGGGAAATTCCCCACCTGGTCGGCCCGGATGGACGCTTTCCGCAGGATGCCGTCGCCCTAGGGTTACGCTGCTTCTTCAGCCGTACCGCCCAGGAAGAACTCGCCGCCGAAATTGAAGCCCAGTTCCGCCTCTACGCCCAGACCGGCCTGCCCCTGGACCACGTGGACGGCCACTACCACCTCCACCTCCATCCCTCCGCCCTGCGCATCCTCCTCCCGCTGGCCCGGCGCTACGGCGCCCGAGGCTTCCGCCTGCCCCGCGATGAACTCTTTCCCGCTCTGGCCTGGAGCCGCCGGCAGGCCGGAACGCAGGTGACCTGGGCGGCCATCTTCGCCCTCCTCAACCGCTACGTCCTGCGCAAACTGCGCCCCTTCCCCCTGGCCACAACCGAGCGCGTCTACGGCCTCTTCCATAGCGGCCGGATGGCAGAGGGCTATGTCGTTCGCCTCCTGGAACGAATGCGCTCTTCCTCCGCCGAGTTTTACCTCCACCCCAGCATGCAACCGCCCCAGAAGCCGTTCGGCCCCAACCCCGGCGACCTGGAGACGCTCCTCAGCCCGCGTCTCCGAAAAGTCCTGGCGGAGCGAGGAATCGCCCTCTGCACCTACAGCACACTGACCGAGGAAAAGGAGGGGGTATGAGCCTCATCCTGATCCTTCTGACCCTGGTCAGCGGAGTGTACTGGATTCTGGCCTGGTGGACCGTGCGTTCCTTCTTCCACAACCGCCGGAACGATTCCCTGGATTATACCCCGCCCGTCTCCATCCTCAAACCGGTCAAGGGCCTGGATCCGGGGATGTACGAGAACTTTGTCTCCTTCTGCCGACAGGACTATCCGGAGTACGAAATCCTCTTCGGCGTCATGGAGCCGGACGACCCGGCCGTGCCGCTCATCCGCCAACTGCAGGAAGCCTTCCCGGAACGCCCCATTCGCCTGGTCATCGCCCCGCCCCTGGGCACCAACAACAAGGCCAGTATCCTGCACGCCCTGGCGCAAGAGGCCCGCTATGGGGTTTTGGCGGCCAGCGATAGCGATATGCGCGTCCGGCCGGACTATCTCCGCCGCATCGTGGCCCCCCTGGCCGACCCCCAGGTCGGGCTGGTCACCTGCTTGCTGCGCGGCGCCGAGGCCCGCAGCCTGGGCGCGGTCATGGAGGCCCTGGAACTCGGGGCCAACTTCCTGCCCCCGGCGCTGATGGGGCTGCACGTCTTCAAGATGTCCTACGCCTTCGGCGCCTCCATCGCCCTGCGCCGGGAAGACCTGGAGCGCATGGGCGGATTTGCCGCCGTGGCCGATTACCTGGCCGACGATTACCAGACGGGGGCCCGGATCGGGGCACTGGGCCGGCGGGTCGTCCTCTCCGACTACCTGATGGACAATGTGCTGGGGGATATGCCCCTGGATGAAGTCTGGGACCGCCACGTGCGCTGGCTGCGCTGCGCCCGGGTCAGCCGGCCGCGAGAGTACATCCCCATGGCCATCACCTTCACCATCCCCCTGGCCCTGCTGACCCTGCTCTGGCTGGGCTGGAGCGTGGCCGGCTGGCTCCTTCTGATGGAAAGCCTGCTCGTGCGCATCTGGTCCGTCCGGCAGATCACCGGCTACACCGGCGACCGGGAGGTACGACGTAACCTGATTTGGTTGCCCGTAAGCGACCTCCTTCACGCCGCCTACTGGGCGATGGCCCTGTTCGGGCGACGAGTCGTCTGGCGGGGGGAGGTCTTTGAAGTGGACCGGGAGGGCCGGCTCGTCCCGGAGCATCCCCGCCCTCTCCTGGGTTGACCGTCCATGAAGGAGAAAAGATGTCGCCCTTACGCGTTCTCGGCCGTATCATCGCCCTGCTCCTGATCCTCCTCTTCATCCTGTTGACGCCGGCCCTGGCCCTGGCCTATAACCTTCAACATGCTCTCCTGGGGAGCGATTTCCCCGAGCGGATGGTGACCATCGGCAATCTGCCCGAGATCATCCTTCGGCAGGGGGCCACCCTCCTTGCGGAAGTCGTTCCCCAGGCTGCGGGCAACCTGCCCGTCGCCCATCTGAAGGTCACCGATTGGGAACCGGTCCTCCGCGCGGCCATGCCGCCCGAGGAGTTGCAACGCTGGGTCCGGGATGGGCTGGGAGCCCTGCAAAGGTGGGTACGAGAAGGGGGAAACTTCCTGGACGAGATCGTGATCCCCCTTGGGAGGATGCGGGAAAACGTCTTCCGCGATCCCCACCAGACCCTCCTGCGAGTGCTGACCGAGGCCCAGCCGGCCTGCCGGGGCCAGGAGCCCCTGCCCTATCCTGAAATCCTCATTCCCCGCTGCCGGCCGGAAGGCGACCTGACGGCCTTCTATCGGGATCTATGGAGGCGCTGGCAACAGCAGCCGGAGGAAGTCTGGCGGCAACTCTGGCGCATTCCCCTGCCCGACAACCTCCCCCTGAGCGACGTCGTTGACCTGGAGGTACAGGCCCGCATCCGGGAGATGGGCCGCGGCCGGCCGCTCTACTGGATTCGCCTGGCCGATCGCTTCCTCCTTCCCCTGCTCATCCTTCAGGGGGTCGTCCTGCTGTTGCTCGTGGTGCTCCTGGCCGCCCGCAACGGGGCCGAGGCGCTGCGCTGGGCCGGGGGGCCGGTGGCGCTGGCCGGCCTCTTCACCCTCCTCCTCAGCCTGGCCCTGCTCCTGGCGGGGCCGGTGCTGCGCCTGGCGCATATTCCCCAGGAGGAAATGCCCCAAGCCGTGCACCAGGTACTCCAGGAGGCCGTTTACCTCCTGGCCGGCGAAGTGTGGCCGCCCCTCACTTCCCTGGGCGGCATCCTCCTGGTCGCGGGTTTGGCCCTGTGGGGTGGCTCGTTCCTCATCCCGGGCCGGCCGGCGGAAAGGATCAGATACTGAGGAGGACAAGATGCGCTTTCCCCGTCGCAGCGGCATCCTGTTGCACCCCACCTCGCTTCCGGGTCGCTTCGGCATCGGCGACCTGGGGCCGGAGGCCTATCGCTTCGTAGATTTCCTGGTCGAGGCCGGCCAGACCTACTGGCAGGTGCTCCCCCTGAGCCCGACCGGCTACGGCGATTCTCCCTACCAGGGCCTCTCCGCCTTTGCCGGGAACCCCCTGCTCATCAGCCCGGAGCGCCTGCTGGAAGCCGGCCATCTGACCGAGGAGGACCTCCGGGACATCCCCCCGTTCCCTCCGGAGCGGGTGGACTATGGCCCGGTCATCCGCTACAAGTTCGACCTCCTGGAACGGGCCTTTGCCCGCTTCCGCGCCCGGGCCGGGGCCGAGGAACGGGAAGCCTTGGCCTGCTTTTGTGCCCGGGAGGCCCACTGGTTGGACGATTTTGCCCTCTTCATGGCCCTGAAAGAGGCCAACAACCTTCGCCCCTGGATGGAATGGGAGGCGGACCTGAAGATGCGGCGGCCGGAGGCGCTGGCTAGCGGACGGGAACGGCTGGCCGAACGCATCGAAAGCCAAAAGTACCGCCAGTGGCAGTTCTTCGAGCAGTGGCTGGCGCTGAAGTGCTATGCCAACGAACGGGGCATCCGGGTGATCGGCGACCTGCCGATTTTCGTGGCGATGGACAGCGCCGATGTCTGGGCCAACCCCCACCTCTTTTCCTTCGACGAGGCACTTCGGCCCACCGTGGTCTCCGGGGTGCCGCCGGACTATTTCAGCGCGACCGGGCAACTCTGGGGGCATCCGCTCTACCGCTGGGACGTGATGGCCCGGGAGGGCTATGCCTGGTGGATCGAGCGCTTCCGCATGGCCTTTACCCAGGCCGATGTGGTGCGCATTGACCACTTCCGGGGCTTTTATAACTACTGGGAGGTGCCGGCCGGCGAGGAGACGGCGGTGAACGGGCGCTGGGTCTATGGGCCGGGGGCGGACCTCTTCCACGCCGTCGTCGCCGCTTTGGGGGAGGTGGCCATCATCGCCGAGGACCTGGGCGATTTCGACGAAGAAGCGCGGGCCGGCCTGGACGCGCTCCTGGCCGAATTCGGTTACCCCGGGATGAAGGTGCTCCAGTTCGCCTTCAGCGGCCCGGACAACCCCTTCCTGCCCCACAACTACACCCGCGACGCCGTGGTGTACACCGGCACCCACGACAACGACACCGCCGTAGGCTGGTGGGAAGCCTCCTCCACCGAGGAAGAGCGCGACTATGCCCGCCGGTACATCCCCACGGACGGCCGGGACATCGCCTGGGACCTTATCCGTCTGGCCTGGGCCTCGGTGGCCCACACGGCCGTGACCACCGTCCAGGACCTCCTGCGCCTGGGGAGCGAGGCGCGGATGAACCGCCCCGGCCGCATCCATCCGCCCAACTGGTGCTGGCGGATGCAGCCGGGGGCGCTGACGGAGGAGGTGGCCGGCCGGCTACGGGAACTGACCCACGTCTACGGCCGCATGGAGGAGGCGAAGGACCCGGCCTAGGCGATGTGGAGGGGGGAGATGCCGCCGCTGGGGAAGCCGCAGGCACGGTAAAAGGCCTGGGCCGGCTCGTTGGCATGGGAGGTATCCACGAGGAGGCAGGCGCTCCCCCGGCGGCGGGCCAGGCGTATGGCCGCCTCCACCAGGCTGGCCCCGATTCCCTTGCGGCGGTGGGCCGGCTCCACGGCCAGTTCGTTGATGAGTGCCCGCGCCCCGGAAAGGCCGATGGGGAAGGACATCGAAAGAAAGCCGACCACTTCCCCTTCCAACTCCGCCACCAGCACCTCCAGGAGGGGGCTTTCCCGCAGGCGCTGCCGGGCCGCCCGGAGGTCTTCTTCCGTACCGGGCAGGTCGGGAATCAGGCGAAGCAGTTCCAGCACCCGCTCCTCATCCCGGGGGGTAGCCCGACGGATACACAGGCCCGGCAGGGGTTCCAGGCGCAGTTCGGCCTCGGGAAAGGCCTCCAGGGGACGTCTCCGCTCCCGCTTCCAGCGCTCCAGGGCTTCCCGATGGGTGCGAAAGGCCAGCCGGGGCATCTCTTCCAAGGGAAAGACGCGCACCTCGGCGGCATCGTCGCCGGCCCGCAAACTCCCGCCCACCTCGTGGGCCGTGTAGAAGATGACCACCCCGCCCGGAGGGTCATCGTCGAAGGAATAGACCCCCACCAGCCGGTCGATGGCCACTTCCAGCCCGGTCTCTTCCTGGCACTCGCGGACGGCCGTCTGTTCGCTGCTTTCCCCGGATTCGACAAAGCCGGCCGGGAAACACCAGCCGCCGGCCTGGGGAGGGTACTTGCGGCGCACCAGGACCAGGCCCTCCGGCCGTTCAACGATCACGGCCACGCCGGGCAGGGGGTTGTGGTAGTAGACAAAGCCGCAGGCCGGGCAGACGTCGCGCACCCGGCCGGCATACGAGCGCCGTTCGAGTTCGCCCCCACACTGCGGGCAGAAGCGCATGGACAGGCTCATCGGAACGACCAGAGGGCCAGCCCGCTCTGGGGGTCGTACCGGCGGAGCAGGGCCGGCCCCAGCATCTCCTGCAGGTAGAATTCCCCGACAAAGACCTCCCCCTCCAGGAGGTGGCCGACCACCGTGCTGCCGTCCTCCGCCGAGAGGACGATGTGCAGGTGAACAAAGGGCTGCCCCTCGCGGAGGGAGACGTTCCCCTGGCAGGAGGCGATTTCCCGGAAGCCTTCCACCGGGATGCGCAGGTACTCCCGACGGGCCTCATCGAAATAGCCTATGATGGCCCGGCGGAGCGTGCCGATGGCCGAGATCCAGCCGGCCTCCACCCCCTTCTCCCGGCAGAAATCGGCCAGGGCCACCAGGGGGTCCTGCCCCTCAGGGAGCCGGCCGAGGAAGGAGCGACCCAAACGAAATTCGGCTGCCTGGGTCATTTGGGGTACCTCCTGACGAAGCACGACACGGATTGCCACGGATTGCACGGATTACACGGATTTCCACGGATTACACGGATT
>JBMFNL010000094.1:0-6495 GCA_049970175.1 Chloroflexia bacterium
GGGAGGGGGGCGGCGTCGGGGCCGGAATCAGCGTCGGGACGGGCGTGGGAGAAGGGGTGTATGTGGGCGTGGGTGAGGGGATGGGGGCCGGTTCAGTTGCGACATCAACCCCTTCGGCCGAAACGCATCCGGCCAGGAGGATGCCCAGAAGCACGAGACTACCCAGACGTTGCATCGAGAACCTCACCGGGGTCATCCTACCATGGGGCATTTTGGCTGTCAAACCGTTCGGGCCCGGGGATGTGTCCCGGGTTTTCCGAAGCAGGCACCGCCGGTCTGTGCCGGATGCATGTTTGTGGTTGGGCGAGGCGCTGATTGAGTAGGCCGGAGCGCAGCGACGGCCGTATCGAAATCAGTTGCCGGGCCGTTCGGGTTTCGATACGGCCTTCGGCCTACTCAACCGCCGAACGGCCTGCTATGCGCAGTGTTCGAGGACAATGCCCGTCTAGAAACATGCATCTGGCTGTGCCGTTGCGTTTGCGCGGGAGGCGGGGGTGGGGTATAATAGGGCCGGCCGAAGTCGGTGGACCTGAAGGAGGATGGACCGATGGAGCGCAAAATCCGCGTGCTCATTGCCAAACCCGGACTCGACGGCCACGACCGAGGGGCCAAGGTCGTTGCCCGGACGTTGCGCGACGCCGGTATGGAGGTCATCTATACCGGGTTGCAGCAGACTCCGGAGATGATCGTCGAGGCGGCCCTCCAGGAAGACGTGGATGTGGTCGGGCTGTCCATCCTTTCCGGTGCCCATATGACCTTGCTTCCCCGCATCGTCCAACTCCTGCGGGAGCGGGGCGGTGAGGACATCCTCGTGATCGCCGGCGGCATCATCCCCACCGAGGACATCGAGCCGCTGAAAAAGGCCGGGATCGCCGCCATCTACGGGCCGGGGACGCCCAGCAGTGAGTACATCAACTTTATCCGGCAGAATGTCCGGCCCAGGTGATGTGGTCATGGTGGGCCTCCCTTTTTTCCAGTACTCGGCCGGCCTGGTAGGTACATCGCCGTCTCTCGCCGACGGCTGGGGGGCCTGAAGCGATGGACCTGGTCGAGCGCCTGCTCCAGGGAGACCGGAGGGCCCTGGCCCGGGCCATTTCGCTGGTGGAATCGGGCGATCCGGGAAGCCGGGTCATCCTGCGTCAGGTCTATCCCCATACCGGCCGGGCTCAGATTCTCGGCGTTACCGGGGCCCCCGGCACGGGCAAAAGTACCCTCGTCTCCGCCCTGGCCCGGGAGTTTCGCCGACGGGGGCGGATGATCGGCATCATCGCCGTGGACCCCTCCTCTCCCTTCACCGGGGGTGCCCTCCTGGGGGACCGCATTCGGATGCAGGAACTGGCCGGGGATGAGGGCATCTTCATCCGTAGCATGGCCTCTAGAGGCCATCTGGGCGGCCTGGCCCGGGCGACCGGCGAGGTCGTGAAACTCCTGGACGCGGCCGGCTTCCCCTTGATCATCGTGGAGACGGTGGGGGCCGGCCAGTCGGAGGTGGAGGTGGCCGGCGCCGCCCACACCACCATCGTCGTGGACGTCCCGGGGATGGGCGACGACATCCAGGCCATCAAGGCCGGCATCCTGGAGATCGCCGACATCCTGGTGGTGAACAAGGCCGATCTCCCCGGTGCCGACCGGAGGGTGGCCCAACTGGAGGCCATGCTGGATATGGGCTGTGCCCAGGCGGACTGGCGTCCCCCGGTCCTGTGCACCATCGCCACCCGGGGGGAAGGCGTGGGCGAACTGGCCGAGGCCGTCGAGCGGCACTGGTCCTTCCTCCGGGCCGGGGGCCGGCTGGCCGAGTTCTGCCGGCGCCAGGCCGAGCAGGAGTTCGAGGAGGCTCTGCGCTACGAGGCCATGCGCCTGCTCCTGGAGCATGTCCTGGGCCCCGAACGCCACGCCGAACTGGTCGAGCGCATCTGCCAGCGCGAACTGGACCCCTACAGCGCCGCCAGCAAGGTGCTGGCCGGGATGCGCTCGTGAAAGGAGGTGATGCCGGGGAAACTTTCGGCCCGATCCCCAGAAGACCGATCGTGAGGAGGATACGAGATGAACCGCAAGATGCTCGTCTTGGTGCTGCTTCTGGTCGTTGCTCTGCCGCTTCTTGCCGCCTGCGGGAAGCCGGCCCTCGGTACCCAGGAGAACCCCATCATTATGTCGTTCGTTCCCTCCGGCGATACCCAGGAGATCATCGCCGGCGGCGAGCAGATCGCCAAGATGCTCTCCGAGAAGACCGGGCTGGTGATCAAGGCCAACGTCGGAACGAACTTTGCCGCCGTACGCGAGGCCATGGGGGCCGGCCAGGCCCATATCGGCTGGCTCAACACCTTTAACTACGTCCTGGCCCATGAGAAGTACGGCGTGGACGTGGCCCTGGTCACGGTACGCTTCGGCTCCACCACCTACGCCGGCCAGATCATCGTCCGGTCCGATAGCGGCATCACCAGCCTGCAAGACCTCAAGGGCAAGGTCATGTGCTGGGTGGATCCCAACTCCACCTCCGGCTACATCATCCCGCGCATCATGCTCAAGGCCAACGGGATCGACCCGGATAAGGACTTTGCCAATACGGTCGAGGCCGGCTCCCACAACAACGTCGTCGTTGCCGTCTACAACGGCCAGTGCGATGCCGGAGCCACCTACTCCGATGCCCGCAGTTCCGTAGAGAAGGATTATCCCGACGTCAAGACCAAGGTGGTCGTCCTGGCCACCACCACCCAGATTCCCAACGACACCGTCTCCTTCATCAAGGACTTTCCGGCGGATCTGCGCGAGAAGATCGTCAACGCCCTCCTGGAGATTGCCCAGACCGATGAGGGCAAGGCCGCTTTGCAGACGGTCTATTCCATCGCCGGGCTGCAGAGGGTGGACGACTCCTTCTACGATGCCTTCCGCGCCGATCTATCCAAGGCCGGAATCAAGATCGAGGAACTGGCGAAATAGGCAGGGGGGCGGGTCTGGCGGGCCGAGGACTGTCCGCCAGACCCGCCGTCCTTCGGCCGGCCGGGAGAAAGGCGATGCTCCAGGTGGAACACCTGACCAAGGTTTACCCCGATGGCACGGTGGCCCTGCGCGACGTCTCCTTCACCGTGGCCGACGGCGAGTTTATGGCGGTGATCGGGCTTTCCGGCTCGGGGAAATCCACCCTGCTGCGCTGCATCAATCGCCTGATCGAACCGACCGAGGGGCGCATCCTCTGGGATGGGATAGACATCACCGCCGCTCGAGGCGAGGAACTGCGCCGCATCCGCCGGCAGATCGGCATGATCTTCCAGCAGTTCAACCTGGTGAAACGATCCTCCGTGCTGACCAACGTCCTTGCCGGCCGGCTGGGCTATGCCAACCCCTGGCTAACGCTTGTGCATTACTTCCCTCCCGAAGACCATCGGCGGGCCGTCGCCGCCCTGGAGCGCGTCGGCATTGCCGATAAGATCCACAGCCGCGCCGACCAACTTTCCGGCGGACAACAGCAACGGGTGGGCATTGCCCGAGCACTGATGCAGGAACCGCGCCTCATCCTGGCCGATGAGCCGGTGGCCAGCCTGGACCCAGTGCTGGCCCATTCCATCCTGCAATACCTGGAGCGCCTGAACAAGGAGGACGGCATCACCATCCTCTGCAGCCTGCACTTTTTGGACCTGGTGCACCGCTATGCCGACCGGGTCATCGGTCTGAAGGACGGGAGGTTGGTCTTCGAGGGGCTGCCCAGGGAACTGACCCGCCAGCGTTTCAAGGAGGTTTACGGCGAGGAGGCCGAGATGGTCACCGTTGGCGGAGAACTGGCCGCCTGAGGGGAAAGGGGCGATGGTGCGCCAGGGGCGACTTCTCCGCTGGAGCGGCCTCCTATCCCTTTTTCTTCCCGGCCTGGGACAGTTTGTGCAGGGCCGGCGTACCCGCGGCCTGGCCCTCTTCTTGGCCACGGCCGTCCTGGCCGGGCTGACCTTCTGGGAACGGGAAAACTTTGCCGCCCTGCTCTGCCGCAAGACCTTTCTGGCCGGCCTGTGTGGGGAAGGTGCGGCCACTTTACCCCTCCTGGGCATCCCCCTGGCGCTGTTCTGGTTCTGGACCGTCTGGGACGCCCTCCGCTACGGGCGCGAACCCCGCCTCCTCTGGCCCCTCCTCCTGGCCATGCTCATCGTCTACGCCGTGGGGGCCGTGGCCACCGAGGTCAACTTCGACCGACTGGTCGCCGGCTGGCCCTCCGTCCAGCCCATCTTTTCCGCCCTCTTCCATCCGGAACTGTTGGCCCGACCCACCGAGGACCGCCTGGGGGCCCTGCCCATCCAGGTGCCCTGCATCGAACCGCTGCCTCCACCCCAGGGCAGGGCCACCGAGGCTCCTCGCCTCCACACCAGCGTGCCCTGTGCGGCGATGGGCGAGGAGATCGTCCTGGAAGGGGAGGGCTTTTTCCCCGACTTTGAGGCCGAGGTTTGGTGGCAGAACCCCATCGGCGATTACCAGCGGGTGATTCGGGAGGGACAGCCGCTCGTCGTGCGCACCGATGGGGAGGGCCGCTTTCGGGTGATGTTTCCGGTGCCCACGACGGCCGTGCCCCTGGATCGCCTGCCCAAACCGGGAGAAACCCAGACCCACCGCATCGAGGTGCGCCAGCACCGGCCTTATGGGGGCTATCAACTGACCAGAAACGCGCAACTGGTGCTCCAGAAGATCGGGGAGACCATCGCCCTGGCCTTTATTGCCACCGTGCTGGCCGTGCTCTTCGCCCTGCCGGTGAGCCTCCTGGCCTCGCGCAACCTGATGGGGGCCAATCCGTTCACCCGGGCCGTGTACTACCTGGTGCGCACCCTCCTCAACATCTTCCGCTCCATTGAAACGCTCATCTGGGCCATCGTCTTTGCCGTCTGGGTGGGGCCGACTCCCTTTGCCGGCATGCTGGCCCTTTTTGTCCACTCGGTTGCTGCCCTGGGGAAACTGTATTCGGAGGCGATTGAGGGCATCGATCCGGGCCCCATCGAGGCCGTGCGGGCCACCGGGGCCGGTTGGTTGCAGGTGGTCGTATACGCCGTCCTGCCGCAGTTTATGCCCTCGTTCCTCTCCTTCACCCTTTACCGCTGGGACATCAATGTGCGCATGTCCACGGTGATTGGGCTGGTGAGCGATGCCGGGTTGGGCTTCCTGATCGTACAGTGGATTCGCCTGGGGGCGTTCGAGGCCATGGCCACGACCATCCTGGCCATCGTTTTGGTGGTGACCGTGCTGGATTATGTTAGTGCGGCCCTGCGCCAGCGCATCGTCGTGGGGCTGCCGGCCGGCCGCAGGGTCCGGGCCCGGCCGTTCCCCGCCCCTCGGGTCCCTCTGGGAAACGCCCTTCGATCGGCCTGGATGCCCCTTCGCCGCTACGGCCTGCCGGTCCTGATCGCGGCCGGCCTGCTCCTCCTCACGGTCTGGTCCTGGGATGTCGCCCAGGTGAACCTGCCCAAATTCTTTGCCGATGCCCCGGGCGGCCTGCGGATGCTCCGCGATTTCGTCGTCCCCGACCTCGTCTCCCGTCCCACCGAAAGCATCACGGTGACGGCGGTCCTTCCCGTCCCCTGCGGCTCGGCCGAGACTTCCATCCCGCCGGCCGGCGGCCCCTGGTTGGAACTTGCCCCACCCTGCGGGTCGCCGGGAGATTCCCTGGAGATTCGCGGCTATGAGTTACCCCCCAGGACGCATATCTCGCTTCTCTGGCTTCCGCCCGGCGGGGGTTCGCTCACCGTCGAACGGGGCTGTTGCGACACCGATGCCGAGGGCCGCATCGTCCTGACCACCCGCATCCGGGCCATCGCCGAGTTTCATCCCGAAGAAGGGCACCTTCAGCCGGCCCGCATCGCCGCCACCTGGGAACGCGCCATTGGGGGACCACAACCCAGCGAGGCCCTGCTGAGGGTGCTCCACATCTCCCTCATCACCCTCCTGATGGCTCTCCTGGCCACTACCCTGGGCTCCCTGATCGCCATCCCCCTGGGTTTCTTGGGTGCCCGGAATATGATGGGCCGTAGCCTCGTCGGCCGGGCCGTCTACACGGCCTCTCGCACCCTGTTCAACCTGTGGCGTTCGGTCGAACCGCTCATCCTGGCCGTCATCTTCGCCTTCTGGATCGGCTTTGGCCCCTTTGCCGGGATGATCTCGCTGGCCGCCTGGAGCATCCCGAACCTGGCCAAACTCTTCTCCGAGACGATCGAGGAGATCGACCCCGGCCCGGTGGAGGCGGTCCTCGCTACCGGGGCCAACCGCCTCCAGACCCTCGTCTACGCCGTGGTGCCGCAACTGGTGCCCCGCTTCCTGGCCTATATCCTCTACCAGTGGGACATCAACATCCGTATGTCCACCGTCATCGGCTTCGTCGGGGCCGGCGGCATCGGCCACCAGTTGCGGCTATGGGTGGACCTGGACGAGTACGCCAAGGCCGGGACCGCCATCTGGGCCATCGTGGCCATGGTCTGGGGAATGGACTATATGAGTGCCAAAGCCCGCGAGCGCCTCATGTAATACGCAACA
>JBMFNL010000095.1:0-274 GCA_049970175.1 Chloroflexia bacterium
GGGGTGACCGGCTGCCAGGCAAAGCCCAGGTCGTGAACCGGCTCGCAGGGCGGCGCCAACACCCGGAGGGTCCGGCTCAGGACGGCGGTGGCCGTCGCACAGTTCGTCGCCGTCAGCACCACGGTGTAGATGCCTGGAGCCTCGTAGATATGGGTCAGGGTCATCCCCATACCCCTAGCCCCATCCCCCAGGTCCCAGGAGAAGGCGAAGGGGGGCGTGCCGCCGGCCGAGGCGGTGAAGGTGACGGCCTGGCCGGCCGTCGGGGTGACCGGCT
>JBMFNL010000095.1:374-6368 GCA_049970175.1 Chloroflexia bacterium
GCCAGGCAAAGCCCAGGTCGTGAACCGGCTCGCAGGGCGGCGTGACGACAAGGGTATGGGTAGCGGTAGCCACGCCGGCTCCTTCGCAATTGGTGGCCGTGAGGACAACGGGGTAAGAACCGGGAACAGTGTAAGTATGGCTGATCATAGCCCCGCCGGCCAACGTTCCATCCCCCAGGTCCCAGGTGTAGGTGATGGGGAGGGTGGCTCCAGGTCGTCTCCAGACATAGCGCAGTTCGCCGTTCGTCAGGTCGTAGTAAGCGATGTGGGGTTGCCCGGCAGCGTCCAGGGCCAGAGAAGCATGGTAGCCCACGTCTCCGGCGGCGGCGACGGTTTCGGTGAACCAGGCCACCTGGTCGTATCGAGCATAGCGCAGATCGCCGTTGGTCGCGTTGTAGTAGGCGATGTGGGGCTGGTCCTGCAGGTCCAGGACGAGAGAGGGACGGCTCCCGTAGGACCAGTCTCCGCCGATGATATCCACGATCTCGCCATCATAGGCCAGGACGCAGTTCGGGCAGTTGGTGCGGTAACTGAAATGGGGTTGATCGTTTTCGTCTAAGGCCAAGGAGACATGGACGCCAGTGCCCAACGTCTCGCACTGCCATGTGCCAGAGGGGCCGCAGTTTCCACCACTTCCAACGTAATAGGCGTACTTCAAGGTGTTAACACCCCACCACCATCGTCCGTAGGCGATTTTGGGGAATCCGGAGGCGGAGAAACGCAGAGAGATAGAGGGCTGGATCGGTGGGTAGTTGTCAGGATCGATGATCTCAATATGCCAGGTATCGCCATCGCGCCAGGCGTGGCGCAGTCCACCAATATAGCCATAACTAGCGATGCGCGCATAGCCGATGTGAGGGAAGCCCTGCCCATCCAGGGCCAAGGAAGTGAAAAATCCCGCAGAGTCGCAGTCCACGGTTTCGATCTGCCATGAACTTGCCTCATAGCGGGCATACCTCAGGCAGTCGGTGCTTCCTGTGAAGTACCCGTAACTGATGTGCGGTCGGTTGGCGGCGTCGAGCGCCAGGGAACAGTAAGAGCCCGCACCGCCGGCGCTGTCCACCGTTTCGGTGTACCAGGCCAAGCCGTCCAGGGAGTAGGCGTATACAAGGTTGTCGTGTGCAGTATCCTGGTAGCAAAGGTGGCGACGGCCGGCCGAGTCCAGGGCCAGGGAAGTCCACGAGATGGTATCCCAGCCCCCCTCTACTCTGGCAACCGTCACGCTGTACCATCCCTGGATGCCCCCGGCGGTGGCCGTGAAAAAGACCGGCTGTCCGACGGTCGGAGTCGATGGGGACCAGGTAAAGTCGGCGTTCAACACCGGGCTACAGGGCACAAAGACGCTGTAGGCACCATAGGCCTGGCCGCAACGGTTGGTGGCGGAGACGGCAAGCGTATGCGTGCCCGGCTCGGTCCAACTGTACACGGCGGTGAGGCCCAGGGTGCCGTTATCCCAGGTGAGCGTGATGGGGGGGCTGGCCGTGATCGGGAGGAAAGCGGCCACATAGGTGCCTTCCACCCCGGCCGGGAGCACCGGCGGCCCACTGATGGTCACGCCCTCCACGGCCTGGCAAAATACGGTTACCGGGAAGGCAGCCTGGGCTTGGCCGCAACCATTGGTGGCCGTGAGCGTGATGGTATAAGCGCCCGGAACCGTCCAGGAGTAATAGGCCATCGGTCCGATGGTTCCGTTGTCCCAGGTGAGCAAAGGCAAGGTGGCCGAAGGCGGCGCAAAGGTGGCCGTATAGAGGCCGGTTATTCCCGCCGGGAGGGGGTTCGGTCCAAAGATGGTTACATCCGTTACCGGCACACATTCGGCGAAATAGGCATGCTTGAGGTCACCGTTCATGGCGTCATAATAACCGATGTGTGGAAGCCCCTGAGCATCCAGGGCCAGAGGAGTGCTCGGTAGCCCCCAGGTGTAATATCCGATATCGGCATCCACGACTTCGGTTTGCCAGGCCTGACCATCATAGAAGGCATAGTTCAAGTGATAAGAATCATAATAAGCGATGTGCGGCCGGCCGGACTGGTCCAGGGCCAGGCCGCTCCACACGGTCAGCACATCGTCCACGACCTCGATATGCCAGGCTGCGCCGTCATAATAGGCGTAGCCCAACCGATCATTGCTCTTGGAGTAACTGATGTGAGGCCGGCCTTCGGAATCCAGCACCAGGGAGGTGGTCCCCTCCTGGGCAGTATCCACGGTGGTGGTGATCCAGTTGGTGCCGCTGTAATAGGCATAGCGCAGGTCGTAGTCGTAGGTAGAGAAGTCGTACACAATATAGGTGATGTGCGGCCGGCCGGCCGCATCCAGGGCCAGCGAGGTATATCCGCTCCCGTCCCCGGGAGCGGCCTCCACGGTCGTGGTGACCCAACCCGTGCCGTCGTTATAGGCATAGCAGACCTTGTAGTTACTGAAATAACTGATGTGGGGGTGGCCGGCCGAATCCAGGGCCAAGGAAGTATAGAACCCGCTCCACCAGGTGCCGTCCACCGTTTCGGTGATCCAATCGGCGCCGTTGAAGGAAGCATAGCGCAGGGTCCAGCCGGGGACTGCGGAGTAACTGATTCGGGGGAAGCCGTTGGCATCCAGCGCCAGCGAAGTGAAACCGTTGCCGTTGGGGTCCACCACCTCCGTCTGCCAGGCCGAGCCGTCCCAAGCCGCATGTTTCATGACGGTGCCGAGATAGGCGGTGGAACTGATGTAACTGATGTGGGGGTGGCCGGCGGGGTCCAGGCCAGAGAACTGAAGGGGCCTGTGTGCCCAGGCCGGTCCACCGTCTCGATCTCCCAGCCTGCACCGTGATTACCGGCCAGACGGAGACCGCAGCCATAGAAATAACAGGTGCCGCCCTCCAGGTAACTGATGTGAGGGTAACCGGCCGCATCCAGCGCCAGGGAAACACCCCTTCCTCCCTCACTTACGGCCTCATATTGCCAGGAGCCGCTCTCTTTGTAGGCATATTCCAGGTAATCAATGTCGGCCCAGTAATAGGCGATTCGAGGCTGATCGTTCCCATCCAGGGCGATGGAGGTGTACACACTGCCCCAGGAGGGCCCTACCGTCTCGCTAAACCAGGCCATGCCGTCGAAATAGGCGTAGCGCACCGCGTTCCACCCCGAAGAAAAGTGGCTGATATGGGGCCGGCCGGCCGAGTCCAGCGCCAGGGAAGTGAACTCTCCTCCCTGCGTCTCCACCGTCGTGGAGATCCACCCGCTCAGGGTGAGGTGGGCATATTTCAGGGTGCCGTGGGTGTCATCATGGTAACTGACATGCGGCCGGCCGGCCGCATCCACAGCCAGGGAAGCCCAACGCCCCACATTCCCGGCCGTGTCCACCGTTTCGATGATCCAGGAAGAGCCGTCGAAATGGGCGTACCGCAGGTCGCCGCTGTCGGCGGCGTAGTAAGCGATGTGGGGGTGATCGGCCGAGTCCAGGGCCAGGGCCGTGCTGTTCCCCGACCAGGTGAAACCGGTGCTGTCCAGGGTCTCGATCTGCCAGGAGGCCCCGTCGAAGTAGGCATATTTCAGGGTACCATTGACTTCATCCCGGTAAGCGATGTGGGGGCGGCCGGCCGAGTCCAGGGCCAGGGAGGTAAACTGACCCACCTGATAGCCGGGATCTACCACCTCGATGTGCCAGATCACGCCATCGTGCCAGGCGTAGTAAAGGTTTTTGCCTCCATAGGCAATGTGGGGGTGGTTGCTGGTATCCAGGACCAGGCTGCGGTCGCCCATCCGATCGAACTGCTTCCCCACATCCACCGGTTCGATGGTCCAGTTCGAGGGCGTCGTCGTAGCGGCCATGCTCCGTTCCGGCCATCCGCTTGCCGGCCGGGCCGGTCTCCTTGGCATAACCGGCGAGGCCTGGGGAAGCGGCCCTTCGGCCAGGCCGGCGGATGGTAACGCCGGCCAGCAAAGGACCAGCAGCGCCAGAACGCCCAGCATACGTCGTAGATTCTGCCGCACCATCTTTTCCTCCTTTCGATCAGCGCAGCGTCGAACAGAGCGCCCTGAGAGCGACCCGTGTCCTCTCCACCGTCTCCGCCGGCAGCGTTTTACCGCCCTGCAGTAGGGGCAGCCAGTAGTCAGGGCGGTCCAATCGCCAGATCCGGACATGCGGTTTGTCGAACTCGATCCGACCCCGGCCGGCCCAGACGATGATCGGCTCGACCCAGACTTCCTCTCCCAGGATGCCGGCCAGATATTTCCCCAGACGTGCGGCGTTGCCACGGACCTGTCCCGTCGGGTTCTTGGATAGCGGCCGCCAACGCCCCAGTTGGCGGTATTCCCACCGGTCCTGCACGTTGCGATAAAATCCCCGATAGGCCTTGACCTCCAGGGCATAGAGGCCCTGCGGGCCGACCAAAACGGCGTCGATGTCATCCTGCCGATCCGGGAGGACGAGGTTGCGGAAAAGCGTCCAGCAGGAATCGAGGTGCTCCCACAACAACCGGGCCAAACGGTCTTCCCCCTCTTTCCCCGCCAGAAAGTCCTCTTCCTCTCCCTTGAGCCGGCGAAGGAATGGGATGGTCAGGCGATCCAGCAAGAACAATATCCCTATGATGGCGGCGAGGGAAATCCCCAAAGCGTATTGAGCCGGGAGACCGAGCAGGCGAAGCAAGATTACAATTATTGGAGCAACCGATGCTATGGCGATGACCAAGCAGGATGCCCACTTTACAGTTTTCCGGCGCTTTTCCCTGGCAGCCTGGAGTTCCTTCCCCAGATAACCGCTTCCAGAGACGATTTCCAGCGGTTCTCGAACAGGAGCGGGGGAGGCTGGGGAAACCTTATCCGAAGCCGGGGAAGGGCCACGCCGGGGTGCTCTGGCAGGTTTGACCGACTCCGGCTCTCTCGGGGGGGATGGCGGGGCACCCTCCGGCGTCGGCAGTGTCGGCTTGGCCTGAATGGGAAGAGAGGGAGCGGCTCCACCGGCAAGTTGCTGGACAATCGGGTATCCCAGTACGGCCGCGGCACAGATGAGCATTTCCCGACCTTGTGTGAGAGCATAGGCCAGGTCGTGCAGGCTCACCAGGCCCTGGCACAACAGTTCACCCAGCGGCCGGTTAAGCTCCTTGTAGGGCCAGGGCAGGGCTCCCATTTGCTCAGGAGAGAATTGCCGGCCTTTCAGGTGTTCTCGACGCAGCAAGACCCCGGCCGCCCACTTGACGCAGGGATCGTAGGCCTTCCGGCCGGCCCAGGCCAGGTCCTGCTCCCGAATCTGGCCGTTTTCCAGCAATTCCTGGATGGGACGATTCAGACCTCGAAAGGGCCAGATCACTCGGCCAGCCAGTTGCACGATTTCGTCACCGCTTACCAGAGAAGGCATCGACACAGGAGGCGTTTCATGACGCGCTTCCCCTCGAGACGTGTCCGGCTCGCCCTCGGCCGGAGGGGCATAGCATGATGTGCCCCCACCCCCATCGCGCTGGCAGGAGAGGCGTGCCCGCAGGTCGTTCAGGCCGGCCCGGGCCCGGGCATTGTCCGGATCCAGACCCAGGACGCGTTCCAGCGCCCGGATGCCCTTCTCCAGGTCGGGAGTCAAAGCAGCATACCAGAGCAAGGCAGGGACGGAATCGGGGTTTTCCCGGAGGAGGGATTGCAGCATAGCCAGGGCTTGGTCCTTCCGTCCCCTTCTGGCCAGTTCCCGGATGGGGCCAAGCGCCTCATCATCCGAAGAGCACACTAATCCCTCCTTTCGGTTGGGCCGTATCGAGACCCTCTTTCTCGGTCTGTCGCCGTTCCTGGTGGCTATTATACCACAGGAATGTCCTGCAACGGAAATACACCCGCCGGCGGATGCATGTTTGTAGTTGGGCGAGGCGCCGTGTGAAGTAGGCCGGAGCGCAGCGACGGCCGTATCGAGACCCTTGGGTCGAGTAGCGGCAACTTGGGTTGAGTAGCCCCCGAAGGGGGCGTATCGAAACCAGCCGCGTATCGAGACCCTTGGGTCGAGTAGCGGCAACTTGGGTTGAGTAGCCCCCGAAG
>JBMFNL010000096.1:0-6346 GCA_049970175.1 Chloroflexia bacterium
AGGTCCGGGAGGCGCTCACCGAGTTGCGGGAAACGGTGGCCGCGCTCCGCGCCCCCCTCGAGGCCGGGATGCCCCTGCCGGAGGCCCTGCGCCGATTGGCCGACCACTTCCACCGAGAGCGTGTATGCGATCACCGGCTTGCCCCCATCGCGGGGTAGTCCGGCGCTTCTGTTGGAGGCTATCCGTGGTCACTGGGTTATCGAGAATGATATCCATTGGATACGCGACGTGACGCTGGGAGAAGACCGCTGTGCTGTTCACAAGGACTATGCTCCGCAGGTTCTTGCCATCCTCCGCAAATGCCCTGCTCCGTCTACAAGGTCACCCAAACATCGCTGCGGCGATTGATCGCTTCTCTGCACGGCCCGAACTGGCTATGTGTACTATGGGGCTTACTACAGGACTTTGAAGCGGCCCTGTCGTCGCGATAGACACCTCGCCGCTGCCGGCTGGCAATGTAGGCCTCGACATCGGCGGGGGTTGTCACCCAATCCCGCCCCACTTTCCGGGCCTTGAGCCTGCCCTTGCGCGCCAGTTGGCACCGGTAGTCACGGTTAAAACCAAAGATCTTTGCCGCCTCTGCCAGGGATATAAGCCGGCCTTTGTCCTCGTTCATCTGTTGTAAAAACTGCCATGATCGCGCAATGGCTGTCCCCGCATTGGATCTTACTTGATGTACCGGCTGTATCGGGCACCCAGGTGAGCGTAATTTGCCCACATCGCCGTCGTGAACTGTTCCATTGTAGGTGGGCAGGCCTATTTCTTCGTCGCCCAGTGCCGCACTTCTACCCCGTCCAACAATCCCTCGAAAAAGTCACCGCGCCCTTGTGCTCCCAGGTTCTGCATGCCTAGCGTCAGGGGCGCATCGCCGGCAAAGATCGTCGCCGGTCCAGACTGCACAGCATCCAGCACTCCGTTTATGTAGATACCCATAGAGGTCCCGTCATAAGCCGCTGCCAGGTGCACCCACTGCCCCTTGGGAATCTGGCTGCTGCTTCTCAGGGTGATGACGTCACTCCCGTTGGGAGAGAGGGCAAAGTGGGCCCGCTGGCCTTGGAGGTACAGGGCATAGGACCGCTGGCCTTCGGTCCACCTGGCGATCAGCCCCTGCGCCCGGCCGCTGGCGTGGGCGGGCCGGTAGACCCAGGCTGAAAGGGTGAGGGTATCAGTAACGCGTAGGAAAGGAGCGTCGGCCACGAGCACGTAGTCGTCCTTGCCGTCAAAGGAAAGCGCCGTACCCTCGTGCCCGGTGGTCCAGGCGGGACCGCCCACAAGCGTTCCATCGTAGCCATAGGCGCTGCCGTCACGGGCAATTGTCCCTGTTCCCTCATCCAAAGACCAGGAGCCAACGATTTCCAAGGGGAGCAACCAAGGCGACCAAGCCGGTGACCTGGTATGTGCTGTTCGCCCCGCAAGAGCGTACTGCTCGCCACTGATCAAGTCCAGGATGCCAACACCCTTGATACTCCAGCCCTCACAGGCCAGCCGGGTGCCGTCCGGCGACCAGGAAAACATATCGTAGGCGGGGAAACCGTACTCGTTTGGCTCGGAAGTATGGGTGACCTGCAGCAAGTTTGAGCCATCGGAGTCCACCACGTAGAGATCACCGGTGACATCCAAACTCGGTGCAGCACTGAATGCAATCCGTTGTCCATCGGGTGCCCACGCTGCATACGATATTGTCCAACCTTCAAAGTCGGTAAGTTGTATGACACCCGTTCCATCGGGATTCATCGTGTACAGGTTGGCATAGTACCCATAACCACCGGTGTGGCGGTTCGATAAGAAAAGTATCCGGCTGCCGTCAGGGGACCATTGAGGAACGGCATCGCACTGAGCCATAGGGGGATTCTCTCCCCCCACCTCCTCGGTTAGCTGGATTATCTCTGTACCATCTATGCGGATCTTGAAGATGGCACACTTCGGACGCACCGCAACCGAGCCCACAATGGCCGTGTAGGCTACCCATTCCCCCTCTGGCGAAACACCAGGGTTGCCGATATCCTGCTCCCAGTTGAAGAGTTTGGTGCTCGTCCTATCGAGGTTAATCCGGTACAGGCTGGTGAAGAGACCGTCTTTCCCCACCTCCAGAAAATAGAGGTGGCGGCCGTCGGCCGACCACTGCGGTTGTGCCTCGATGATGTGGGGCGTCCTGGTCAAGTTGATCAAACCCACGCCGTCCGGCTGGACGACAAAGATGTCAGGGGAACCCTCGCGGACATCCTCAAAGGCAATCAGGCTAATGGGTTCGCTATCCAGGGTGAGGGTGAGTGGCAGTGTAGAAGGCGGAGTAGCCGTCGGTTTCGCCTGAGGGGCAAGAGATTGCTCACTCGGCGCAGGCGGAGTAACTGTTGATTTCACCGGGTTGGGAGCAAGAACTGACTCATTCGGTGTTGACCGGGTGCTCAGCAACGCCGCCAATCCTCCGGCCAAAACCACCAAGACCCCAATTCCCAGTACCGTTCCCAGCGCGCGCAGCAAGACCTTCAAGCCTCGCACTGTGCACCTCCATTACTTATTGTTCCGTCCCGGGCGCTCGTCCACATGTTACCACGGTTCCTCAAGGCTGGCACGGAGGACATGTAGGTATGGCGGCCATAATGACGTCATAGGCATGATTAAGCCGTCCCACCAGATCCGCCACATCCCACAACCCTGGATCATAATCGGCGTCGCCCAGAAGCCCGGCTACAGAAGGCCACGAGTCATCTTCCAAGGGACGCAGGCGCCTCGCTGCCGCCCCTGGGTAGCCTCGTTCTTCACATTTACAGGGCTGAGAGTAATTCCCCAAAAAGCGATTGCCCGCATTGTATCGCACAACGGCCGTGGTCAGGATGTCGCGCTGACCATTTTCAAGAAAGATAAAGTCTCCTGAAAGCGGGTCTAGGGCACGCTGGTAGAATTCATCCAGTACCAGCAGTGCATCCTGTACATTGAACTCGATACTGCGGCGGGTAGCCTCGTAGTCGGGAGGGTTATCTGAGCACCTTTGCTCTTCGCCTTTCTCTGTGTGTCCCTTGTGGCCACTATAGCATGTGACCTGCATAATTCCATTTCCATTTCCGACGCCGTTGTCGAACCGATTCCCCGATTCCAACATCCCCATACCCATGATCAATGCTTCAGAGTAGCAGGTATAGCGTCCATTCTTCGCCAGGACGGCCCTCGCCGTGTCCCGGAAAGCTAGCGCTTGCCGCCGCTGTAGATTACTGTCCGTCGCCAAGGGTCCCTCTGACAGCACAGCATAGAACCCGTCCAGGTCCTCCACCCCTTCTTGCGGCGCCCGCACAGCTACTACGCGGTACAAGTTCTCCCCAGGGTCTACAAGGTTTGCCGGCACGTTGAAATCCCAGAACCAAAACTCTGATATCAAGGAATACTGCTTCTGTGCAATCGTATTCCAAGTTCCTGGTAAGCCCCTGCTGACTGGATTCGGGGTATAGCGGCTAAGTCTCACCGTTATAGGGGGGGCGCCCAGGGGGTTAAGCCCTGTGCCGGAAACGAGAGGAATCCCCTCCCCTGCTGGATCCGTGGCCCTCAATGCGTCAATATTCACGGTCTCAATCATCCAGGCTGGATCCTCCAGCGAAACCTTCGTTCTCTCGGCGCAGGTTCCCCCGGCGTTGTCTGTCGTTATCAACTCCAATGTGAACTGGCGAGGGAAGGAGCTGTCAGCCCTCAACACAGTCGACCACAGTCCTGCCGTTTCCGGAATGTCGCCCAGGCTACCGCCCGGGGCGCTTTGCTCCGCCAGGTCTACGAGATCGCCCTCGGCCGGGATCGACGTCCCCCCGGCAATCGCCCGTAACGTAGCCGCCTCGATCTCCCGGCCATCGTACCCACGCAGTTCAACGAAGCCAACCACGCCGACTGTCCGGTCGTCCAGTCGCCGCAGCGAGATAGCCTCGGCCAGGGGGCACTCAGGAGAGAAAATGGGTATAACTTCGTCGGTAAAGCCTGGCCCACTCCAGCGGACCTGGGCCGAAGCCAGGTAGGGGATAGTCTGTCTGTAGTTTATTTCGATTCTGTGGTATCCGGAATCAAGCCTCAAAGTCCGGACAGGACCGATCGTGTCAGGATTAGGGTAATTCCAGTTCCTGTCTACAACCAGGCTCCCGTTCAGGAACAACTGTACCCCGTCATCTATGTTGGCCAGATTGAAAGTATAATAACCGTTGGCCGGTGCTAGAAGCGTGCCTTCCCACCGAACAGTGTAGTCATATCCGTCAGCCAGTTCATCAAATAACTTGCAGTTTTCGTAGGGCCAGATATCGCTCCAGCAAGGCCGCGCGAAGTTAATTGGCTCATTATATGCCCCAAGATAATGGAGCGGAGGATCGAAGTTAAGGCCATCGGAGAAGAGGACTACCAGATCGGAGTAGCCTCGGTCATCGGTTGACAGTGGGCTGTGAGGGGGAGCGCCAGCCGGTGTGCCTTGCGGAGTAGGTGTGGGAGTGAGGCTGCGGGCCGTTGCGGGGGGCATCGGCACGGGAGTTGCGGGGCCGCCTTGAGCGAACAGGATGGTAGGAAGCAACAACAGGATGATCATGCTGCCGGCTACTACTGCCATTTGTAGGCCAGTTTTACGTTCAGCACGAAAAGTATCGGTGCTCTTGTTGCGGGACTGTTGTTGCTCTTTCATCCCTCTCTCCTTCTAACGTCCAGTGGGACATCTCGGCCGTGGTTGTGACCCCAAGTTCTCCAGTGTCCTGTAGAATCGTCCTGTAACATTTTGTGGCTAGAGACAGCGCTATGATGTTGAAACTATTCTACCATAGCACTATCCCCACGTCAACGATCATTCTCGCGCAATCATTGACTCGACTTTTGCAGCGCCTTGAACACAGGGCCGCTCCAAAGTCGCTCAGTGGGGGGCAAAGTAACATGGCTCTTGACAACGGGACCATCAGGTGCTCCAATGGGTTTGCCAAAACCCAAAAGGAGGCACCCGATGGTCAAAACAAATGTACCATATCCAAGCGTTCCTGGCAAGAAGCAGACAGAGATTTGCATTCCTCCTGTGATCGGCATTTTCGAGTCTCTTGTGGACTGGCGTAAAGCACGTGGCAAGGTGTATCCCCTGAGCGCCCTGCTGCTGGTCGTGCTGGCGGGGCTCATGTGCGGCAAGCAGAGCCTGAAAGCCATCGCTCGCCGGTGTGCGGAGCTCTGTTTCCTGGACCGGGCTCGTTTGGGCCTCCCATTGGGGCGCAGTCCGGGCGCCACGACCCTGGGACGACTGCCGGCCAAACTGGACCCCGTGGCGCTGGGAAGAGCCATGAAGCACTGGTTGACCGCCGTCCGCCGAGAGTTGCGTTGCGCCGGGATGGCCCGGCGGATTGCCATTGATGGCAAGACGCTGCGCGGCGCGGCCAGGCGGGGGGCCAATCCTGTGCACTTGCTGCGGTCTGCCACCAGCTCAAAATCGTGCTGGCTCAGGTCGCCGTGGATCACGGCGGTCATCCCTCTGCTCAGGTCGTTGGTCTTGGAAGGACGGCTGGTTACGATGGATGCTCTGTTGACCCAGCGGGAAGTCGCCCAAGAAATCCTGGCCCGTAAGGGGGACTACTTGATGGTGGTCAAGGAAAATCAGCCCCAACTCTTCCAAGACATCGCTATCTGTTTCGACTCGGAGCCGCTGGCCGACGAGATCCGTGGGACAGCCCGAACCATCGACAAGGGGCACGGTCGACTGGAGAATGTAACCGGTACGGCGCTGAAAGGGTTCGTGGATTGGCCGGGAGCGGAACAGGTGATGAAGATCACCCGTACCGTGACCCGGTTGAAGACCGGTCAGACCACAACCGAGAGCGTGTATGCGATCACCGGCTTGCCCCCATCGCGGGGTAGTCCGGCGCTTCTGTTGGAGGCTATCCGTGGTCACTGGGTTATCGAGAATGATATCCATTGGATACGCGACGTGACGCTGGGAGAAGACCGCTGTGCTGTTCACAAGGACTATGCTCCGCAGGTTCTTGCCATCCTCCGCAAATGCCCTGCTCCGTCTACAAGGTCACCCAAACATCGCTGCGGCGATTGATCGCTTCTCTGCACGGCCCGAACTGGCTATGTGTACTATGGGGCTTACTACAGGACTTTGAAGCGGCCCTGAGTGTGCCAGCGCATTTCATTGCCCTGGGCGGCGCACCGGGCGGCCTGGCAAACAAGGGGTTAAAGAGGCCGGGGCAGGCCTTTCGGCCCGCCCCGGCCCTTTCCTGCTACCGGTAGTTGCGCAGGACCAGGGGCAGGTAGACTTTATGGCCAACGTACACCTGCACCCTCGCCGTGGTCACGTTGCCATCGCTATCCGTCGCCGTCAGGGTGATGACGTGCTGGCCCGCCGAGAGAG
>JBMFNL010000097.1:0-5486 GCA_049970175.1 Chloroflexia bacterium
GAGGGTCAGCCGGACCGCCCCCCTACGATTCGACACCTTTGGGACACACCCAAACCGGACGTTGTTTTGACCCGAGCACGAGTTCGTGGTAAGATGGGATCGGCAACGGGCCCGCCCCGGGGAGAGACGCAATGGACCTCTTCGCCGCCGGTCGTCGGGAAGAATTCGAACGCCAGGCTCCGCTGGCCGCCCGGATGCGGCCCCGGGACCTGGATGAACTTGTCGGCCAGGAGCACATCATCGGGCCGGGAAAACTCCTGCGCCGGGCCATCGAGGCCGACCGCCTCTTTTCCTCCATCATCCTCTGGGGGCCGCCGGGCACGGGCAAGACGACCCTGGCCCACATTATCTCCCGACGCACGCAGAGCCACTTTGAGACGATCAGCGCCGTGCTGGCCGGCGTGGGTGACCTCCGCAAGGTGGTGGAAGAAGCCCGGGAGCGCCGCCTCCTCTACGGCCAGCGCACCATCCTCCTGGTGGAGGAGATCCACCGCTGGAACAAGGCGCAGCAGGACGCCCTCCTGCCCCACGTGGAGGACGGCACGATCGTCCTCATCGGCTCCACCACCGAGAACCCGTACTTCGAGGTCATCCCCCCGCTGGTCTCGCGCTCGCGCATCTTCCAGTTGCGCCCGCTTACGGAGGAGGAGATCGTCCTGCTCCTGCGCCGGGCGCTGGCAGACCCGGAGCGGGGCTACGGCGGCCGGAAGGTGGCCGTGACCCAAGAGGCGCTGGAGCACCTGGCCCGGGTGGCCGGCGGCGATGCCCGCACCGCCCTCAACGCCCTGGAACTGGCGGTGGAAAGCACCGCCCCGGCCGAGGACGGCTGCATCTACATCGACCTGGAGGTGGCCCAGGATTCCATCCAGCGCCGCGCCCTGCACTACGACCGGGCCGGCGACGAGCACTATGACACCATCTCCGCCTTTATCAAAAGCGTACGCGGCTCCGACCCCGACGCCGCCCTCTACTGGCTGGCCAAGATGCTCTACGCCGGCGAAGACCCCAAATTCATCATGCGCCGGCTCCTTATCCTGGCCGCTGAGGACATCGGCCTGGCCGACCCCCAGGCCGTCGTCGTCGTCGCCGCCTGCGCCCGCGCCCTGGAATGGTGCGGCCTGCCGGAGGGCCAGTACCACCTGGCCGAAGCCACCCTCTACCTGGCCACGGCGCCGAAATCGAACAGCGTGGGCGCCTACTGGAAGGCCCTGGCCGAGATCGAGGAGCACGGGGCCAAAAAAGTCCCGCTCTACCTCCGTGATGCCAGCCGCGACGGGGCAGCCCTGGGCCACGGCCAGGGCTACCTCTACCCCCACGAGTTTCCCGGGCACTGGGTAGCGCAGCGGTATTTGCCGGAGGGCGTGGAGGGGGGCTGGTATCAACCGGGGAATCTGGGCTACGAGAAAAGGATTCGGGAGTGGCTGGAGCGGTTGCGGAAGGGCGGTTAGAGGAACGAACGGGCCATTTGCGCCTTCCCCTCTTCTCTGTTATAATCCTAACAGCATACCGAAAGCGAGGCGAAAGATGAAATATACGATCGAGCGGCTGCCCGAAAGTCGGGTGGCCATCGAGGTGGAGATCGAGGCGGAACAGGTGGAAAAGGCCCTTGACCGTGCGGCCCAGCGCCTGTCCCGCCACTACCGCATTCCGGGGTTCCGACCGGGACGGGCCCCGCGCCGCATCGTCGAAGCCCGGCTGGGCCGGGATACCCTCTACGAGGAGGCCATCCGCGAACTGGCGAACCAGGCTTACCAGGAAATCCTGCAGAAGGGGGAGTTCGAGCCGGTGCATCCGGCCGAATTGGAGGCCGTCAACCTGGAGCCTTTCTCCTTCCGCCTGGTCGTCCCGGTGCGCCCCTCCGTCCGGTTGGGAGACTACCGCACCCTGCGCTTTCCCCTGGAGGTGCCGGAAATCGGCGATACGGATGTGGAGCGGGTATTGGAGCGCCTCCAGGCCGCCCAGACGGTCTGGAAGGTGCCGGACCCGCCCCGGCCGGCCCGCCCGGGCGACCGTCTGACCGTGGATCTGGTGGGGCATATGGGCGAACGCGAGGTCGAGCGCCGCCAGGAGGTCGAGGTCCTCCTGGACGAATCCAGCCTTCCCCCAGGCTTCGGGGCCCTGGTCGGGGCGGAAGTCGGCCAGACGATGGAGGTCCAGACCACGCTGTCGGAGGACCTGGAGGATCGGGACCTGGCCGGCCAGCCCGCCACCTACACCATCACCATCCGGGCGATCTACGAGCCGGAGGTCCCCCCACTGGACGATGAATTCGCCCGCAATTACCAGCAGGAGTCGCTGGACGCCCTGCGGGCCTCCATCCGCCGGGAACTGGAGGAGACGGCCCAGAAACAGGCCCGTGCCCTGGTCCTGGAGCGGATGCTGCGGGCGCTGGACGAAGGAGCCACCGTGGAGATGCCGCAGGTGCTGGTAGAGGAAGTGGCCCGCGCCCTGTACCAGGACCGGGAAAAACAACTGCGCCGCCTGAAGGTCTCTATGGCCCAGTACCTCCAGTGGATCGGGAAGACGGAAGAGGACCTGCTTCAGGAACTGCGGCAAGTTGCGGCGGAACGGCTGCGCAGCCGCCTGGTGTTACAGGAGTTCATCCGCGCCGAGGGGCTGGAGGGCGAGGGGGATTTCCAACAAACGGTCGAGGAGCGTCTTCTGGCTATCGCCCGAGGGGAGATCGGGGCCGAAGGCCTCCCGGCATCCTCGTCGGCGGAGACGGTTCCCTCCGGGCCGGCCGGGACTCCCCCGGAGGACGACCGAGCGCCGTCTTCCGGTCCGGACATCCTCCCTTCGGCCGAAAGCACGGCCGGGGAAGTTCGGGACGAGGCCTCGCCTGCCTCGAACGCTGCAGAACGGCCAAGCGAGGTGAGCACCGATGGTTAACCTGATCCCGATGGTCATCGAGAGCACCAGCCGCGGAGAACGCGCCTTTGACATCTACTCCCGGCTGCTCAAGGAGCGCATCATCTTCCTGGGCACCCCCATAGACGATCAGGTGGCCAACCTGGTCGTGGCCCAACTCCTTTTCCTGGAACACGAGGACCCCGAGCGGGACATCTACCTCTATATCAACTGCCCCGGCGGGGTCATCACCGCCGGCCTGGCCATCTACGATACCATGCAGTGGGTGCGGCCGGACATTTCCACCATCTGCATCGGCCTGGCCGCCAGCATGGGGACGGTCCTCCTGGCCGGCGGCACCCCCGGAAAGCGCTATGCCCTCCCCAACTCCACCATCCACATCCATCAGCCCATGGGCGGGGTCACCGGGCAGGCGATCGATATGGAGATTCAGGCCCGCGAGATCATGCGCCTGCGCAACCTCCTGAACCGCATCCTGGTCAAGCACACCGGCCAGCCGGAGGAACGCATCGCCCAGGATACCGACCGCAACTTCTATATGACCGCCGAGCAGGCCCGCGAGTACGGCATCATTGACGAGATCCTGGTTCCCCGGCAGGGGCAGTAGGGGTCAGGGCTTGGGAAAATGGCGGACAACGTGTATCGCTGTTCCTTCTGCGACAAAAGCCAGGAGGAGGTCGAGCGCCTCATCGCCGGCCCACGGGGTGTCTTTATCTGCGACGAGTGCGTGAGCCTTTGTAGCGAGATCATTGCCGAGGAACGGGCCCAGAAGAAGCCTCCGGCCGGCTTTCGCCTGAAGGAAATCCCTCCCCCCCGGCGCATCCGCGAACTCCTGGACGAATACGTCGTCGGACAGGAACGGGCCAAGAAGGTGCTCTCCGTGGCCGTCTACAACCATTACAAGCGCATCCTGGCCGGAGCCCGGGTGGACGACGTCGAACTGCAGAAGAGCAACATCCTCCTCATCGGCCCGACCGGCTGCGGGAAGACGCTGTTGGCCCAGACCCTGGCCCGTATCCTCGATGTGCCCTTTTCCATCTCCGACGCCACCGCCCTCACCGAGGCCGGCTACGTCGGCGAAGATGTGGAGATGATCCTCCTGCGCCTCCTCCAGGCGGCCGACTTTGATCTGGAGCGGGCCCAGTACGGCATCGTCTACATCGACGAAATCGACAAGATCGCCCGCAAATCCGGCGATAACCCCTCTATCACCCGAGACGTCTCCGGAGAGGGGGTCCAGCAGGGCCTGCTGAAGATCATCGAGGGCGGCATCGTCAACGTCCCCCCGGTGCCCGGCCGCAAGCATCCCCAGCAGGAGTTCATCCAGATGGATACGACCAACATCCTCTTTATCTGCGGCGGGGCCTTTGTTTCGCTGGACGAGATCATCGCCGAGCGTGTCGGGGGCAAACACGCGATGGGCTTCCGGCGGGCCCAGACCCGCGAGGAGCGGGAGGCCGCCTCCGCCCAACTCCTCCATCAGGTCATCCCCGACGACCTGCTCAAGTTCGGCCTGATTCCGGAATTTATCGGCCGGCTGCCGGTCATCGCCACCCTGGATCCGCTGGACAAGGACACCCTCATCCGCATCCTGACCGAGCCGAAGAACGCCCTGGTCAGGCAGTACCAGAAGATGCTGGCCCTGGACCATGTGGACCTGGTCTTTACCCCCGATGCCCTGGAGGCGGCGGCCGAAATGGCCCTTCAGCGCAAGACCGGAGCCCGGGGGCTGCGCACCGCCCTGGAGGATGTCCTCCTGGACGTCATGTACGAGATTCCCTCCCTGCCGCATGTCCGTCGCTGTATCATCAACGCCGAGGCCATCCGGGGCCAGGCCCGGCCGATTCTCCTGCCTACGTCCGAAGAGGCGCAGGAGAAGGTCGGCTAGGCCCACTCGTTGCCGGAGGAAGGCGTGGAACGCTATCGCATCCTGATCGCCGATGACGATCCCGACATCCGCCGGGTCTTGGAAGCCAGCCTGGAAGGCGTCGCCGGGGCTTCTTACGAGGTGGTCTTTGCCCGCGACGGGCTGGAAGCGGTCCGCCGTTTCCGGGAGGAGCCCTTTGACCTGGTGATTCTGGATGTCATTATGCCCTATATTGACGGCTTTACCGCCTGCCGTACCATCCGCGAAGAATCGGATGTCCCCATTATTATTCTGACCTGCCGGGACGGTCCCGACGATGTGGTTCAGGGCTTGCAACTGGGGGCCGACGACTATGTGACCAAGCCGTTCCGCATCGGGGAACTGACCGCCCGGGTGGAAGCCGTCCTGCGCCGGGCCGGCCGGCTGTCGTTCCGCCGCACCCAGGTGGCCCGGGTCGGCGAACTCGAGGTGGATCCCCGCCGCCATCGGGCCACCATACGCGGCCAGGAGGTCCAGTTGACGCCGATGGAGTTCGAACTCCTCTATTTCCTGGCCTCTCACCCCGGTCAAGTCTTTGATCGGGCCACCCTTTTCCGCCAGGTCTGGGGACGGGAGTACGAATACGGCCGCGAGACCAACCTCATCGATGTCTGCGTGCGCCGCCTGCGGGAAAAGATCGAGCATGACCCCTCCAACCCGGAGTACCTCCGGACCGTCCGCGGGGTGGGTTACAAGATCGAGGCACCCTAGT
>JBMFNL010000098.1:0-5284 GCA_049970175.1 Chloroflexia bacterium
CGAAGCGGCGCTTTCGATCTACCCGGCCATCGGCGCCCGGCTGGGGGAGGCCAACACCCTGGCCTCCATGAGCCGCCTGGCCCTCCGCCAGGGGCAGGACGAGCAAGCCCGCGCACTCCTCCAGCAGGCGGTGGACCTGCACAGGGCCATCGGCGACCGTTATAGCGTCGCCGCCGACCTGAGCAACTTCGGCCTCACGCTGCGGGAACTGGGCCGCCTGGAGGAGGCCCGGCCCTACCTCCTCCGGGCGGCGGAAATCTTTGACCAGATCGGCCTCCCGAAATTGGCCGCGCAGATGCACCAGGCGGCCGGAGCAGAGGCCGTCTCTCCCCATCCGGCGGTGGCCCGGTGGCTCCCTCTCCTCCAGGGCGTGGTGGCCGTGGCCCGGGGAGACATCCGGGGGGAGGCCGCCCGGCCCATCCGGGAGGCGCTGGAGCAAACGGCCCGGACCCCGGATGGCGCTGCCCTGGCCCGGGCCCTGCAAGGTGTCCTGGAAGGAGAGCGCGACCCGGAGCGCCTTTCCCAGGGGCTGGACGAGGCCGGCCGCCAGGCCCTGGCCTTTGTCCTGGCCGCTATCTCAAGCCCATGAGGAGGACGAATTTTCGGCTCGGCGGGAGCCCTCCCGAACTGGGGATCGTTGGTCGTTCTCGGGTGGTAGCCGGGCATTGCCGGGCTTGCGGCAGACATACGTTCCGAAACCCATCACGAACGATCAACGTTTGACGACCGACGCCGGATGTCGGAGGAATGCCATGAAAGTCCAACAGGCCATCGAGCAGCGGAGAGCCTACCGTTCCCTGGACCCGGTGGAAATCACCCCGGAACTCGTGCAGGACCTGGCGGAAAGCGCCCGGCTGGCTCCCTCCTGCTTCAATAACCAGCCCTGGAGGTTTGTGTTCGTCTACGATCCCGGCACGTTGCAGGACATGCACACGGCCCTGAGCCGGGGGAATGAGTGGGCCCGGGCGGCTTCGCTGATCGTCGCCGTGTTCAGCCAGCAAGAACTCGATTGCCAGATCAAAGGCCGGGATTACTACCTCTTCGATACCGGTATGGCGACGGCTTTCCTCATCCTGCGGGCCACGGAGATGGGGCTGGTGGCCCATCCCATCGCGGGCTACGACGAGGAACGGGTGAAGGAAATCCTGGGCATCCCCAGGGAAATGACGGTGATCACCCTGGTCATCGTAGGCAGGCACTCGGCCGAGATCAGCCCCGTCCTCTCCGAAAAACAGGTCGCCTGGGAAAAGGCCAGGCCGGAGCGCCTTCCCTTGGAAAAGTTCGCCTTTGTGAATGCCTATCATCCGGTTCAAGGTTGAGAGATCGGAGGCTGATGTGGAAAGCGGAAATCCCGTTTTGCAGGCCCTGCATCAGGGCATCCAGACCGAACTTCAGGGGCGGACCTTCTACCGCAAGGCGGCCGAGAGAAGCCGCGACCCCAAGGGGCAGGAGGTCTTTCGCAGCCTGATGCGGGATGAGGAAATGCACCTGCGCCTGCTCCAGGTGCAGTACGGCGCCCTGGTGGACGAGGGGCGCTGGCTGGAAATGGAGCAGGCCCGGGAACTGGAACCGGGACGGGCGGCCGCCATCCTGTTCCCCCAGGAGGACGAAGCCCTGGCGGCCCTCCTGCCGGCCGAGGGCGACGACCTCCGGGCGCTGCAACTCGCCCTGGATTTTGAGCACCGGGGCTACCAGATGTACCGCCGCCGGGCCGGAGAAACGGACGACCCGGCCGGCCGCGCCCTCTACGACTTCCTGGCCGCCCAGGAGCAGAAGCACTATGACTTTATCCACCGGGCGCTGGAATACCTCCAGACCCAGGGGGCCTGGTTCTACGACGAGCGGGAACTCCCCTTCTTCGAAGGATAACCCGGTAGGTCGGGTTGGTAACCCGACGGCTCGGGACCCTACCGTTGGAAGTAGAGCCGCACCAGGTCGGTCGTGTCCACCCCCATCTCGTTCAGGGGGCGGAAAAAGTCGCGCCGCGTCGCCCGTTGCCAGGCGTTTTCGCGGTAGTAGCGCTGCAGGAAGGCGAAAAAGGCCTCTTCCCCCAGCCGCTTCCGCAGGTCGCGGAGGAAACGCGCCCCCTGGCCGTAGAGGTCGTTTACGTAGGCGTGGGGATCGCTGAAATCATAGATCGTCCGGTCCAGCGGGCCGGAGGGGTTGCGCCGGTCCACCCGCGTCTCCCACCACCAGTCCACCGCCTTCGGGTAGGCTGCCTCGTAGAAGAGGAGTTCGCTGTAGCGGGCCAGGGCCTCGTCCAGCCAGGGCTCATAGACCTGGTCGTTTCCCACTATGCCGTACCACCATTGGTGGGCCAGTTCGTGGGCGGCGAGGGCCGGAAGTACAGAGGCCGGCTCCCCGGCATAATCGGCATAGAAGCGCGTGCCCACCATGACCAGGGTGCTGTACTCCATCCCGGCATCCATCTCTCCCTCGACCACGGTGAAGGCGGCATAGGGGTAGGGGCCGTAGCGTTCCTCGAAAAGGGCCAGGGCCCGCTGGACGATTCCCAGCACGGCCTGGCCGGCCGCCTCGTGCTCCCGACGATAGGCCGAGACGACCGTGGTGCCGTTCACCTCGCCGCGGGACTCGAGATACTCCCGGGCCAGAAAGAGGGCGAAATCGCGGCCGGCCTCCAGGCGGAAGTGGAAACGTCCCCCCGCCGCCTCCCGTTCGCCGGAGCCCCAGACGGCGTAGCCGGCCGGCGCCTGCACCTGCACCCGGTAATCGGCCAGGTCGCTTATGAAGGGGTCGCCGACCGGGTGGTAGGCCCAGGTCCGCCAACCGTAGCCCGTCCGGTAGGGCACCAACTGGGGATACCAGTGCCCCAACTGGAGGACCCGCCCATCCCCGCTTTTCCCCAGGACGGCCTGGGGAGGCCAGGTGTGTTCATCCACCGTCGGGAGGGAGAGGGAATAGGCCAGCGTCACCGTCACCGCCTCGCCCGGCAGCAGGCGTTGGGGCAGGAAGAGGCGGAAGAGCGGGCCGGCCAGGGCGTAGGAGGGAGAGGAAGTCACCCCGTTTTGGGTGATCTGGACCTCTCTCAGGAAAAAGGTCCCGGTATAGGCATTGGGAAAGACGAACAGGGCCAGTTCCCCCAGGGCATCGCCGGAGGTGTTGGGGAAGCCGATTTCCTGCTTCACCCGGACGGTCCCGCCGGCCTCCACCGTGGCCGAGAGGACGTAGGCCGGCCGGGGGGAGGGAGGTGGGGGAAGCGGCTCGGTGGGCCGCACGAGGAGGGGCGTCACCGCCACGCGGCCGCCCGGCACGGCCAGCGGCCGGGGCTGGACGTCGTCCACGAGGCGGGTGGGAATCCAGTCGGCCCGGACGACCCCCTCCCGGCCCAAGACGACCCGCAGGAGGGCGCCGTCGCGGGCCGCATCCACGATGTCGATGTCAAAGACCAAGTCGCCCAGGCCGTAGGCGATCAGGCCGTTCAGGTAGCGTTCCGTCTCCAGGGTGGTGTGGGTGTGGTGGTCGATGACCAGGGCGGCGCCGGCCTCCACCGCGGCGTGGGCCAGCCGGCGCTGCTCCGGGGTGACCTCGGCGGCGTACTCCTGGCCGGCGTGCAGGAGGAGCACCACCACATCGGCTTGCTCCCCGGCCCGGCGGACGTCCCGGCGGAGGGCCTCCTCATCCCCGCCCCAGGCGATGCCCTCCTGGGGCGAGCCGATCACGTTGCGGGCCAGGAAGGCCACCCGGAGGCCGCGCACCTCCAGAATGACCGGCGCCTCGGCCTGAGGTCCGGCCCCGACCGGGCGGATGCCATAGGCTTCCAAGGCGGCGAGGGTCTCGTTCAGGCCCTCGGCACCGTAATCCAGGGCGTGGTTGTTGGCCAGGGAGAGGAGGTCGAAGCCGGCCTGGGCCGGCCCGGCGGCCATGTCGGGGTGGGCGCGGAAGGTATAGGTCTTCCCGGCCGGCTCGCCGCCCTGGGTGAGGGCGCATTCCAGGTTGCCCACGGCGATGTCGGCCTCCTGCAACAGGGGGGCGAGGACCTGGAAGGGGAAGAGCACCCCGTAGGCCCGCATCCGCTCCTCGATGCTGCGGGAGAGCATGAGGTCGCCTGCGGCCACCAGGGTGATGCGTCCCTCGGCCGGCGGGGGAAGGGGAGAGGGCGTGGGCCAGTAGGGCATCGTCACCTTCCGGGGGGCGGCCTCGCCCTCCTCGCCTGTGGCATCGAGGGCCAGGGCGTAGAGGTAGTCGCCTGAACGGGCCAGCACCTCCGGGGTGCCGTCGCCATCCAGGTCGAGCGCGGCCAGGCCGTGCACCCGCGAGGGGAAGAGCATCCTCCCGCGCACCTGGCCCAGGGCGTTCAAGAGGAGGATTTCCCCGCCGTCGCTTCCGGCGAGGATGACCGCTTCCCCCTCCTCCTTCGCCACCGCCAGTGCCCAGATGCCGCGTTCGGTGGGGGTTTTCCAGAGCGGCCGGCCGTCGCGGGCGCTCAGGGCCGCCACCCCGCCGCGCAACCCGACCAGCACCCACTCCTCGGCCGGGACGCCAAGCAGGGTGATGAGGGTGTCGTCCAGGCGTCTGGCCCAGCGGGGCGCCCCATCCGTCCCGACCAGCACCACCAGTCCCCGCTGACTTCCCACCAGGAGTTCGGGCAGGCCGTCGCCGTCCCAGTCCGAGGCCTGGAGGCCGCGCAGCGCCCCCTCCAGACCGTGTTGCCAGAGGACCTGGCCGGAAGCCTTCATCGCCGTAAATTGGCCGTCCTCGCTCCCCAAGATGAGTTCTTGCGTCCCGTCGGCGTCCAGGTCGGCCAGGGCGATCCCGGCGGGCATCCCGCCCGGAAGGAGGTACCCTTCCGGCTCCCCGGCGGCGTCGAGGATGTGCAGCCTACCGTCCCAGGTGGCGGCCAGCACCTCGGGTTGGCCGTCTCCGTCCAGTTCGCCCACGGCCAGGTGGGTGATCCGTCCGCCGAGGGGGATGGACCAGCGCCGGCTCCCGTCGCCGTTCAGGGCGTAGAGGGTGTTATCGTCCCCGCCGAGGAGGAACTCGCTCCGGCCGTCGCCGTCCAGGTCGGCCGGCAGGGCGGTGTAGAGGGGGGCGGCGGCAGAAAAGGTCCAGGAGATTTCCCCCGTGGCCCGGAGCAGGTAGAAGCGGTGGTCGTAGGAGGCGGCCCAGAGTTCCGGCCGGCCGTCTCCCTGGAGGTCGGTTGCGCCCATGGCCCAGACGGTGTCCTCGGTGGCGGCGCGCCAGATTCGCCGCAGCCCCAGGGGAAGGGGCGGGGGCAGGGTGGGGGCCGGCGTTGGGGAGGGCGTGGGCGTCGGGCTCAGGGTGG
>JBMFNL010000099.1:0-5255 GCA_049970175.1 Chloroflexia bacterium
TTAAGGTACGACATTACAAGACGATTAGAGGTATGACATTACAAGACCCTACAGAGGAAAAGGCGTTCCACTTTTCCACCAGACCGCCAAAGACCGGCCCGGGAAGCGGCAGCGGCAGATTGCGGCCGGCCGAGCGAAAAGTCGTCGGGGAGGCGAACTCGAGCTCTACATGTGGGGAAGGCGCGCCGAAGGACAGTAAATACCGGCCGGCCAGGTCCTCATAGGTGGCCCGGCCGGCCCAGGGGTGTTCCTGCGGATCCAGCGTGACCCGCTCCACGGCGAGCGGCGTGCCCTCAAGTTCGATGTGCTCCGGCGGGTGCTCGGCCAGCCCCAGGAGATGGCGTGACACGGCCTCGTTCAGGCCGGTGAAACGCAAAAAGGCCGGCCGGGGAGAAGCACGAGAGCGTCCCCCTGCCGGTGGGGACCCCAAAGCGTGGAACAGGTAAAGGGCCGGCGTTCGTCAGGGGCGTGGAGGCGCTCGGCCAGGGAGGAATCGCACTCGGCGATCAGCCGCAACAGCACCGCATGGGAGGCCCGGTCCAGGTGGGGAGGAAACCGCGCCGGACGCTCGGCCCGCAAGGCGATCACCAGGCTGGAAAGCATCTCGCTTCTCCTAACTTCGCGTTTCCCAAGTTCCCCCGACCTGATGGTCCGATCCCGGGGACGGCAGAAGCAGCACCCCACCTGCCCCCGTTCCGCGGGCCACCCAATCGAACAGGAAGGCTTCGCCCGCCCTCTTCCTCCCGATGGGCCGGCCGTCCTATGGGCCCGGCAGGACGGGCGGGAGAGCCCCCGCCCCTATTCCTCCCGGTGGGCGATGGCGTACTGGGGGCTGGCCGGGAAGAGGGCCCGGCCCTGGCGCAGGCCGCCGCTCACCTCGGCCAGGGTGGTGGCATAGGCCACGTCGGCCTCGTCCAGCCAGATGCGCCAGCCGTCCTCGCCCAGTTTCCGGATATGGCCCTCGCGGGCCCAGCGGGCATAGTAGTTCTTGGAAAGGCCGTAGTGGCGCTCGGCGTCCGAGGCGGTGATCGGCCGGCCGCGCAGATGCTCCCACTGGCGGCGGTCCAGGCGTCGCCCCACCTCCCGGGCCTCGTCCTCCAGGACCAGGAGCGCGCCCTCCGGGGAGAGTTTCGAGCCGATCACCCCGTCCTTGGCCAGTTTTTCCAGCACGGCTGCCTCAACCCCGAAACGCTCGGCCGCTTCGGCGATCGTCATCCATCTCATTGCCGCACCTCCCTCATTTTCAAACTCGAACTTTCTCAACCAGCACATCCCCATTATACCAAATCCCTTTGATTTTATCAAGTCGCATTCGCCGACCCGGGGCCTTGCAGGTCAAGCCGAGGGGACGGCCGACATCCGGGCCGAGGGAGGGCCAATACTCGTCCAGGAGCAGAGCGCCTGCGTCAAGGCACCGTTCGCCACGGCCGACGAAGCAGCAACCGCAGGTAGACCCGCCGGAAAGGGGGACAACCGGCCCGTGGAAGGTCGGCGGTCAAGCCCGGGTGGTCCCGCCTGCCGGAGCAGGGAGGGCCTCAGTACTCGATTCCCCGACGAGCCGGGACGCCCTGCCGGTAGGGGTGTTTGACCTCGCGCATCTCCGTCACCAAGTCGGCCCGGGCAATGAGTGCCTCGGGGGCGCGCCGGCCGGTCAACACCAGTTCCACCCCGGCCGGCTTTTCCTCCAGGAAGGCCAGCACCTCCTCCACCCCCAGCAGCCCAAAGTGCAGCGCCACGCAGACCTCGTCCAGGACAACGATGGCGTAGTCCCCGCTCCGCATGGCGGCGCGGGCTTTCTCCAGGCCCTCGTGGGCCAGGCGCACATCCTCCGGGGTGGCCCGGTGAAGGTGGACGAAGGAGGGCCGGCCGTACTGTTCGATCGTCAGGTACGGTGCCAGGAGGCGGGCCCCGGCCAGTTCGCCATAGTCCTGGCCCTTCATAAACTGGCCGATGTAGGTGCGCATCCCGTATCCGGCAGCCCGCAGGGCCAGGCCCAGGGCGGCCGTCGTCTTGCCCTTGCCGTCGCCGGTATAGACCTGAATCAGGCCGAGTTCTTCAGCCATCGCCCGCCTCCTGAAACCGTAGGCTACCCGCCGGCTGCCTAACGGCCGTGACGCCGTCGCAGAAGCAGGCCGGCCAGGAACATCCCCAGGCCGAATATCCCCCCCAGGCCCCCCAGGCCGGGGCCGCCCGTGGCCGGAAGAAGGGCCGCCTCTCCGGCCGACATCCGGGCCAGAGGAAAAGGCCGGAGCATGAGCGCCGGGACCGCCTGGTAGGTGGCCAGGGCGTTTTCTCCGGGCACCTGAGCCTGCCACAGAAAAGCGCCGCTGGGCAGTTGCATCTGCCGGAGGAAGGAAAGCGGTGTACGGCCCTCCACCGTCCAGGCCGGTCCCTCGGGGTCTTCACCGGCCGCAAGAAGCGCCTGAACCACGTAGGCGGTCGAGTTGGTGTCGCTTGCGCTTCCCCAGGGGGAGGGTTTGGCATAGGGGAAGCCGCCGTCGGCGTTCTGCTGGGTGTGGAAGTAGGACAGGGCGCTCTGGACGGCCGGATCGGAGGGGACTACGCCGGCGGCTCGAAGCGCCTGCACCGCCAGGGCGGTCGAGTTGGTATCGGCTCCGCCGGAAGCGGGGCTTCCGTCCCAGGCCCACCCTCCCTCGGGCGTCTGGGCCTGCCGCAAATAGTCCACCGCGGCGGCCGGGATGGGCCGGCCGGCCGCCGAGAGGGCCAGGAGGACCAAGGCATGGCCGGCCAGGTCGGCCCCGTAAGACCCGCTGCGGACGTCATAGGCCTTTTCCAACGCCGCCACCAGGTCGGTGCCGCCGAAGCGGCGCGGGTCCTTGCCGGCGCAGACGGCCGCCAGGATCACCTTGGCCGCGCTCCCGGGGCTGGAGGCCAGTTCTCCGGCCCGGGCCGCCAGGAAGGTGATGGGCGAGTTCTCCCCCTGGAGGAAGCCGTTGGGGTCGCCGTCCACGGCGCAGATGGCGAAGACGGCATCGGCCGTGGAGCCGGGGCCGAAGCCGGGGAACGAACCGTCGGGCTGCTGTTGGGAGGCGATCCAGGAGAGCGCTCCCAGGGCGGCCTCGCGGTACGGGCCGGCCGCCTGGACGACGGGGACCCAGGTCAGAAAGGCCAGCAGTAGGGCCAACGTTCGGAAGGTACGCATCGTCTTCTCCTTTTTGCCATACCTATTCTTCCGGAGAAACGAAAATCCCCCGCCGATCGCCGGAGGGGGAGGAAAAGTTCTAGGCCTCTCACCCCCTTTCTCGCGAAGGTCGGTAGAGAGACGGCGAAGGTGGGCGACCTGGCTTGGGGCAAGTTCCCCTCACAGTTGCGGGACAGCACCGGACTTGCACCGGTTTCCCCCGTTCGGCCCTGGCATCCGGGCATCGGGCGCCTTCGCCGATGAATCGGCTTTCAAGGTGCGGTAGCCGAAGTATACCCCCGATCGGCCGGCCTGTCAAATGCTTGACATGTGGCCGGACATCGGATATATTGAAAACAGAACTGGGTACACAGGTAGAGCGCTTTGGAGGTTGACCGATGTCCGGAGCCAGGATCGTCCGCGCCCCTCGGGGCACGACCATCTCCTGCAAAGGTTGGCCGCAGGAGGCGGCCCTGCGGATGCTCATGAACAACCTCGATCCCGAAGTGGCCGAGAACCCCGATCAACTCATCGTCTACGGCGGCACCGGCAAGGCCGCCCGCAACTGGGAATGCTTCGACGCCCTGGTGCGCGCCCTTCGCGAACTGGAGGGCGATGAGACGCTCCTGGTGCAATCGGGCAAGCCGGTCGGCATCTTCCAAACCACCCCTGAGGCCCCCCGGGTGCTCATCTCCAACTCGGTGCTCGTGCCGGCCTGGGCCACCTGGGAAAAGTTCTGGGAACTGGAGGCCCAGGGCCTCATCATGTACGGCCAGATGACCGCCGGCTCCTGGATCTATATCGGCACCCAGGGCATCCTCCAGGGCACCTACGAGACGCTGGCCGAACTGGCCCGCCAGCACTTTGGCGGCTCCCTCAAGGGCAGATTCGTCCTCACGGCCGGCCTGGGCGGCATGGGCGGGGCCCAGCCCCTGGCCATCACCATGAACGAGGGCGTCGGCCTTATCGTCGAGGTGGACCGCCACCGCATCCAGCGCCGGCTGGATACCGGCTACCTGGACGTGATGACCGACGACCTGGAGGAGGCCATGACCTGGGTGGAGGAGGCCCTGTCCAGGGGAGAGGCCAAGTCCATCGGCCTCCTGGGGAACGCCGCCGAGGTCTACCACGAACTCGTCGTCCGCGGCGTGACCCCCGACGTGGTGACCGACCAGACCTCGGCCCACGACGCCCTGAACGGCTACGTCCCCCACGGCCTTCCCTACGAGGAGGCGCTCCGCCTGCGCCGGGAAAACCCCGAGGAGTATATCCGCCGCTCGATGGCCTCGATGGCCCAGCACGTCGAGGCCATGTTGGAATTCCAGAAGCGCGGGGCGGTGGTCTTTGACTACGGCAACAACCTGCGCGGCCAGGCCCTCCGGGCCGGGGTGAAAAACGCCTTCGACTACCCCGGCTTCGTCCCGGCCTTTATCCGGCCGCTCTTCTGCCGGGGCAAAGGTCCCTTCCGCTGGGTGGCCCTCTCCGGAGACCCCCAGGACCTCTACACGACCGACCAGGCCATCCTGGAACTTTTCCCCGAGGACCAGGCCCTGGCCCGCTGGATACGGATGGCCCAGAAGAAGGTGCGCTTCCAGGGGCTTCCGGCGCGCATCTGCTGGCTGGGCTATGGGGAACGGGCCCGGGCCGGCCTGGCCTTCAACGAACTCGTGCGCCGCGGCCGGGTGAGCGCCCCCATCGTCATCGGACGCGACCACCTCGACTCCGGCTCCGTCGCTTCCCCCAACCGCGAGACCGAGGGGATGCGCGACGGCTCGGACGCCATCGCCGACTGGCCGGTGCTCAACGCCCTCCTGAACTGCGCCTCCGGGGCCACCTGGGTCGCCTTCCACCACGGCGGCGGCGTGGGCATCGGCTACTCCCTGCACGCCGGCATGGTCATCGTCGCCGACGGCACCCCCGAGGCCGAGGGGAAACTCCAGCGCGTCCTGACCAACGACCCCGGCATCGGGGTGGCCCGCCATGCCGACGCCGGCTACGAGGAAGCCATCGCCGTGGCCCGCGAACAGGGCATCAAGATCCCGATGCTGTAGGACGATTCGCAGGCCGTCGGGCTGCTCCCGGAGCCGGGCATAACCCGGATGAGACTCCTACT
>JBMFNL010000100.1:0-4986 GCA_049970175.1 Chloroflexia bacterium
GCGTGGGCGTCGGGCTCAGGGTGGGGAGGGCGGTGGGAGAAGGAGAGGGTGGGCGGGTCGGCGCAGGGGTAGGGGTTGGCAGGCAGCCGGAAAGGAGCAGGAGGAGCAGGAGGGCGGCCTGGGGTATGGGGGATAGGCGATTGGAAGACATGGCGGTATTCCGTGTTGCGTGTTCCGTGTTGCGTGTTACGTGCTATATGGCCGGAGGCCGGGGTGCCGGAGGAGGGGGAGGAGGATGCTCAGGCGTTCCGGGTCCTCGGCCAGGAGGGAGACGAGTTCCTTCCCGGCCTCCACCAGGTAGTCGGGATGGCCGGCGCGGGCGGCTGCGGCCGTGTGCAGGCAGGCGGAGATGAGGTCGTTTCCGGCCTGGGCGGCCATGAGGAGGCGCAGGAAGCCGAAACTCTGGGTGAAGGCGACCACCTCCTCGGGCTCGCAGGAGTAGACAAAGCCGTGGATGCGCGGCGGCTGAGGGGGAAGGAGGTGGAAGACATGGCCTTCCAGGGTGTAGCCGACCACTACCGCCGTAAAGCGTGTGCGCATGACCCGCTGGAAATGGGGGTTTTCCTCGTAGACGGCTTCCTCGCAACCCAGTTCGGCCCCGCGGGCCACCACCGGACGCGAGGGGTCCACCGGTTCGGTGCGGATGTCCTGCACCACGGCATAGATTTCCACGCCGGGCGCGGTGCTGGCCAGGTGGACGAAGGAGCCGAAGGAGGGGGCGCCGTAGAGGTCGTAACTCTGGGCCTGAATCTCGCGGATGCTGACGGCGATGGTCTCACCGACTCGCGGGGACATCGGCTTCCTCCATACGGGCTATCCATACCTGGGGGTGGGCCAGTTCGGCCAGGGTGGGCAGGTTCTCCGGGCGTTCCCAGACGCGCTGGAGAAAGGCCATGCCGCGTTCCCGGGCCACGTTCTCGGCGAAACTTTCGCCCAGGCGGTACTGCTCCAGTTTGAGTTCCAGTCCGCTCAGGCGAAGGAAGAGGCGTTCGGCCGCCGTGCGCTGGGCCTGCCGGGCGGCCAGACGGGATTCGATCAGGTCGAAGGTGGGGAGGATGCGCCGGCCGACCCGCTTCATGACATAGTTACTGTAGCCCTCCACGATGCTCATCAGGGCCTGCATCTGGTCGAAGAGGGCGCGTTGGCGGGGGGTGAGGGTCCAGAGGAGCCACGATTCGCCCCGGCGGATGTGTTCCAGGAGTTCGGCCAGGCCGGAGGGGGAGAGGGAACGGCTGACCTGGTCCACCTCGTTTTCCACCTCGGCCAGGTAGGCCTTCAGGAGGCCGTTCAGGTGGCCGCGCAGCCAGGGGTGAAGTTCGAACTCGAAGGCGTGGGTGGTTTCGTGCAGGGCGACCCAGAGGGAGAAATCGGGGCCGCTCAGCCCGAGTTGGGCCTGGGTGTCGCGGATGTTCGGCTCGACGAAATAGAGCAGGCCGTTGGAGGGCGACTGGGGCCCCAGAAGGGCGATATCGTACTGGCCGAGCACCCGCTGGGAGAGGTAGCCCAGGAGCAAGCCGATCTGCTGGCTGAGGAGGTGCTGGAGCGGCCGGCCGAAGAAGACGGTCATCGGGCTGCGGGGGGAGGAGAGGCGGCGGTAGAGTTCCTCCAGCGGCTGCAGGACGGCGCGGAAGGTGACCACGTTGGCCTCCAGCCACTCCCGGGGGTTCAGGAGGCGGATGGTAAGGGGCATCGGGGGAGGGGAGGCTTCGGTAGCCGCGGCCACCTCGCCGATGCTACGGGACACCAGAGCGGTATAGAAGCGCTCCGCCTCCGGTGGGATGGCGATATCCCGGCCGAAGCGGCCGGCCACCGCCAGCACCTGCTCCCAATCCACCAGCCCGGGAATGCCCCGGCGGGCAATTTCCTGGACGCGCCACCACGTCCAGACCAAGCCGGCTGCGGCACCCAGGAAAAAGCCCCAGCCCAGGTAGCGAGTCCGACGGTCGGCCAAACGACACCTCCTGAAGGGGAAGCCGTCTCTCCCCTGCGGATGCATCATAACCGGAGTGGGGGAGGATGTCAAATGGGGGCTCCGGGACCGGGGCTCAGGCCGGCGGCCCACCTATTGGACCTCGAGTGAGAACCAGCCTTCCGTTTCCATCACTTGGGTCACCACCCGGTTGCTTGGGGCATCCCCGCGGGCCACGAAGATGCCCACATTCGGCCCAACCGCTTCGGCCAGTTCCGCGATGTCCCGGTGGGTGAACCCCGGGCAGAGCAGGATGGCGTGGATGCCCTCTTCATGGACAAGGCTCCGGCACACTTCCACGGCCTGGGCCTGACTTTGAACGACCCTCACGAAGAGTTTGTACTTGGGCGTTTCGATCAAGCCCCGGTGCTTTTCCGGCTCTGCATCGGGGGCATGGGCCAGAAAGACCGCCTTGAAGGCCATCTCGTCACCTCCTGGTTCCGGGAAAGTCCCCGGCCGGCCGCTACCAATGCTCAGCCCAGTATATGCCTCTGTACATGTCCAGCCACGCCGCAGGTGTAACCGTGATGGGCGATATGGGCATCCAGGATGAGCCCCTGGAAGTCAATACCGGAAAATTGGCCGTTGGCTCTTGGCCAAGGGCCAAGGGCCGGCCTTTTTCTACCCCTCCCTCTCCATAGCCGCGATCAAGAGGCCGAGAATCTCCCGCAACCGCCGGCGTTCGGTGTCCGGGAGGATTTCCAGCAGCCGCCGGACCTCGTTACGTCGGGCCTCCCGCACCTCTTCCAGGAGAGCCCGTCCCTGTTCGGTCAACTGCACCAATACCGAGCGCCGGTCCTCCGGGTGGCGTTCCCGGGTGACCAGCCCTCGCTCCAGCAAACGGTCTACAATGCCGGTCATCGAAGCGGCACTCTGCAGGGCGGCTTCGGCCAGCGGTCCCATCCGGCAGACCCCCTCGAAACGCTCCAGCGCGTTCAGGGCGATGAACTGGGGAAAGGTCAATCCGAAACGGGCCAGTTCCCGGGAAAAGTTCCGTTGGAACGCCCCTACCAGGCGAGGCACCAGGACGGCCATCTCCTCCAGGTCCTGCTCCAGCGTTTCCATACGTTTTCCCCTTTCGTCCACCGTGCCGGCCGATATTTCACGGCTCAATTATTTCGTTGTCTAAAGTATATCACGGTCCGGCCTTTTTGTCAACCTGGGGTGTGTCCCAAAGGCGTCGAATCGTAGGAGGTCGGTCCGGCTGACCCTCACCTCTCACCCCCCCAACCCCCTCTCCCCTCTCCCACTGGGAGAGGGGAGAGGGGGCTAGGGGGAGTGGGGTGAGGGAAAAGGCCGCTTCCCGACAAACCTGGAACACACCCTCAACCTGGGGCAATTTGACAAAAATATTTTTTTGTGGTATAGTAATATTGTAGGGCGCAGCAGGTGTGTCACTTCAGGTACGATCTCGGATCGGCCGCGAAGGTCTCACCGCCAAAGCCTTCGCGGCCCTTTCTTTTGCGGGGCTCCCTGCTCGACCCAAAGGAAGACCCGGCCGGCGGACCGGGAAAGCAACAGGCGTCCAGAGCGACGCGATGTAAGGAGGAACAAAAGCAATGCGCGAGCGCGGTCACGTCAAGTGGTTCAACGCCACAAAGGGCTACGGGTTCATTTCCCGAGCCGAGGGTGGGGATGTCTTCGTCCACTTCTCCGCCATCCAGGGGGCGGGATACCGTACCCTGGAGGAGGGGGAAGAGGTCGAATTCGAGGTCGAGCAGACCCCCAAAGGCCCGCAGGCCGTCAACGTCGTGCGCCTCGGGTAATCCGCCCCCACGCACCCACACGGAGCGGCACCTGGTCGTCCAGGTGCCGCTTTCGTTTCCCCTGCGGAAGGCTGCAGGGCGGCCGGACGACTTTTACGTACGGTGAAACAGGCGGTGGACCCAGCGCTGCCAGGGGTTTTCGCTACCTGGGGCTACCGGCGCTTCGGCCGGCCCACCCTCGGAGGGTTGCAACGGGCTCAACCCCGAGGGTTCGGCCGGCTCCACCGGGAGGACTTCCTGGGGTGTGGAGACCAGGGGGATGGCCGGTTCGGCCGGCCTGACGGCTTCTTCCGGTGCGGGAGGGACTTCCTCGGCGGGGAGCGGAGGCGGAGCCGCCTCGGTCGGCGGAGGGGGCGGGGCCTCCACGGGGGCCGGCGAAGCGGGCGTGGGCTGAGGCACCGTCTCCCATACCACCACCGCATCGGTCCCAATGGTGCGCACCCGTTCCATTGGGACAACCTGTCCTCGACCCCAGAAGGCCTGCAAGACCAGGGCGGCCAGGCGAAAGTTGGCCTCATCCACCGTCGCGTCGGCCACCCGGCCCAGCCGGACACCCTGCTCGGTCATCACCGTCCGGCCGCGCAGCGGCCTCCCCCTCTGGGCCAGTTCCTTGAAGCGAGGGATGCGGGAGATAGGCACCACGCTGCTGCGATCCTCGACGGTGATGGCCTCTTTGCCGACGCTACGGATGTTGGCCGTGGCCACCACCTGGGTTTCTCCCGCCGGGGTGCGGCGGTCCAGTGTCAGAGCGACCACCCGGCCGGCGGCCACATCCACGATGGCTTCCCGCACCCGGCCCAGGACCTCCCCCTCCTGAAGGCTCAGGACGGGCATTCCTTTCAGTTGCTGTAACCTTTTCATGAAGGCCCTCCTCTCCGCCCTCCCGGGGGCGTCGGCTCTGTCTTCCCCCATTACCTGCCTTCGGCCGGCAAGCGGACCTCCCTCACCGGGAGGTTCGCCCTCCGGGATGCGCGTCCCTGTGAACCGGGGGGCGGAGCCCGAAAGACCGGGCCCCGCCCCCGCTTCCCCGATTAGGGGATAATCTTGAAGTAGACGACGGACTGGTGGTGTGAGGTGGTCCCCTCAAAGACCCAGTACCAGATGCCAACTGCCATCCCGAAACTGTCCAGTCCGTAAAAGTCCGCCCGGCCGGTGGGACCGATGTTGTAGGTCTGCACCGTCCCCACGATATTGCCGGTACTTGTTTAGCGTCCAATAGGACCACCGGGGAACCCGATGGCTACAACAATA
>JBMFNL010000101.1:0-4894 GCA_049970175.1 Chloroflexia bacterium
AGGGGTTCGGGGGACGGGGAGCCGGAAAGACCCAGAGGCGATGGCGAGGAGCGAGGGCCCCGGTCTACGGCTTGGCCGCGGTTGCAAAATTCCCACCGATGTGATATAGTGTTGTTAGCCCATACTAACATCCTGCCTGGATGGACAGGAATGGGCCGGCGGAGAGGATGATGGCGGAAACGCTCACCCCCACGGTTGAAGATTATCTGGGCCTGATCTACCTCCTGGAACGGGAAGGGCAGGTGGTCATCGGGGCACGGCTGGCCAAGCGGCTGGGAGTCTCCCGCCCCACCGTGACGACGACGCTGCAGCGCATGGCGCGGGCCGGCCTGGTGCGCCTGAACGAACGCAAGGAGGTCTCCCTCACCCCGGCCGGCCTGGAAGCCGCGGAAAGCCTCCTGCGCCGCCATATGCTGGCGGAATGGCTCCTGCGCGACCTGGTCGGCCTGCCCTGGCACCAGGTCCACGAGGAGGCCGACCGGCTGGAGCATCACTTTTCCGAGCGGGCCGTGGAACGCCTGGAAAGAATCTTCCCCCGCGAGGCCTGTCCCCACGGCAACCCGATGCCGGGGACGGCCGCCTCCGAGGCCGTCCCGCTGCTTGAGGCGAACGAAGGGGAAGAGGTGATCATCGTGCGCGTCGTCGAGGAGGCCGAGGAAAAGGGGGAACTCATGGCCTTCCTGGAGGAAAACGGCCTGATACCGGGGACCCATCTGCGGGTATCCTCTCTTCGACCGTATAACGAGACGGTGACGGTGGAAGTGGCCGGCCGGCCGGTGGTGCTCGGCCTGGCCGTGGCCCGCTTTATCCAGGTGCGACGAGCCTGAAGCGCGTTGATCGATCGAAGCCATGTGGGCCAGGTTGAGATGCAGGGAGAGACCGCAGTGACCGCCCCTTTCGTTCCGGAAGCCGCTGCACCGCTCTGGGTGCGGCTGGGGCAGGGACTGCTTGACCTTCTCTTCCCCCCGCGTTGTGTGGGTTGTCGGCAGATGGGGGCGTGGCTCTGCCCCTCCTGCCTGGACCAGGTGGGACGGGTGGAAGGCCCCACCTGTGAGCGCTGCGGCCGGCCGCTTCCTGCCCCCGGCCTGTGCCGCACCTGCCGTGCCGGGGATACCCCCCTGCTCGGCATACAGGCCCCCTTCTTCTTCGAGGGGGTAATCCAGAAAGCGGTGCACGAACTCAAGTACCGCGGCCGGCGGGTGCTGGCCGGCCCCCTGGGCGAACTCCTGGCCGCCCACCTTTCAACCCTTTCCTGGCCGGTCTCGACCATCGCTCCCATACCGCTGCACCGCGAGCGCGAACGGGACCGGGGTTACAACCAGGCAGCGCTCCTGGCCCGGGCCCTCTCCACCCGGTGCGGCTGGCCGCTCCTGAACGGCGGCCTGGTGCGCTGGCGTAACACCCGACCTCAGGTGGGGCTCGATGGAGCGGCCCGCCTGGAGAACGTCCGCGGCGCCTTCCGCTGGGAGGGTTCGGAAGCGCCGCCCCGCCGCGTCCTCCTCCTGGACGACGTCTGCACCACCGGGGCGACGATGGAGGCCTGCGCCCAAGCCCTCCTGGAAGCCGGCGCGGAGGAGGTCCGCGGGCTGGCCCTGGCCCGACCCCGTTGAGGGGGCCGGTGGAGGATAAGATGAAAGAAGCCATCCTGTACGAGAAACTGGACGAAAAGGCCGTTCGCTGTAACCTTTGCGCCCACCGCTGCCTGATCCGGGACGGACATGCCGGCATCTGCGGCGTGCGGGAAAACCGGGAAGGTGTGCTCTACAGCCGGGTCTACGGCCGGCTGGTCTCGATGGCGGTGGACCCGGTGGAGAAAAAGCCCCTCTTCCACTTTTATCCCGGCACCGGGGCCTTTTCTATCGCCACCGTCGGCTGCAACTTTCGCTGCCGCTTCTGCCAGAACGCCGACATCTCCCAGTGGCCCCGGGAGCGCGGCGAGGTTGTCGGCGAGGATGTGCCGCCGGAGGTGGTCGTCCGGGAGGCGAAGCGTTCCCGCTGCCGCAGCATCGCCTATACCTACACCGAGCCGACCGTCTTCACCGAGTACGCCTACGACGTCGCCGTTCTGGCCCGGAAGGAAGGCATCGCCAACATCTATGTGACCAACGGCTATATGACCCCGGAGATGCTGGACTTTTTCCACCCCTATCTGGATGCGGCCAATGTGGACCTGAAGTCGTTTCGTGACGATTTCTACAAAAAGCAGTGCGGGGCACGGCTGCAGCCGGTGCTGAAGGCGTTGAAGAAGATGGTGGCTCAGGGGATATGGGTGGAAGTTACCACGCTCATCATCCCCGGCCTGAACGATGGCGAGGAGGAACTGCGGGAGATCGCCGACTTTATCCGCACCGAACTGGGCCCGCAGTACCCCTGGCATATCAGCCGTTTCTATCCCCACTACCAGATGCAGGACCGCCCGCCGACGCCGGTGCAGACGCTCCATCGGGCGCGGGAGATCGGCTACAGCGCCGGCCTGCGCTATGTCTACGAGGGCAACGTGCCCGGGGCTGGCGGGGAGGATACCCTCTGCCCCCAGTGCGGCCGGCCGGTCATCCGCCGCTGGGGCTTTACCGTCCTGGAATATGCCCTCCGGGACGGGCACTGCGCCCACTGCGGGGGCAAGATCGACGGGGTGGGCCTGTGAAAGCCGGTGAACCGACCGTGGAACTCCGCCCCCGACCCAGGCTGGCCTACTGGTTGGGCATCCGGGCCAAGATTATCCTGCCTTATGTCTTTCTCGCTATCGCCGTGGCTCTGGCCGGAGCCTATGTGGTTACCCAGTTGATCGTGGAATCGGTCCAACAGCGTTTTCTCCAGCAGTTGCAGGAATCGGCCCGCCTGGTGGCCGACCGGATGGTGGGCATCGAACAGGAGAACTTGGCCGTACTGCGCTCTTTGGCCCACACCGAAGGTTTGGCCGAGGCGGTCGAACGCGGGGACCGGAGGACACTGGACCAACTGGCTTATCCTATCGCGGTCAACGGTGGCGCAGAGGTCGTGGATATCCTGGACCGCAGCGGCACGCCGGTGCTGGCCCTTCATCATCGGCCGGGCGGCGGGCCGGCCGACTATGAACGTACCCTCACCGACGTGGACTGGAACCGGTATCCCTTCGTTCGCCGTGTCCTCCGAGGGGAAAGCGACGCTCGGGGAGATAAGTTTTCCGGTCTGGCCGAAGTCCCCTGGGGAATCACCATCTATGTGGCGGGCCCGATCTTTCGAGAGGACATTTTCGTCGGTGTTCTCTTGGTCGGGCGGCGGCTGGAGGGCCTTCCGGATGACCTGAGGCGGGCCTCCGCATCCCACCACGTGACGCTCTACGCGCCGGACGGCACCCCGCTAGCCACAACCTTCCTGAGCGGAGAACTGACCAGCCTGCGCCTCGAGCCACAACAGGCGGAAAGCGTGCTGAGTCAAGGGCAGACCCGGTTTTTGCGCAGGCTGGCTTCCGGGGGGCGCACCTATGATGAGGCCTTGGGTCGCTGGGAAGTTCGGGGGGAGGAAACGATCGGCCTTTTTGGGGCCGCCCTGGCCGAAAGTTATCTGGTACAGGCTAGCCCGATCACCCAGGCCCAGGTCATCTTGCTGGTGGCTGCTTTCTTCCTGGCGGTCATCTTTCTGGGCATGCTGGTGGCTCAACGGATTTCCCGCCCCATACTCCAAGTGGCCCAAGCGGCCCGGCGGGTCGCTTCCGGCAATCTGGAGCAACGGGTGGATATCCGCACCCGGGACGAGGTGGAGGAGATGGCCCAGGCCTTCAATAAGATGCTGGACGAGTTAAAGCAAGCCCAACGGGTACGAGACATCTTCGGGCGGGCCGTTTCGCCCGAAGTCAGCCGGTTGCTGATCGAGGCCACCGAGCGCGGGGAGGTCGCTCTGGGCGGAGAAACGCGGGTGGTTTCCATCCTCTTTGCCGATATCCGCGGTTTTACGGCCCTTTCCGAAGGCCGGCCGCCGGAGGAGGTACTGGCCACTTTGAACCAAGTCCTGGGGAAACTGATCGCCGTAATCGGCGAATACAATGGGGTGGTCAACAAGTTCGGCGGTGATTCCCTTCTGGCGATCTTTGGCGCACCAATCCCGCAGCCTGACCATGCCCGTCGGGCGGTGATGGCCGGCCTGGAGATGGTCCAGCAGATGGCCGCTCTGAACGAACAACGTCGAAGCCGGGGACAAGGGCCGCTCTCGGTGGGCATTACCATCAACACCGGTCTGGTGGTGGCCGGCCTCACCGGTTCGGCCGAGCGGCTGGAGTACACGGTCATCGGCGATACGGTCAACGTTGCGGCTCGCCTCCAGGAGTTGGCCGGCCACGAGCAAGGCCCCTCCCTCCTGATCACCGCCTCGACGGCTCAGGCCCTGGGAAGCGAACACGGTCTGGAGTGGGTAGATTTAGGCATGCAACGGCTTCGTGGTCGGGTTGAACCGGTCCGGGTTTATGCCGTGCGCGGCTTGGCCGGGACCGGTTCAGGTGGGCAAGGATGGACGAGGACGTAGTCTCCGGCCGGCCAAAACGCATCTCCCCTGAGCACTGGGGATATTTCCGTCTTCTCATCGCCTTTCTTCTGCTAGGCGCTGTGGGGACGCTGATCGGCATTGTCCGGTCGGGGTGGACCTTCCACCTGGGTAACTGGTACCCCGGCTCGCTCCGCTCCGGGCTGCAGGCCGATTACCGGGCCGACCCTCGTGACCTTCGCTTTGCTCCGCTGGCCCCCGAGGTCGTTGAGGCGGTGGTACGTGACCGAGCCTCCCGCTTCCCTTCTGCGCCGGTGGTCACCCCGTCCCCGGTCCAACCGACTTTACTTCCGACCGCCTCTCCTGTCCCTACGCCCGGTACGCCCACGGCCGGCCCTTCCCCGACGGCTTCTCCCCTCCCCACCCCCTCGCCTACGAC
>JBMFNL010000102.1:0-4879 GCA_049970175.1 Chloroflexia bacterium
CGCCGTCCGGTGGGGCTCCGCAGTTCCCGGCCGGCGGGGTGCCGGCGTGGTTCTGGAGGATTTCAAAGGTCTGATCGATCTGCCCGACGAGGCTCGGATTGCACGACCATAGGAGCGCCACCGCCCCGGCCGAGTGCGGGCTGGCCATGGAGGTGCCGGAATATCCGCAAGACCAGGAGTTGGTGGGGACGGAGGAGCAGACGTTTACGCCCGGCGCGGAGATGTTCGGCTTGGTGTAGGGGTCGTGGCCGAAGCAGGAGGGGCCCCGGCTGGAGAAATAGGCGATGTTCCCGGAAGAGTCGTGCGCCGCCGAGCCGAACGACTCCTGGTAGTCGCCCGGGCTGCCCAGGGTGCTGCAGGAAGAGCCGTTGTTACCGGCAGAGAAGGCCGGGAAGATGCCGGCCGCTCGCCAGGCGTTGACCTTGTCCAGATACCAGGTGTCGCAGCCGGGGCCACCCCAGGAGTTGTTGACCACATGCGGGCGGTTGGCCGAACTTCCGCCGGGAGCCAGAATCCAGTCGGCGCAGGCGTTCAGGGCAAAAGTGGAGCAGGAAGACGACTCGCAGCCCTTGCAGGCGATCCATTGAGCGTTGGGGGCCATGCCGGCCTGCCAGGTGAGGGTGGGGTCGTCGTCGCCGACCATGGTGCCCATCGTATGGGTGCCGTGGCCGTTGTTGTCACAGGGGGTGCCCCCGCAGATGTTCGAGGGGTCGTACCAGCAGGCCGAGTTGCCAGGGTTTCCCGGGCATTTATAGGCCTGATCCAGGGCGGGATGGTTCCACTGCACGCCGGTATCGATGTTGGCGACCACGATGCCGTCGCCCTGCACGCCAAAGGCGCTCCAGAACTGGTCGGCATGGGTGTAGGTGATGCCCCAGGCCAGGGCGGTCGGCCCCTGCGGCACCGAAGGCACCGACTCGTCAATGATCGGGTCAATGTAGAAGGTGCGGGTGGCACGGATGAAATCGACTTCGGGCAGGGCGGCCAGGGACTGGGCGGCCGGGAGGTCGCCTTGCCAGACGTAGAGTTCGTTGCCGGCGATAAAGGTCTGGTAGCGCAGGCCGCGGGCCTCCAGCAGGGCCTTGGCCCGGCCCTGGGAGCGCTGGGCCGCTTCCGTCAGGACCCGCACCACGAATTCGCCGCGCTCCTGCCAGGACATGGAGTAGGCCGGGGAGAGGTCGCCCTGCTCGGTGAAGCGGACGATGAAATCGGCCCGGCCCTCGGCGGCGAACCTGTCGAGCAGGGCCGGCTCGATCTTCTGGGAAACCTCGGGGGCCTGCGCCAGAGCAGCAGGAATCGTGGTGAGCGCAAGGGCGAGGACGGTCAGGATAGCCGGGAACTTGAACCGGTTCATCACAACCTCCTGAGGTTAACTGTTTCGGGTTTCCTGCCCGTTTGCTTTCTTCCGGCGAAACGTCGCCGCGAGTCTGGATGTGGGCCGTGTACCCCCAGGCGGCAACCAATTCTCGCACTTGGGGGTAATCGTAGCCTTTGTCCATACACAGGTGCTGCGGATTCTCTTCCGTCGGCTCAGGCCGTTCAATCATCATCGCTTTCAAGGTGCTTTCGACCAATTGCCGATTGGCCCCTTCCACTGCGACTTGGGTTGAGTAGCGTAGCGTATCGAAACCCTGGCCAGGGGAATGCCGTGACCCTCGGTCAACAAACTCCGCTTGGTGCCGCTTTTCCCCCGGTCGGTAGGATTGGACCCCGTTCCTTTTCCCCCCAACGGGGCTTTGGTCATCGCCCCGTCGATCGCTTGCCACTCCCACTCAATCCCAACGGTCTCGTCATACTTCAAAAGGCCCGCTTGCCACATCCGCTCGAATACACCAGCTTTTCTCCACTCCTGAAAACGGTCGTGTACCGTGCTGGCCGCCCCTAAACTGCAAGGAAGGGCTTTCCACTGACAGCCCGTCCGTAGCACGTAGAAAATGGCATCCATGGCCTGCCGGTCAGGCATCCGCGGGCGTCCACCTTTGGGGTAGCTGCGCTTGGGTGGCAGCAATGGCTCAATCTGTGCCCATAACTCGTCAGGAATACGCCAACCATCGTCGACCGGTTTATCGCCCATCTGGCTCCTCCTATAGATCCTCCTATAGATCCTTCGGAGGAGATTATACCACAAAAAGCTGTTTTCGGATCGGCTCTTACCGAGGTAAGAGCCGATCAGACGTTCCATCGCTACCGAGCCTCCCGATTTCGGCCGGGAGACGGCCCAACCGGTCTCCGTTTACGGCTGCGGGTCTCTCGCCATCTGTGTCGTGCTCCCATACAGGCAGATGCCGCCGCCGTGCTCGACGGTCGGGCTGACGGCCGGGCTCGTGGTATTGCCCAGAACCGTGTTCCCGGTCCGGAGGAGGTTCTCACCGGATAACCAGAGCCCCGCGCCTTCCGCGGCCGAGTTCTCACGGATGACCTTGTCCTCCAGTTGAATGGGCCACCGGGTGTCCTTTCATGAGTCGCCTCCTGGCTATGATCTTCCCGTATGAGGGAGTGGAAATTCCAGGGCGATGTCCAGGATGCTTCCGATGAGGATAAGCGCCGTTCCGGCCAGGCCGCACCAGAGGGCCGGGGCGGTGTCCAGGGTAAGGGAAAGTGGGGGGAGGCGGGTGGAAAAGTCTTGCAGGGAGGCCAGGAACCCCACCTGGATGCCGGCCCCCGGCAGGGCCGCGACGAATTGGGCCAGGAGGGTCCCCAGCCGTTGTCGGGGCTTCAGGAGAAGGCCGACGGCGGCCAGAAGGAGGGAGAGCAGGGCCGTCAGGGGAGAGAGGATGAGAAGACCGAGGGGCATCGGGAACGCCGGTGGGGTATGGCCTGTCAGGCCGGCCACTTCCCCCAGGCCCAGGTCCGGTTCCATCCGCATCATCTCAAAGGCGCTGTATCCCTGGGAAAGGCCCAGGCCGGCGAGGTGGAGCCACGGCAGGAAGAACATGATCAGGGCGATCAGGGTGCCGGCGGAGACCAGGAGGTGGCCGGCGGTGAGGCCGGCCGGCCGGGCCGTCCGGAGGGCCGGCGCGGCCGGCTGCGCGGCCGGAATGAAAGGTGGCGATGCCCAGACCTCAGGCCTCGGGATCGAAACAACTGGCAGGGGCCTCACCAGCGTGAAGGTGGTCTCCCCAATATACAGCCGGTCCCCGGATTGCAGCGGATACGGCCCGACAACGCGCTGCCCGTTGACCCAGGTGCCGTTGGCACTGCCTATATCCAGGACGTAGACTTGCCCTCCGGAGGTCCAGAGGAAGGCGTGCTGGCGGGAGGCCTGGGCATCGTCCAGGACGATGTCGTTTCCCGGGTCCCGGCCCAGGCGCAACCCCGGAGGAGCGATCGGCCGGCTCTGGAGCAGGCCTCGCCGGTCTACCCACTGCAATTGGAAGGCCGGGGAAAAGCCGAGGGCTTCCCCCGGCATGGCCCCACAAAAGGGGCAACGTACCTCGCCGGGAACCCAGGCCCGGCCGCAGGAAGGACATCGAACGCTTTCCGCCCATCCAGAAGGGCCGGCCGGCGCTTCAGGTCGGTTGAGAGGGCCGGACCACATCGTTCACCTCGGCGCTCCGAAGGGCTGCAGGCGACGGGGACGGTACGCATACGCGGTGTCCGCCCCGAGGCGGCCGACCCCACCCGCTCGGGTACGGGGACGGAGGCGGTGGAGGCGGCGGAGGCGGTGGAGGCGGCGGAGGCAGCGTCACTGTGGGCTGCGGCGGCTCCGTGGGCGGCACCGGCGTCGCCGTGGGAGGCACCGGCGTCGCCGTGGGAGGCGGCTCCGTGGGCGGCACCGGCGTCGCCGTAGGCGGCACCGGGGTCCTGGTAGGCGGCACCGGGGTCCTGGTAGGCGGCACCGGCGTCCTGGTGGGCGGCACCGGGGTCCTGGTAGGCGGCACCGGGGTCCTGGTAGGCGGCACCGGCGTCCTGGTGGGCGGCACCGGGGTCCTGGTGGGCGGTTGTGGGGTGGCCGGAGCCGGGGTGAGGGGCGGGCTTTTCGCCGGAATCGGCGTGTTCGTCCATCCTGGCAGCGTCCGGGACTGGGTAGGAATGCTCGTAGGCAGGACGCCGGGCGACGGGGGCCCGCTCAGGAGAAGGAAAGCCACTCCGCCGGCCAGGACCAGCGTCAGGGAGACCACGATTCCCCAGTAGAGGCCTCTCCTTCGTCCCGCCGGTGGAGCGGCCGGCGCTGCCGAAGGGGCTTCCATGATCTGGGTAGGCACCTCAGCGGCCACCTCTGGGGCCGGTGGGGCGGCTTCCGCCGCCGGTGCCGGTGCGGGGGGCGGTGCCTCGGCCGGGGCCGGCGGGACGGCCCCTACTTCCGGGGCAGCCGGGGGCGGTGGCGGGGCGGCCGGGACCGCTTCCAGCACCGTGGTGGGTGTCTCGGCCGGCGGAGCGGCGGGAACCCACGGCGCTGCGACGGCCTCTACGACTTCCCCGGCCAGTGCCCGTCCCAGAGCCTCCACAAAAGCCCCCGCCGAAGGGTACCGTGCCTCCGGCTCCTTGGCCAGGGCGCGCTGCATCACCCCTTCCACCGCCGCCGGCAGGTCCGGCCGAAAGGCCCGCAGGGGCGGCGGCGGCTCGTGCACCTGCTTGTAGAGCACGGCCAGGGTGTCTTCGGCACCAAAGGGGACGAAGCCGGTGAGCATCTGATAGGCCACGATGCCTAGGCTGTAGATGTCGGAGCGGGCATCGCCGCCCATCCCCCGGGCCTGCTCCGGGGCGATGTATTCCGGGGTACCCACGACCAGCCCAGAAGCCGTCAGGCGCGTCTGGCGGGCGGCGCGGGCGATGCCAAAGTCGGTCAGCACCACCCGGCCGCTCTCCTCGATGACGATGTTTCCGGGCTTGACGTCGCGGTGCACCACTCCGCGCTGGTGGGCGTAATCCAGGGCCG
>JBMFNL010000103.1:0-4859 GCA_049970175.1 Chloroflexia bacterium
GTATCGAGACCCTTGGGTCGAGTAGCGGCAACTTGGGTTGAGTAGCCCCCGAAGGAGGCGTATCGAAACCAGCCGCGTATCGAGACCCCGAAGGCGCGGAAGAGAAAATGCCTGCGGCGGTTGAGGCAGGTGGCTTCGGGGTTTCGATACGGGCGCTGGTTTCGATACGGGTGCTGGTCTCGATACGCCCGCTGCGCGGGCTACTCGACATTTCGACGGGCTCAATGCGGCGCCCAAGTCGCACCCTACTCGACCGGCGAACAGCCCGCTGTGCGCAGTGCGGGAAGTGGCCTTTTCCCTCACCCCACTCCCCCTAGCCGGGAGTGAGAGGTGAGGGCAGCGGCCCACTTGACGCCGTTTCTCTTCCGGTGGTATACTATCGCCGGCGGAATACGGGCCGACGTAGCCGGCCGTCCTGACCGATGTTCCACCGTCCGGCATGGCCCTGAGGCGGCTCGAGGTGAACCCGGAATACTTCAGTCAGGCTCCTTTTTTGCTGGCCTCCCTGGCGGCGGTGGCGGCCGGCCTGCTTTCCTTTCTTTCCCCCTGTATCTTGCCGCTGGTGCCCTCGATCCTGGGCTATATCACCGGCACGGCCGTGCGCCCGGAGACGGCCACCCGACGCGGATATACCTTTCTGCACGCCCTGGCCTTTGTCCTCGGTTTCAGCCTGGTCTTTGTCTTGGTCCTGGCCCAACTGGAGTGGGTCCTGGGGCCGCTTTACGCCCGGGCCGAATGGCTGTCCGGGTGGCCGGGCCAGGTCCTGGCCTGGCCCCATCCTGCCCCGCCGACCTACCTGCAACTTGTACAGAAGTTGGCCGGCCTGTTCCTCATCCTCTTCGCCCTACACTTTATGGGATTGCTCCGCCTGAGGTTCCTGGATTTTGAACGGCACCTCCAGGTTCAGGTTGGCCGGCGGTTCGGCTACCTGTCCTCCCTCCTGGTGGGGTTGACCTTTGCCCTGGGCTGGACGCCCTGCATCGCCGCGCCGCTGGCCGGCATCCTGGCCCTGGGAAGCGGGGCCTACGGCCGGGAATCCCCCGGCCTGATGCTCTGGCTCTTGAGCCTCTATTCCCTGGGGCTGGGGACACCGTTTCTCCTGCTCGGCCTCTTTCTGGATCGGGCCGGCACCCTGGTACGCCGCCTGGGGCGTTACCGCCGGCCCATCGCCATCCTGAGCGGCCTCCTTCTCCTGGCCATCGGGTTGGCCGTCTTCTTCGACCAGTTGACGCTCCTGGCTCGTCTTTCGTAAAGGCGTTCCACACCGGTCGTTCCGGGGGTAGCCGCGGTGAGTCGCGAGGATGAGGTAGTTCAGGAAGCCCGGCGTCAGGTGGAGGCCCATCGGCGGCGTCGGCGGGGGGAGGAGGCGTTGCGCTGGTGCGCGCTCTGGTGGGCCGGGGTGCTCCTGGCCTTTTTTCTGGCCCCCTGGCCCCTGGCCGACAAGGTCTGGGCGGCGGTTCACGGCCTCTGCGCCCAGACGCCCGGCCATATGCTCCGCTTCGGGACGCGGGAACTGCCCCTCTGCGCCCGCGACAGCGGCATCTACCTGGGGATGGTGCTGGGGACGGCCTTCTGGCTGACGCGGGGGCGCTGGCGGGCCGCCGGCCGGCCGGCCCGCTGGTTCTGGGTCCTCCTGGCCGCCGCCCTGGCCTTTTTCGCCGTAGATGCCCTCAACTCGCTGGCCGATGACTGGTTCCGCATACGCCTCCTCTATGTGCCCGATAACCGCCTCCGCCTGGCCTCGGGCCTGGCTCTGGGGCTGGTCCTGGCCGTCCTCCTCCTCTGGGCCGTCCACCTGTCCTTTCGGGAGCGGCAGCGGGAGCGGAGGATCGTGGCCGGCTGGGCGGATCTGGCCGGCTTCCTGCTCCTGGGAATCGGGGGCGGGCTGGCGCTGGGTAGCGGATGGCCCCCGCTCTACCTCCCGCTGGCGGCGCTTTCGGTCGGCGGCCTGGTCGCCACGCTGGTGGTGCTCAACGCCCTCCTGATCCTCACCATCCGACAGGGGAAAAGGCTACTGGAGGGCCTCTGGGAGGCCGGCCGTCCGCTCTTCTGGGCCGGCCTCCTGGCCGTAGCCGAGATGGCCCTGCTCTCCTGGCTGCGCTACCAGGCGGGAGGATGAGGAGGCCTAGGCCGGCCCTTTCCCCTGCAAGGCCCGCCAGACGCGCTCCGGCGTGGCCGGAGGATGGGTGATGCGGATGCCCACCGCGTCGGCGATGGCGTTGAGGATGGCCGGGGCGGTGGGCAGGGTGGGCGTCTCCCCCAGCCCTTTGGCCCCGAAGGGGCCGGTGGGATCGGGCACCTCCACGTCCACGTTGACCAGTTCCCGGGGCATATCCAGGGCGGAGGGGATGGCGTATTCGCTGAGGCGGCGGGTGCGGACGTAGCCCCCCTCCTGGATAAAGTGCTCGGTCAGGGCATAGCCCACCCCCATATGGATGCCGCCGGCCACCTGCCCAAAGACCATCGGCGGGTTGATCACCCGGCCGACGTCGGTGGAGGCCCACATCTTCAGGAGGTCCACCTCGCCGGTCTCGATATCCACCTCGACCAGGGCAATCTGCGTCCCGAAGGAGTAACTGATGTGGGGCTCGCACTGTCCGGTCAGGGGGTCGTAGGGGGTGGTCGGGCGCAGGTCGCGGCCGTGGAAGGTGTAGGCAGCCCGAACCGTCCGCTCCCCGCTCTCCTCGCGCAGCACCTTTTGCCAGCGGTCATAGGCCAACCGGCAGGCGCCCAGGACGGCGTTCCCCGAGGTGTAGACGTGGCGGGAGGCCGAGGAGGAGCCGGCATCGGGCACGCGGGAGGTGTCCACCAGGGCGATGCGCACCCGGTCCGGGTCCAACTGGAGCGCCTCGGCGGCGATCTGGCGGAGCGCCGTGTGCACCCCCTGGCCCACCTCGGCCGCTCCGACGGCGATGGTGGCCCGGGCGATCCGGCCGCTTTCGTCCAGGGAGAGTTCGACCTCGGCGGTGGAGCGGTCGTCGAAGCCGAAGGAGTAGCCGACGTTCTTATAGGCGCAGGCGATGCCGATGCCCCGGCGTTTGTAGGGAGCCGAGGGGGTCCCCAATTCCGGGCGAATCCAGCGGCCGGCCTCCTCCCGCCAGCCGGCCGCCCGCGCCGCATGGAGGAGCGTCTCCTTGATGCCGGTGCCGGGGGGCATGCGGTTTCCCAGCACCGTCTCGCTACCCGGCTCCAGGAGGTTCTTCAGCCGGAACTCGACCGGGTCCATCCCCAGGGCCTGGGCCAGGCGGTCCACCTGCTGCTCATAGGCCACGGGGGGCTGGGTGGCCCCGAAGCCGCGCATGGCCATGGTGACGGCGTTGTTGGTGTAGACGGTGTAGCCGTCTATTTTGGCGTTGGGGATGCTGTAGGGGCCGGCCATGAAGGAGACGGCGTTGTTGAGCACCGGGATGCTGGTGGAGGCATAGGCCCCGGCGTCGGAGATGCCCTCGATCTCGACGGCCAGGATTTTTCCCTTGCGGCTGGCTCCCCATTTGTGGCGGAAATAGAAAGGATGGCGCTTGCCGGTGTTGCGGAGCGATTCTTCGCGGGTGAAGACGATTTTGACCGGCCGGCGGACGACAAAGGCGCAGAGGGCCAGGAGGTGCTGGATATACATATCCTCCCGCCCGCCAAAGGCCCCACCGATGGCCGGGACGATCTCGCGCACCTGCTCCAGGGGCAACCGGAGGAGGTGGGCGATCTGGTGCAGGTCGTCGTGGGGCCACTGGGCGGCAGCGATCACCGTCACCCGCCCTTCTTCGTCCATGTAACCCACCCCGGCCTCCGGCTGCAAATAGGCGTGCTCCACCATCGGGGTCGCGTAGACGTCCTCGACGATCACGTCGGAGCGGGCGAAGCCGACCGCCACATCGCCCTTGCGCACCCGGACGTGGTGGAGGATGTTCGTCTCCCGATCCTCATGCACCAGCGGGCTGCCCTCCCGCATGGCCTCCCGGGGGTCGGTCACGACCGGCAGCACCTCGTATTCCACCTGGACCTTTTCGGCGGCGGCACGGGCCTGGCGCTCCGTCTCGGCGACGACGATGGCGATGCGGTCGCCCAGCCAGCGCACCTTGCCTCCCTCCGGCACCAAAAGCGTCTGGTCGCGAAGGTTGATGCCGTACTCGTTCCGCGGCACGTCCCGATAGGTGAGGATGCGCACCACGCCGGGCATGGCCTCGGCGGCGCGGGTATCGATGCGCCGCACGCGGGCGTGGGGGTAGGCACTCCAGACCACGGCGCCGTAGAGTTGTCCGGGCAGGTTGAAATCCTGGGGGAACTTGCGCGTGCCCTGGACTTTGGTCTGGATGTCGGTTCGGATAACGGGTTGGCCGAGCGAAGTCATCGGAACCTCCTGGACAGGGCTCAGGGTTCCCGGGCCCTAGGCCCTGAACCCCTTCTCCGCCGCCTCACGGACCGCTTCGATGATCTGGTAGTAGCCCGTACAGCGGCAGAGGTTGCCGGAGAGGCCCTCCAGGATCTCCTCCCGGCCGGGCCGGGGGTTTTCCTGGAGGAGGGCCACGGTAGACATCACGAAACCCGGCGTGCAATAGCCGCACTGGGCGGCAAAGTGCTCGATAAAGGCCTCCTGGACCGGATGGAGCGCCTCCCTGGAGGAGAGGCCCTCGATGGTGGTCACCGTCCGGCCCTGGACCTTGGCCGCCGGGTAGATGCAGGAGAGGACGGAGGTGCCGTCCACGAGCACGGTGCAGGCCCCGCATTCGCCCTCTCCGCAGCCGATCTTGGTGCCGATGAGTCCCAGGCGGTCGCGCAGGACCTCGGCCAGGAGTTCGTAGGGCTCCACTTCAACTTCGGTGGATTGGCCGTTCAGAGTAAAGTGTAATCGCATCGCCTCCTCC
>JBMFNL010000104.1:0-4849 GCA_049970175.1 Chloroflexia bacterium
CGTGGCGGATGTTCTTCTCCCGAACCGATTCCTCCGAGACGCGCCGGAGGGGGAACTGGACTTCAATCAGGCGCTGGGGCATGTTTTCACCTTTCAACGGCGGGGCGGACGAGTTCCCTTCTCTCCTTTGAGTTCTTCCAGTATGGCCTGGAGTTTGGGCCGGGTCTGGGGGATGTGGGCCTGAATGGCCTGCCAGACCAGGTCGTAATCTATGCCGAAATAGCCGTGGATGAGCCGATCCCGCATCCCGGCCATCTCCCTCCAGGGGATGTCTGGATAAGCCTGGCGCAGATGGGGCGGGATGTGCCGGGCGGCCTCGCCGATGATCTCAAACTTCCGGATGACAGCGCTGGCGGTCCGGTCGTCCCGATAAAAGTCCTCCAGGCTCATACCTTCCGCGAACCGCTCTATCGCATCCATCGCGGCGAGGGATGTCCTCCAGAAAGAGCCGGTAATCCCGCTTCATACCCGCACCGCCTCGTTCAGGATCCGCTCCCGGAGTTCGGGGCGGATCGCTCGCTCGGAGACGACATCCACTTTGAGGCCCAGGTTTTCCTCCAGAAAGTCCGCCAGTCCCACCAGGTCAAAGAGAGAGGCGCCCTCCAGGAAGCGCACCAGCACGTCCAGGTCACTGGGCCGGCGGGCTTCGCCGCGGGCGTAGGAGCCGAAGACACCCACGATTTCCGCCCGGTACCGGTGGCGGGCCTCATCCTGGAGGCCCCGCAGGGCGGACAGGATCTCCGGCAGGGCCTGGGGGCGGTGTACAGGGGATTTTCGTTTCATCGCTCCTCCTTCGGGGCGACAACCACCTTATAAGTGACTTTCATCAGCCGCTTCTTTCCATTGTTTTACCACAAAACGCACCGTTTGTACAATTTCGTGCCGGAGTTTCGCCGCCGGGTTCTGGATGAGGTAGAGCACCGGCTCCGTGGCAGCGTGCTCCACGACGTACAGCCAGTACTCCTCCCCCAGCCGCTGGGCCATCAGCCACTCGTTGGGGGTCAGGACCACCGGGCCGGTCTGCGCGCGGGCCTTGACCTCAATGTAGCGGACGGTGCCGTCGGGCGCTTCCGAGCGGATGTCATACCCCAGGTTCTGGGCGGAGACGTCCTGGGGGAGGCGGCCCTGGGCCCACTCGTACGCCAGCGCCACCCGCATCCCCACGGCCTCCACCGCCGGGTCCTCCCGCATCGGGGGCTCCGGCGCCTGGGGGAGGACGCGCGCCAGGCCCAGGACGCGCGGGGTGGCCGGGAGGAGGAAGGTCTGGCGGCGGATTTCCTCCTCCAGTTCCCCCCGTCGGGCCAGGAGTTCCTCCTTTCGCCGCTCCTCGTTGCGGACCTCCATGTCGGGGACGGGCTCCCCCTTGGCCCGGCGGGTCTCGTACTCAATCAGCCGGGCCTCGGATTCCAGAATCAGCCGTTCCAGGGAACGGAGCCCGTACCGTTGCCGGATTTCGGCGTGGCGCTCTCGTTCCCGGAGGAGTTCGGCCCGGTACGCTTCCAGTTCCGTCTCGGCGAAGCGGGCGATGACGGGTTCCTCGGAGGGGGGCGGCTGGGCTTCGGCCGCGGGCGGCAGGGGGAGCAGGTCCCAGAGGACCGAACTGTTGACCGGCCGGGGGTCGCCGCCGTCGGCGGACTGGAAGAGGGCGAAGAGGCGGCGGCCCACGATCTCCCCCGCGCCGTCGTGGATTTCCCCCTCCAGGAACCACAGGTAGCCGTCCAGCCGGCCGTCCGGGTCGGCGAAGACCGCGCCCTTCCCCAGATCGTCGGCGCACCGTTCCAGGACCCGCTCTATGAGGCTTTCCAGGAGGGGATGCCCCGGAGCGACGAAGACGGCCTCCTTCTGCCGGGCCGTCTCCTTGTCAAAAGCAATCCGGTTGTACTCCGGGAAGACCTCACCGTAGCGGTGGCGGAATTCCTGGGGGACCTCCCGGAGGGCGAGGGGGACGTGGGGGAGTCGCCAGAGGCCGTCCTGGCGCCGCTCCAGGCGCAGGTCCAGGAAGCGGGCGGCCCGCACAAAGAACTGCTCGATGTATTCGGGGACCAGGCGGTTCTCGCGGGCGCGGCGGCTCTCCCCCAGCACCTCCTGGAGGTTGATGTGGCGGGTCGCCAGGGCCTCCAGTGCCGCCTCCCGGGCCTTGCGGATGGCCTCTTCGTCCGGGACGGCCTCAATCTCGGCCAGGATCTCCTCCAGGGTACGGCGCTGGGTGACGGCGTCCAGGATCAGTTCCTGGAGGCTGCGCCCCACGACCACCTCGCCGATGACGTCAAAGACCCGGTCGCTGCCCAGCGTGGCCCGAATCCGCTCCAGTTTGCGGAAGAGGGCCTCCATCACCCGGCCCTCCAGGGTCTCCGCTGCGACCAGGTTGTAGATGTGGACCTCCTTGGGCTGGCCGTAGCGGTGGATGCGGCCCATCCGCTGCTCCAGCCGGTTGGGGTTCCAGGGGATGTCGTAGTTGACCATCAGGGAGCAGAACTGGAGGTTGATGCCCTCGCCGCCGGCCTCGGTGGAGACCATCACCTGGGCCTTTTCCCGGAACTCGTGCTCGGCGCGGATGCGCTCGTCCAGGCCCATGGCGCCGTGCAGGGTGATGACGGCGTAGCCCCAGGCCCGCAGCCGCTCGGCCAGGTAATCCAGCGTATCCCGGGATTCGGTGAAGATGAGGAGTTTCTCGCCGGTCTCCCGGATGCGCTTGTCCTCCATCACCCGGCGGAGTTCGTTCAGTTTCGTCTCCACCTCGCGGCTCTCGGCGGCGCGGGCCAGGCGGACCAGTTCGTCCAGGGTGCGGATTTCGGCCTGGAGTTCCTCGCGGGTCTCGGCGGCGGTGAGGCGGGCCAGCAGGTCTTCCTCCTGGCGAAGCCGCTCCGCTTCCGGCGCGTCCTCCAGGGCCTCCTCGTCCAGCGTGTCGTGTTCGGCCAGCCAGCGGCCCAGGCGGAGGAGTTCCTCCAGGCGGGCGCGGCGGCGCTCCAGGGAACGGCGGGCGGCCCGGACGCTGGAGGCCAGCCGGCGCTGGAGGATGAGCAGGGCGAAGGCGACGTTGCGCTTGTCGGCGGCGAAGGCTTTGTTATATTCCGTCTGGACGTAGGCGGTGACGGCGTTGTAGAGCCGTTTCTCGTCGTCGTGGAGGCGGAAGGTGTGGGTGTGGACGTGGCGGGGCGGGAAGAGAGGCCGTCCCGCGAAATCCCGCAGGTCCTCCTTGAGCCGCCGGAGGAAGAGGGGGTTGTCGCCCTGGCGGACGGATTCCATCAGCAGGTCGGGGGTGGCGAACATCCCCGGCAGCAGCAGGTCCAGGAAGAGGCGGAAGTTTTCGGGATCGCCCCGGTGGGGGGTGGCGGTGAGGAAGAGGAGGAAGTGGGCAGTACGGGAGAGGACCTCGCCCAGGCGGTAGCGCTGGGTGCGGGAGACTTTGGTGCCGTAGCGGTAGGCGGCCAGTTTGTGGGCCTCATCCACGACGACCAGGTCCCAGGCCGTCTCCACCAGCGCGGCCAGGGCCTCCTCCTGTTTGGCAAAGTCCATCGAGGTGATGGCCCACGGCTGTTCCTGCCAGATGTTGCGGCCCCAGGTGGCCCTGACCACGCCCTGGTCCACGACGGTGAAGGTCTCGCCGAAGCGCTCCTTCATCTCGCGGAGCCACTGGTCTTTGAGGTGGCCGGGGACGACGATGAGAGCACGGTGGACCAATCCCCGGGCCTTGAGTTCCTTGAGGAGGAGGCCGGCCATAATAGTCTTGCCGGCGCCGGGGTCGTCGGCCAGGAGGAAGCGGATGCGGGGTTGACGCAGGATGTGGTGGTAGACGGCGTCAATCTGGTGGGGTAGGGGGTCCACCTGAGAGATGTTGACGGCCAGCAGGGGGTCAAACTGGTGGGCCAGGCGGATGCGGTGGGCCTCCAGGGCCAGGAAAAAGGCCTCGGCGTCCGCGGTAAAGGTCCGTTCCTCGCAAGAGATGGCGCGAACCCGGTCCAGATCGGCCGGCTGGAGGGTGTGGTCGTAGTAGCGGCGGGAGCGGAGGCCGACGGCCTCGATCTGTAGCCCTCGCCCGACGGGCCGGACGGAGAGGACCCGGAGCGGCTCGCTCCAGAAGGGGCCTTCGATGATCTGGTCAGGGGTCAGGTTGTCCATCGTTCTCCGGTTCTTCGACGCACGCTCGGTCTCAAACCTGGAAAGACACCTCCTCCCGTTCCTTATCTACGGCCAACCTCTCGGGCCGTTAGCCGCGTCTTGGGCCCTCGCTACCGCAGGAGTGCTCCCGGCCTGGGCAGGTTCTCGACTCGTTCCTGCACCTGCCTTGTCCCGATCCGGGTGATTTTGGCGGCCTCCTTACCTCCAGGGGCGGGGGGCCAGCCGTTCCCCACGGTGGTCCAGGATACCGAGGCCGGCCTCGGCAGCCATTCCCTGCACGCCCCAGTAGATGCGCAACCCGAAGATATAGGGCAGGTAGGGCTTGTTCACCTGAACCTCGCGGAGTCGCTCCTGGAAGTCCGGCCGATTGAGCCGTCTGAGCCAATCCCCCACCTCGCTGCGCCGCACCCGTCCCTTGACCTCGACCAGGACCCAGAAGGTTTCCCCTTCCGGCGACTCGACCGGCGCGACGAGGTCGGTTTCCCCATCCACAACGACGGGGAACGGTTCGCCCAGCAGGGTAAAGCCCTTTTTCTCCAGCACATCGCGCAAAATTTCTTCGGCATCTACTTCCAGGTCCAGCCCCAGGCGATTGGCCAGTTGGCCGACCTGCTTATTGGTCTCGGCCAGTTGGCGGTCCAGGCGGGCGATGGTTTCTTCAGTGCGCCTCTGGGCCTCGGCCAGGGCCTGGACGGTAGCCTCCAGGCGTTCCAGGCGTTCCTCGGTGCGC
>JBMFNL010000105.1:0-4435 GCA_049970175.1 Chloroflexia bacterium
GCCTGGCCTTCGGCATCGACGATGATGTTGCCGGGCTTGACGTCGCGGTGCACCACTCCGCGCTGGTGGGCGTAATCCAGGGCCGAGGCCACCCCGCGCAGGATGGCGAGGGTCTCCGGAGTCGACGGGATGCCTCGGCGGAGGAGGAGTTCCTTGAGGGTGGACCCTTCCAGGAGTTCCATAACGAAGTAAAAGTAGCCCGCCTCCTGGCCGACATCGTAGATGGTCACGATGTTGGGGTGCTTCAGTTGGGCGGCGGCGCGGGCCTCACGGAGGAAACGCTCGACGGCCCCTTCCTCCCAGACCAGGTGAGGGGCAAGGACTTTGACGGCCACCTGGCGTTCCAGGGCAGGGTCGTAGCCCCGGTAGACGATGGCCATGCCGCCGCGTCCGATTTCGGCCAGCAGGGTGTACTTGCCCAGTTGACGGCCGGTCAGTCGTTCCATGCCATCTCCTTCTGGAGCCGTATTCTCCAGGGGCTCAAGTTTTTCCTACGCTCGTCGCCGTGACGGAACGATTTCCAGGACACTGCCGGAGATGATCAGCACCGCCCCGACCAGGCTGAGCCAGTAGCCAAAATCCAACAAAGAGGTCACATCCACCACTTCGGGCGCGCCACTTGCCGATAACCCCTCCTGCTGGATGAGGACCAGCAACCCGATCTGGACACCTATGCTCAGAACGGCGAGCACGATCTGGGGGTAAAAAAGCATCCCCTGCCCGCGGCGTTCCACGAACAGGCTGGCGATGGTGAGGACCAGGGAGACCAGGCCGGCCAGAGGGACCAGGAGGAGAAACCAGAGGTACCAGGAGTACGAAGTGCTGCTAAACACCCCCTGGTTTCCGGCATAATTCAGCGCCCTCAGCAGGTCAAAGGCACTGATTCCCACGAATACCTGAAACCAGGGCAGGAAGAACATCACCAGCAGAATCACCCCGCCGGCCAGGGGCAGGATGCGGCCGGGCGTCAGGGTAACCGGTTGGGCCGCGGCTCGCGGGGCCGGCACGGGCGCCGGAGGGATGGGCCGCACGTCCGGCCGGAGCGGATAAGGATAACCCACCGGAACCGCCGGCGCGGGCATCGGCGCGGCTGCCAGCACCAGGGAAACCCCGCCCAGGCGCAGGCGGTCCCCGATGCTCAGGGGGTGCGAACCGGTGATACGCTGCTCGTTGACCCAGGTGCCGTTGGCGCTTCCCAGGTCCTGGACGTAGCACTGCCCGCCTTGCAAAAAGATCCAGGCGTGCTGGCGGGAGACCTGGGCATCGTCCAGGACGACATCGTTTCCAAGGTCCCGCCCCAAACGCAACCCCTGGGGGGAAATCGCCCGGCTCTGGGGGATTCCCCTCGAGTCCACCCACTGCAATTGCAGGGTGGGCGGGGAGCCGGCAGGCATCCCCGGCGGAGCAGGAGCCCCCGGCGTGGCTCCACAGAAGGGGCAACGTACTTCTCCGGGCACCCACGCCCGGCCGCAGGAAGGACAGCGTTGTTGCATCGTTCACCTCCTCCTCGAATTTCTCAGGGCTTTCCGTAACGGAAGGCCAAGATGCAGTTGCCCATTTGAATCTGGTCTCCCTCCTGGAGCATGTACCACTGGAACGGCGTCAGAGGGAAGCGATTGACGTAGGTTCCGTTGGTGCTTCCCAGATCGGCCAGAAAGAAGGCGTTGCCGGAGGAGGTGATCTGGGCATGCCGGCCGGAGACCAGGGCGTCCGAAAGCACCAGGGCGTTCGAGGGGTCGCGGCCCAGGGTATAGGTCCCGGCCTGCAGGGGGAAGACGGCCTGCCCGACCGGACCAGCAACTCCGTAGAGGGCGGCAACGGCGCCGGCCGAAGCCGGCCCTCGCACGGCCACGGCGATCACCAGCCCGGCCCCGATGACGAGCACGAAGAAGAGGATCAGCCAGACCGGCATCGCGGAGGCGGAGGGTGGGGCGACACCCCGGGTAGAGGCGGCCAGGTAGAAGGTGGTCGAACCCTGGGGAATCTCCTTGCCCAGGACCCCGACCTGCCAGCGGCCGGCCGGGGGGTTCTGAATCAGGACATAGACCGAGGTGGCCTCGCGGAAGATGCGCCCGCCCGGATAGGTTTCGTCCACGGTCCGTCCCCGGGGGTCGGTGAGCAGGAGGTCCAGGGTACTGCCCGGCCAGTCCAGCGTGACGTGGAGTTCTCCCTGGCCGGCCGGCACCTCGAAGGTGCCCAGGTCGAGGCGTTGCCCCTGGGCGATGGTGCCTTCGTGTTCGGCCAGGAGGCGGCCCGTCGTCACATGCCGCAGCCGTACATAGATTTCGGCCAGCCGGTCGGCATCCGGCGCATAGGCATATTCTCCGCAGGGAGCGGCGGCAGCGATGTCTCGCAAGAACTGTTCATCCAGATTGCCCGGATCTCCAAAGCCCACGGTGTAGATGCAGGTCCCCGCCCGGGCCGCCTCGGCGACCGGACCGGATAGAATCTCGGCCTTGCTGAGGCCCACGTTGGTCATCCCGTCGGTGAGCAGGATGATGTAGCGTCCTTCCTGGGCCGCGGCCCGGCTCAGTTCTGCATTGGCCAGTTCCAGCGCCTGGCCGATGTTGGTTCGGTCCAAAGGAACGGCATTTTCCAGGGCATCGAGAAGCACCTGGAGGTCGGAGCCCAGGGGGGCGCTGACCCAGGCGTCGGTGGTGAAGTTGACCATCGCCATCCGGTGGATCGGACCGGCCACCTCATTCTCATGTTGCACCCGACGCACCAGGCGGATGCCGGCTTCCCGGGCCGATTCGATTTTGACCCCACCCTGCCAGGCCTCTCCCATGCTGCCGGAGACATCCAGGACCAGGACGGTGGCCGTGGCCCCGCCGGTGCCGGGCGGCGGGGAAAGAGGCGGCGGCAGAGAAGGCTCCGGCGTCGGTGGCACCTGCTCGAACTCGCCGCGCAGGATGCGGTCCACCAGGCGGGTGACATCCTCGGAGTGAATCAATCCCCCATGCTGTACTTCCTTGATGGAGTGAGGAGTGGGTTTCTCCAGCAGGTTCCACTCGATCTCGAAGCAGAAAGGCCCCCTGAATCCGAGGAAGGGGCAGTCCTTGCGGAGGTGCACCGGCATCGGGACGCTATGCTCGGAAAGGTACTCGAAAGCCCGGTAATGGTCTGTGGTCTCCCCCAGGCGGCCGATGCCGGGGATGGTGGTTGCGCTCTCGACCCCAACCACGGTGTCCCCGATGCTGATCTCCATGCGGGTTTTCCATTTAAACAGGGCGAACTGAATCCATCCCCGAATATTCCCATAAATGACATAATAGTACACATTGGGGGAGCTGTTGCCCGGCCGGTTCAGGTCGCTCAGGAAGCGTCCCCCGGGGACCATCTGCGTCACGGCCGTATCGTGGGGGTCGAGGAAGCAACAGGCTCTCCATCGGAGAAATTCCGAACATGTATAGAGCAGGGCCAGGGCCACCATCAGGGCCTTGAGAGGTATGGGGCAGACGCCGGCCAGGCAGAGCATTTCCCCCACTTTGACGTCGGCCAAAAAACTGCCTTCATTCGGTCCGGCGATGGCGATCAGGCGTCCGATGGTCGGGTTCTGCTTGTCCGGCATCAGGTAGGCCATATAGTAGCGGACCACCAGCACGCCCATGCTATGGGCCACCACATCCACCCGGCCGTCCGGGGAGGCGCGCCGGGCTTTTTCCACTGCCTCCCCAAACGTCTCGGCGACGCGGGCGATGTCCCCCCGGTTATCCTCCTGACCGAACAGGTCCTCGGGGTAGCGGAAGAGGATCAGCCGGCCGGGGTCATAGTGATAGGGGGATTGGAGCAGACGGCTGTAGATCGTATCCTCCTCTTGCCAGGAGGTGTCGCTCCCGCAGTAGCCGTGCACAAAGATGACCGGCCGCCCTGGTTGCGAACCCTGGGGCCGGGCCGATGCTTCGTCCCCGGCCCAGGTCAGGCCCTGAAGGGAGGGGAGCAGGAGCGCCACAAGCAGGAGGATGATTCCCACCTTTTCCTTCGTTCGAATCGGGCGCACTTTTTCCTCCTTTCTCCGGCCGGCTCAAGGCCGCACCGTGGAGGTCAGTTCCTCCGTGCCAAAGAGCCACCAGTTGCCCTCGCTCAACAGGTAGATTACCCGGTACCTCCCCGTTGCCCCGGCCCAGACGATCTCCACCTCGGCCTCGGCCCATTGCCCGTTCCACGGCGGGTCGTTCAGGACGAAGGGCGGGGAGATCAAACGCACCTCCTGGACCGGGCCCAGAGCCTGCTCCGTTTCCAGGGCGCTCTGCACCAGGGCGGTATAGTCCAGGGCCGCCCGGTCCTCGGGGGACATCTCGTTGAAGATGGCCGCCACGTTGTTGCCCTTCAGGGCGACGACGACTCGGCTGTGCACCAGGGTCAGGTCGCTCCGGTCCAGGCCGGCCGGGGGAGAAGGCGTGGGCAGGCTCGTCGGGCCGGGGGTGGGAGAGGG
>JBMFNL010000106.1:0-4178 GCA_049970175.1 Chloroflexia bacterium
CCCGCTCCTTTTGTCCAGATCAGCACCAACCAAGTTTAAGCGCACAGCTACCACTCCCTTCCACATAATCATAAATTCGGCATTTCATCTAACGTCCAAGGCTGGCGACGCGCGGCCCGTGCATTAGCACTGTGGTTGGGGGTGAGCACGGACCTGACCTCCGCACAGGTCATGCTACCACAACTGGCCCGCGTTATGCAACATGCTTTCTACGGGCGCGCCGATGATGACTTTTGCTCCATCGTTAGCCGGGCAGTCGCCGCGTGTGCGCCAGCCGCGTGTTTGCAGCCGTTGCCTTTGTGGGTTGCTGTACGGTCATCGCCTCAGCGAGCGAGAGCCCTCCGGTGAAGGCCGGAGACTCCGCCAAGGTTCGGGTTACCTCAAGACCGGCGGCAGGTAGATAGGCCATCCCCGCGCCCCCCACACTTGGTAAATGACGAAGGGCTGCACCTCTCCCCACACCTCTCGCCGCGCCGGGTTCACCCCGCTTTCGGGGACCAGTTGCCATTCTGCACCCTCCCAGCGATACAGGCGCAGTGAGGGGATAAGGATTCCTTCCGCCTCCTCTTGGGTGTAGCGCCGCCGCAGCGTCCCCGGCACGGCAAAGGCCGGCACCTCCGCGCCACTTCCGTACTCTCGCGCTTCCAACAAGAAAGCCTCGCCCAACGGCAGCAAGTCGCTGGCTTCAGGAAGCCCCAACGGCTGGGTGTAAGTGACCACGGTAAAGTTCTCCACTGTCCCCGGGGGGAAAGTAAAGACGGCCCGCCCACTCTCCCCGGTCAGCCGGCCGCCCACCGTGGGAGAGAGAAGGATCGTTCCCGCCAGCCGATCGGTGATATACTGGGCGGCGAGGATGAGCGCACGGGCCCCTTCGGGGGTAATATGCTCGTCGATCTGTGCCTCCACCTCGTGGATGAAGGCGTAGAGGATGTTGATGGCCGTGCGCACCTGACCCCGATCCAGGGCGTCCTGGGCGGCCTCCAGTTTGGCGTCGAGGCCACAATCCCTGCCGCGCCGGGACCGTAGATGTGCCCTTCCTCGTAGAGGCGATGTTTGATGGCCACAATATCGGAGATGGTCGCCGTCACGGTGAAGGCGCGCTCGGCAAAAGCAGAGAGGCCGGCGTAGTCGGTGGCGGTGACGACGAGAGTGTGGGGACCGGGGCCCAGCCAGAGGCAGTCCACTTCCTGGCCGTTCTCCACGGGTGTTTCGTCAAGCGTTGCGACCAGGGTATCCAGGCCGGAGGTCCTGTCGGAAGCAGCGAAGGAGAGCGTGAAAGACATATCCAGGGTGTAGGTCATGGGCAGTGGCTGGAAAATGCTCACCACTGGAGGAGTGAGGTCCATCTTCAGGGTGTGGATGTGAATGCGCTCCCAGTTCCCGGCCCGATCTACGGAGCGGTAGTTCAGCGTGTTGTAGCCTTCGGCTGTGATGACGAAAGGTTGTCCGTACTCGATCCAATAGGGGCTGTTGATGCGGTACAACGTCCTGTCCACGCCGGATCCTTCGTCCTTGGCGAAAAGCGTGACCTGCACCGGGCTCACGTACCATCCGAGCCTGCCCAGGTCTCCCGCCAACTGATGATAAGTAACCGGCGGAGTCACATCCTGTGACGGTGTTGGAGTCGGAGTTGGTGCGGGTATAGGGGTCGCGGTTGGCGGTGGGGGATAAGGACCCGGTGTTTCGGGTGGTCGCCGCCGAGGCGGAAAGGATTTGAAGACGAGGGGGAGGTAGTGTTTGTAGGGATACACAGGCGTGTAGGCGATAACGAAATCGTGAATGGCCGTCTCCAACTGCGTGTCCCTGACTGGATACCGACGCCCCTGGTCGTCGGTGCCGGCATCGGGCCAGGCATAAGGGCAGATGATGCTTGCCCCACAGTTGTATAGATCCGCCAATGCCTGGTAATGGAATTCATATCCCGGCTCATTCTTCTCGTGCAGCATCGTATTCCATTCGAAGAATCCCCACCGGTCCGCTTGTTGGGCAGCCAGATCTCGGACCTCTTCAAAGTAGCCAATATACTGGGGGGAGGATCTCCCGGGTACTTGTCCTTGTTTGCCGCCTTGGGACCGTAGACGGTCAAACCTACCTGCGCGTTGTCTACCTGGGCGGTCGAGATGGGGCTGCAGTAGTAGTACGGGTCCCGCGCGGCGTCTGGCACGTCAGTGAGCTGGTGGGTGAAAACGTCTCCTATGGGGAATGGGCTGGCGCAATCGTGTAGGTGGTAACCCGGTGCATCCATGTTGTTGCAGGTGATCCAGTTGACCACAAGTTGTACCCACTGCTTTACGGCTTGTTCTCTGAACCCTCTCCAGTACTCCACGTAGTTGGTAGGCGGGAAGATACCGTTTGCGTCGGGAGTGGGGGGATTGTTTTGGACGCTGATTCCATCGCCCAGGTGTTCGGTTGGGTTCGTTGGGTCTGCCCACCACTTCTGGAAGTTCGTCCCCATCTCCGCGTTGAACCGGGGCAAATCGTCCCCATACTCAGCATACGCCCAGTCTACGAACTGGTGTCGCAGCCCTTCCGTATAATACGTCGCTCCGATTCTATCGTAGTCAAGTAATCGAAGGCCAGCGGCTTGTTCTTCCAGTTGTAGTTGTGGCCGTATTGCCACTCGGGATGGGCCGCGAACAGCGAACTCATCGCGATCTCCGAATCGGTGCTGACACCGACGAGGCGGTACCCCTTGGCACCTGCCCGGAAGTTCAGCAGCCAGGAGATGGCCTCCTTGAGGTTACGCTCCTTGTACCAGCGGTTTTCATAGTTTCCCCAGTAGTTGCCCCCGCCGGTTGAGTAGAGGAGATGCATCGTGGTATCAATATCCGATTCGGATATCTCCTGGCCTCGTCCCGGAAGATACCAGGGGTCGCCCTCGTGATCGTGCATGACGTTCTCTCGCTTGGACATCAGGTACTCCGTGAGCGGTCCGGGCCCTGACCACTGCTGGCCGTTCAGGTGGATCAGGATGGGCGTATCCGTCACGGCGGCAACTGCCAGCGTATAGCGTAGAGCCGTCTCGTCAAATTCGTAGTCGGCGTCGGCAATGGTATCTCGGGTGTAACGAATTGCGTCGGAATAGCCTATGCGCACATTCGGGTGGCCGGTCCCAAGCCGCCGTCTCATATCCATGATCCTGTAAATGTCTTCGTTGTCCGTGCCCTGCCCATCTATGCAGTGTTCTGGGGTACACCCTGCTTCGCTGGCGCATCCGCAGCACTGCCACCATTCGCAGGCAAGACCCGTACAGCCGCAGCACAGGCTGTCGAAATCACGGCAGCCGTGCTCGCCGATGTGGTCGACGATTGGCAGGATGTAAAAGGTCCCGCTCCCTGGAGGCCGTGAAGGGCAGTCCAACTGGGATATCTCCTTGCCCCCGGGGGCGGCGGGACCCACCTGGGACGATCCAAGAAAACCTTGCGCGCCCTTGAAGGCCAGGGGCAAGAAAGTCTCGTAGAGCGGGGGTACTCGTACCCATGTCTGGCCATCGTATTCCCAGGTATCGTTGAGGGAGCCGCTGGCGTTTCGGCCCCCGTACAGGAGGCCACCCCCCGGTTGCGATCATAGGCCATGGCGTGACCGTACCGGGCGGGTGGGGAAACGGTTGGGGTGACTAGGTGCCAATCTACTCCATCGTACTCCCAGGTGTCGGCAAGGAGGTTGTCTTCCCCTGGTCTGTGCCCACCAAAGAGGACCGTGACCCCGCGGGCGCTGTCGTAGGCCATTGCGGCACCCCACCGGGGCGGTGGAACGGTGGTCGATGTCACGGGAGCCCAGGTTGAGCCGTCGAATTCCCATGTGTCGGTCAGGAAGCCGTTCCACCCGATCCCGCCGAAGAGAACAATCGCACCACGGCCTTCGTCATAGCTCATTGTATGGGACCCCCTGGCAGGAGGGGAAACGGTCGGGGTCAGCAGCGTCCAGGCCGCGCCGTCATATTCCCAGGTATCCCCGAAGTAGGCAGTGCCAACTTGATGATACCACAGTCCCCCAAACTTGCAAGGCGGTGCGCAACCGGTGCTCCGCCAGCGCATACACCAGAAGCGCCAGCCCCATCACCATCACCAACGCCACGATGCGCTTCGGGCTCTTCAGGAACAGACTGTCGGCGAAGAACCAGGGGTCTTTGAGGAAACGAAACCCTCGCTCCGGCCCTACCCCTTGCCCCTTGTAAG
>JBMFNL010000107.1:0-4125 GCA_049970175.1 Chloroflexia bacterium
TAAGGTGACCAAGCGTTGACATCCCGTTTCGGGCTGATGCGGCCTAGCAGGTCGGGTGTGCCGGCGGATTGCTCCGTGATGAGGGCCGGGTCTGGCCCAATCGGCCTGTTCAACCGGCCGGATGCCGTGTTCTTGCATCTCCGGGAGTGTAGGGCATGACGGACCGTGGGATTGCCTTGATCACCGGCATCGCCGGCTTCTCCGGAAGCCACTTGGCAGAATATCTCCTGCGGAACGGATTTGCTGTGGCCGGCCTCGAACTGCCGGGGGCAAGCACCCGGAACCTGGCCCCTGTCCTGGATGACGTGCACCTGTATCGGGCCGACCTACGGGAAGAGGAAGCGGTGCGCCGGATTCTGGCCGAGGTGCGGCCGGCGCAGGTCTACCACCTGGCTGCGCTCCTCTGCCCACCGGCCGGCGAGGAATGGCGAGCCCTTTTCGATGTCAACGTCTATGGCACCATCCACCTACTGGAGGCGGTCCGGGCGGAGTGCCCGGACGCCAGGGTGCTGGTGGCCGGTTCGGCGGCGCAGTATGGGCTGGTGCCCGAGCGGGAGAACCCCATCTGCGAGGAGACGCCTTTCCGCCCGGTCACCCCCTACGGCGTGAGCAAGGTGGCCCAGGAGATGGTGGCTTACCAGTATGGAGCGAGTGGCCTGCATGTGGTGCGCGTGCGCACCTTCAACCTGTTGGGCCCCCGCCAGGGGCCCCATCTGGTCGGTTCGGCCTTGGCCCAGCAGATCGCCGCTATCGAGGCCGGCCGGCAGGAGCCGGTGATCCGGGTGGGTGCGCTGGACACCCAGCGCGATTTCCTGGACGTGCGCGACGCGGTGCGGGCTTATGTCCTGGCCCTGGAACACGGGGAGCCGGGCGCGGTCTTTAACGTCTGTTCGGGACAGAGCCGCTCGATCGCCGAGCTGCTGGAGGATCTGTTGGCGCTGAGCAAGGTTCGCGGCATCGCCGTGCAACAGGACCCGGCACGCCTGCAGCCGGCCGACGTACCGCTGCAAGTGGGCGATTTCAGCCGCCTGCGTGAGCGGACCGGCTGGCGACCGGAGATTCCCTTTGAGCAGTCGCTGCGGGATCTGCTCCAGGCGTGGCGGGCTCAGATCGGAGGGTAAAGGATGGATTGGAACGGGAAAACGGTGCTGGTCACCGGCGCGGGCGGCTTTATCGGCAGCCACTTGACCGAACGGCTGGCCCGCGAGGGGGCGCGCGTGCGGGCGTTCGTGCGCTATACCTCGCGCCACGACATCGGCCTGCTCGCGTTCCTGCCGCAGGACCTCCTGCGGGATATCGAGGTTATCTACGGTGATCTGCGCGACGGCGAGGCGGTGCGGGCGGCCATGAAGGGTGTGGAAGTGGCCTTTCACCTGGGTGCGCTCATCTCCATCCCCTATTCCTATCTCCACCCCCGCGAAGTGGTGGAAACCAACGTGCTGGGCACGCTGAACATCCTCCTGGCTGCCCGTGACCTGGGGACGGCGCGGGTGGTGCACACCTCTACGAGTGAGGTTTATGGCACGGCGCAGTACGTGCCGATTGACGAGAGGCATCCCTTGCAGGGTCAGTCGCCTTACTCGGCCAGTAAGATCGGCGCCGACCGGCTAGCCGAGAGTTTCTACCGCTCCTTCAGCCTGCCGGTGGTCATCCTGCGCCCGTTCAACACTTACGGCCCCCGCCAGTCGGCCCGCGCGGTTATCCCGACGATCATCACCCAGGTGCTGGCCGGCCGTGAGGTGTGCCTCGGCGCGCTGGAGCCACGACGCGACTTTACGTACGTCTCCGATACCGTCGAAGGGTTCCTGCGCATCGCCGCTGTACCTGGGGTGGAAGGAGAGGAAATCAACCTGGGGGCCGGCGAGAGCATCTCCATCGGCGACCTGGCTCATAAGATTATGCTTCTTCTTGGGCGTGAGTTGCCGATTGTTTGCGAGAAAGAGCGGTTGCGTCCCTCGTTGAGCGAGGTGATGCACCTGCAGGCGGACAATGCCAAAGCGCGAAAACTGCTGGGCTGGGAAGCCCGGGTTTCGTTGGAGGAAGGTTTGCGCCGGACGATCGACTGGATCGGTGAGCACATGGCGCTCTACCGTCCCGGAATATACGAGGTGTAGCGATGAAGGCGGTGATCTTGGCCGGCGGTCGGGGCCGGCGACTTGCCCCTTATACGACCGTCCTGCCCAAACCGCTTATGCCGATCGGCGATGTCCCCATCCTGGAGGTAGTGGTACGCCAACTGGCCCATGCCGGCTTCGGAGAGATCACGCTGGCCGTAGGCTACCTGGCCGAACTGCTGATGGCCTACTTCGGCGACGGGGGCAAATGGGGAGTTCGTATCCGTTACTCCCGCGAGGAGCGGCCTCTTGGCACCGCCGGCCCCTTGGCGCTGGTAGAGGGACTGGATGAGCCCTTTTTGGCCATGAACGGCGACCTCCTGACCAACCTGGACTACCGGTCCTTGTGGGACTATCATTGTTCCCACGAGGCTGTGGTGACCATGGCCACCTACACGAGGGAGGTGCACATCGACCTAGGAATCGTCCAGGTCGACGGCCAGGGGTGGGTCTGTGACTATATCGAGAAGCCGACCTACCGGCACCTGGTCAGCACGGGCATTTACATCTTCGATCCGGCCGTCCTTCGCTACATCCCGCGTGGTGAGCCGCTGGACCTTCCCGATCTCATCCGGAAGTTGCTCGCGGCCGGCGAGCGTGTGGCGGCCTATCCCTTTGAAGGGATCTGGCTGGACATCGGCCGGCCGGACGACTATGAGCGAGCAGTAGCCGAGTTCGCCTCGCGTCGAGGCGAGTTTCTCCCCGAGGGTGTCCTTTGAGACTTTGCTATGTCGCGAATCCCAACAGCATCCATGTGCGTCGCTGGATAGCCTACTTTCTCGAGCAGGGCCACGAGGTACATATTCTCACTGGCCGTCCCGTCGCGTCGCAGGTGCCAGACGGGGCCGTCTTGCACTGGATCCGCGTGCCCCGGGTTCCCAGACTCCGAAACTTGGCCTTGGGTTTGGCCATGCGACGGTGCATCTGGGCCATCCGTCCGGATATCGTGCATGCCCACCAAGTAAGTCCGGACGGCTGGCTGGCGGCCATGGCCGGGTATCATCCCCTGTTGCTCAGCGCCTGGGGCTCGGACTTGCTACTCGCCCCCAGGCGCGCCCTGCGATACCGCGTGTTCATCCGCTGGGCTCTTCGGCAGGCGGATGCTGTCGTCTGCGTTTCCCGAACGCTGGCTCAGGCGGCGCAGGCCCTGGGGGCAGACCCTGAGCGCCTCCATGTCGTTCCTTGGGGTGTTGACCTTTCGATCTTCCGCCCACCGGAAGAACAACAGCTGGCGAGACGTTCCCTAGGCCTCGAAGGTCCGGTAGTGCTCAGCCTGCGTGCTATGCGCCCACTCTACAATCCACTTGTCATCGCTCAGGCCATCCCGCAGATCCTAGCCAGGGTGCCTTGCGCTCAGTTCGTCATTCGAACCTATGCTGCTGATTCCCAGTGTCTGAGCCGTTTTCAGTCCCTCCTGTGTGAGCCAGGTGTGCAACGTCAAATCCGATATGTCGGGGAGTTGGCCGATGATCTCGCTATCGCCGAGCTCTATCGGGCCAGCGATGTCGCGATATCGGTGCCTTCGTCGGATGGCTTGCCCCAGTCGGTCTTCGAAGCAATGGCCTGTGGAGTTGTTCCTGTGTTAAGCGACCTGCCTTCCCTGAGGGAATGGATCCGGCACGAGGAGGAAGGGCTCTTTGTGCCCGTGGGAGATGCGCCTAGGCTGGCGGAAGCGGTGATTCTTCTGCTGACCGATGTCCCGCTGCGCAAACGGCTGCGGCACAACGCTATCCGGCTTGTGCAACAACGTGCGGATAGCCGCATTGCGAAGCAGCGATACGAAGAGATTTATGAAGGGCTTGCAAGCAGGAAGCGAACCAAACGATGAGCAGGCAGATAGCAGTGCTGACCTCGGTCCATTCCCCGTTTGACGGTCGCATCTTCCATCGCGAATGTCGCGCACTTGCTGGGGCCGGATATGGGGTGGCGCTTATTGCCCCGACCGATTTACACCGGCAGGAGCGCGATGGGATCACGCTCCTCGGCGTGCGCCGGCCGGCCCGTCGCCTGG
>JBMFNL010000108.1:0-4075 GCA_049970175.1 Chloroflexia bacterium
CGGCCGGCCCCGGTGGGCATCCGTCCTCATCCCCGAGATGGTCTCCGATGCGGTTGTTCAGGTGCCAGGGGGCGACCCGGTAGCCCTATGGTGCCTCAGGGCTGGCCCGGATCTTTGCGGCCACATTAGGGCTAGTCGATCGGCATCAACACTCCCCAACCTGGCCAATCTATCCAGGATCGAAGTCCCGGGTCGTACGCTCTATCGAGTCGCTTGAGTGTCTCCACAGATCCAGGAACGAAACAGAGTATACCTTCAACCCGGATATCCTCGGTCAGTTTGACCGCGGTTGCATTTGGTTGGACCTGAAAGGAAGCCCCTATCAGGAAACCTTGATCGATGTAATCTAACAAGATGACATATTCGATGCCATCGCTCATCCGCAATGTTGATGTGGAGATTGCCCTGGGAGGGCCCAACCGATTCACGACCTGTCCGAGGGTGATTTCCTTGTAGGTTCCCGTTCTAATTACGAGGGCGGCAAGACGCCCATCGAACAGGAACGCTTCGCCCAGGTCCCATTTGTAGACCACGGCTTTCATTTCGTCGTCGGAGTATCTTCTAAGCGTATGAGAAGGGTAGGTAATTACAAAGTTGTTCCTGACCCACTGGCGTAACCCTTTCTCATCTATGGCCAAGAACCGATCTAAGGTAAGGCCACAGAACTGTGCAAAGGGTTCTGGTGTAGACGGCTGTAGGAGTTGCCCACATCCGACCAACGAATTGAACAAGGTGTAGAAGACGATCATAGCCACCAGGGCCTTAACCTGCACTCGCGGAGTATAGGAAAGGGTACTCATGGGCTATCCTCATTTCCTCGGCTGGTCAATTGCAGGTGGTTATCGCAAGGATGATGGCCAAATTTTGACCCCAGAGAATTCGGTTCCTCTCACGCCCTTCGCATCTCTGCAAGCAACCCGTTTTGTGAAAGCCGGTTTATGGGGTTACTATGATGGTCAGCGGCGTGCTTTTCACGGTTTCTATGTACCAATCATCGGCATCCAGTATCACCAGGTAATCGGCCTCACCGGTGAAAATCGTCCAGCCCGGCTTGACCGCCCGATAGATAAACTGGTGGCTACCCGATACGCCGGGACCCAACGGGGTCTGGGAGAGGATCCCTTCTCTTGCCTTATCCAGGATAAGAGGAGAACTCTCTCCTCCAGATACGTAGATGGATCCAGGTCCATAGGACACATTGTATAAGGAAATGCATCCTTGATTGGACAGGGTCACCGTCACAGTCACTGCCTCGCCTACTTTTACGCAGGTTGTCGAGGCCGATATTGTTACCGTAGTCTTGGGCACACTGCATGGGGTTGTCGCATAAATGCAGGTGATTATGCTCAAGAAAATACAGGTCGCTAGGAACGCGAGTGGCAAGATGGTGCGAGACATCCGACACCTCACTGAGGGAGAGGAACAGTACAGGATGGGTAGGGGGTAGGTGGGGGATACATCAAGTTGATATCCCTGCTCCACTCACCATAGAGCGGTAAAGGGATCCCTCCAAAAGGCCTTCCTGTGTATACTACCTTTACGCTAATTTCACCATACCAGGGACCGGGCCCCTCTGTCCAAACGCTGCCCGAAGGGGAAGCAGGAGATCCCCAAAAATTTTCTCGCGTTGCTAAGGAAACGAGGGCCTTAAATTCCCCGGCACCCTCGAGGAAATCTATGTTCCAGCTGATACATGCACCGTTTTCGAAGACGGTAAGCGTTGCTTCAGGCTGGACCTTAAATCTATGTTGTTCCAGCTTGGGTGCTACAAAGGCTCCTCCCTCTCCTCCTCTTGCCCCTCCAAGGACGTTGATTCCTCCTTCCAGCACCAAATTTTTACCCCCAAATCGTTGTTGCCCTAAAGGTGGACCCTCCGCCCCAGAACAAGGGCCGGGTAGCGGGGTTGGCGATGGAGTTGGTGTTAGAGTCGGCGGCGGAGGCACCGGGAGACTTCCGGCTGCTACACTACCTGCCATTGGAGATGGATACAGTAGAGAGACTTCCGACAACGATGACAATACCGGATCCCAATTATGTCGGTTCCCCCACGGTCCAGGCCAATGCCCGGTCGGATCCACGAGGTTCAGCGGGCGATTGAGAGAATAGGAGTAGCGATTGAATGCCTGAGGGTTGTCTGCTCCCGGGGTTGCTGTGTCCGGCTGCGCGAACCTCCCCAGCGCCGGGTCGTACCAGCGGGCGTTGTAGAAGTACAGCCCGATCCCCACCTCCCAGCGTTGCCCGGTGTAGCGGTACGTCGTCGGGGTCGTGCCGGAGGTGTAGCGGTCCTCCCCCCAGGCTTTGTACCGTACCTCGGCCACTTTCGCCCCGCTCGTCCCGTTGGCCGTGATCGCCGTGCTCCCCAGGTGGTCGGTAAGCAGCCAGTACAGCGTCCCGTTTTCGCGCATGGCGATGCGCTGCGCGCCCGCGTAATAGTACTTGCGGAGGGTGCCGCCCACCTCGTAGTGGTTGCCGATGTACACCGTCGTCACCCCGTTCACCGTGCCCTTCACCCGCTCCGTACCTTGGGCGAAACCAAATGGGCCCACTGCTGCCCCTGTAGTCGCTCCCGGCCTTGGAGACCTGCAGGTGATAGCAGCCGCTTGTGAAGGTGCCGAAAATGTGCTCCCATCATCTCTCACATCGCTCTATCCTGAACACAATGTCGTTGAAATCCAGATCCGGATACCCATCGTTGCAGCGGTAGCGGAAGCCGTTTTCGATCTCTTCTACAAGCATCCCCGCACCGTATTGTCCTATCCAGATCCCATTGCGCTCCCCCGGCTTCCTGAACTGCCAGGCATTGTAGACATGTATATGCCCATCGCGAGTGCGCCCAACCACCTCCACCGGTCGGAAGGGGTCATCCAACCAAAGGCAAAGCCGAGATTTGATGCCCCCCTCCGCATGTACGCTACCGAACTCGATGCGATAGAGTTTCTCTGCTATGGGATGCAAGATCTCAACAGGGGGAGGATAGGGCCAGATGGTTAGAAGACGACAGGACATCTCACCAATCTTGACCGTCTTATCTGTCAACAGCCACACCCCTTGCAAGACGCAATACTTCCCTAAACCACCCCAGTCCGTATCAAAACTCTCGATGATGATGCGCACCCGCTCACCGTCGGCGATGGGGAACCAGTGATGACCCCAGATTTCGCGCCCTTTGTATATCCACCTCAGGCGCTTTGCTTTGCGAAATTTACTAAACCCATTTCTGCGAAATTCCTCTTCATCCAATTCTATATCCAGTTCCATCATTCACCTCCCAAAATGTATCCCGTAGTGTTCCGCCGCAGTCATTGATGCCAGGTTGGCCAGGTTGTGAGGATCTGGTATCTTTCGGCCACCGATATGGTGGAGGTGCATCGGCTGCCCCGTCTCATCCAAAGGAGCAAGCCCCTGGCGCATCCTGGCCAGATTCTCCTCGCTGTACTTGCCAGGTTCTGCGTTCAATGCTTTGTTGATCCAATACCTTCGCCTGGCCGTGCTCCAACTGGGGTAATCACCGCTACGAGTAGGGGCGTTGATCGGGTCCCCGGGCTGCCAGATGGCCGCACCCACAGCCGGCAGCAGCGCCCCGGCGGTCTCCAAAATGGGCACCGGTCCCCCACCTTGGCGATAGGCCGTGTCCAGGGCCACATCGCGTCCCGCATAGCCGTTGACCAGAAGGCGTTCCTGGGCCCAGGTCACGCCTTTTCCCAAATCCTCGATGTAAGCGGCAACATTAGGATCTTCCGGGGTCGCTCCAAATTCTGCCAGGGCCATGTACCAAACCGCTTTGCGGGCCATGTAGTCCTGTAGCCATCCCCTGTAAGCCTCCGGAGAGACCTGGTCGGCCGCCCGATCATAGGCTTCTGCCAGGTCTTCATAATCGCATAGGGCCACACCGGCCCCGGCTTCTGCGGCGTGACCGCTGGGGTCTGTGTAATTCGTCGGTGCATTGCGGGCATAACTGAACCGGTTCAGTTGCTGGGGATCGCTCGGCTCCGGCATTGCCGTGTCCGGCTGGACAAAGCGCCCCAGCGCCGGGTCATACCAGCGGGCGTTGTAGAAGTACAGCCCGATCCCCGCC
>JBMFNL010000109.1:0-4015 GCA_049970175.1 Chloroflexia bacterium
GTGTGGTCGCGGCTGCCGATGACAAAGTGATCCCGGCCGTTCCACTTCTGGATCAGCCAGTTGGTGCCGGTGCCCAGGTTGTAGAGGAGTTCGCCGGCCACCCGGGCCGGCTCAAACCAGCCGCAGCCGTCGTCCATGCAGGAGGTCATCTGCACCAGGCCGCAGCCGCAGCCTCCCCACTCTTTCAAGGTGCAAAACCATGCCCCATCCGGGTCGGAACTTTCGTCGTCGGCAAACTGCTTCCATTTGGATTCCTCCCAGTACATCCCCCGCAGGATGATCGAGGGGATGGGCCGGTCGGGAGAGACGGCCACAGGCGTAGGGGTAGGGCCGTAGTCAATCGGGTCGTAGGGCGGGGTCGCCTCGCCCAGACCGTTTCCGGCGGCGGCGTTGAAAAGCGGCCGCACCTCCTCGAAGCGGTACGGCTGGTAGCCGTAGACGCGCTGCCAGGGGCAAGCGATCGGCGCGCAGGTCGGCAGGGGAGTAGGAGTAGGTGTCGGCGTGGGGGTGCGGATCGCCCGCCAGTACCCTTGCCGGAGGCCGTAGGTCGTGCCGGAGGAGTTGCCGATCGTCGAGGGTTGGCCGAAGGAGTAGTGGAGGACGTAATCGTTACCTTCGGCGCGGGCTCCACCCCCGCTCAGGACGCTCCGGCGTAGGGTGTAGGTGCTACCGCCCTGGGCCAGAGCGATCGTTCCCGCCACCAGCGCGCAGACCAGCACGAGCAGAAGGCCCCAGAGAATATGCCGGCGAGGAGGAAAGGCGGTGCCGGAGTTCACTTTGCGCGTAGACATCGTTCCCTCAAGGTTTGGTTGCCGGTCTTCCGCTATCCGGAGGTTCTGGTTCTTTGGGAGGGGAAGGTGCCACAGGAGCCGGTTCCATCCGCAAGTTCTCGTATCCCAAGCGCTTGGCCACGATGCGGTAGTCGAAGGAGCACACGGCCGGCCGGCCGTCCAGGGTTACCCCCTGTACGGCAAAGCCGGTGGGGGTTTTGTCCGTCACGAACAGCACTACTGCCTCCTGGCTCAAGGGGGTCAGAAAGACGTGGTATTCCTCCTCCAAGTTGACCATCTTGGCGAAAAGCGGGTCGATTTCCACGATGGTTCGTCCTTTCACCAGTGTACCCGTGCCAAAGTCTTCGGCCCAGACTTCAGGACTCATAACGGCCGCGAGGACAGGGGTTGGAGAATCAACACCTGCAGGGTTCGAACTGGGGGAAAAGAGCGAGCCATCAATATACAGATTTCCGTCATTGGTCAGATGAAGGCGTCGCTCTGTGGTAGAAGGGTAGTCGCCGTCGTAGGCCTCGATGATGTTGCCTCCCCAACTCCAGGCTCCTACCCCAACACCGCTCCAGAAGTTGTGGCCGACTGCCCCAAAGCCGTCATTGGAGTCGTCTCGCCCGTACACGCCGGCCTTGGTACCGCTACTGTTCTCTGCCCAGAAATACCCGGCGGCCCCTTTGGTTGATGCGTGTTTGGCATACACGCCGTATGTCGTGCCACCGGTTGCCGAGGTATATGCATAGACGCCGATGTTATTATCGCTCTTGCCGTAGACCCCATAACCGTCGGCACTGTAGCCGCTGACACCCCATCCCGCAAGGCCGGTCGCTTCCCCCCGAACCCCATCGCCACCGTTTCCCGCAGAGCCGTACAGCCCATACCGACGTCCGGCGGCGTACACTCCTCCGCCGGTATCGGGGTTGATGTTGTTTATTGTGAGGACATAATCCCCCGTATAGGCCGCGCTTGTGTCGGGGATATTCTTGCGGAGGTTGCCGATGGCTAAAGCCACGCCGGTTACCGGCTGGTGGGGAGACATCCAGTCCCAGTTGGCGCCGTTCCAGACCTCTACCATGAGCCAGCGGTCGCCGGTGAACTTGCCGGCATCAAGGCCGGGGAGGAGAACGTTGAAGAGGCCATCGTCGTCTACGGCGGAGGTGAAGGTGCCGCTCCAGACCGAAGTGGCCGCGCAGGTGGTTCGGTCCGTCCCGTCGGTGCAGAGGGTGAACAGCATCGAGTAGTTCCCCGGTGGTACCGGTCCCCCCGTAGCCTTGTCATAAAGTTGTCCCTGGAAGTTGATCGTATCGGAGGAACCCAGGGCCGGCCGCGGCAAAGGTGGGGAGGGCGAGGAAGGGGCCGGCCCCTGGGCCTGCACCCCGGCGATGGTCAGGGCGGCCAAAAGGATTCCGAGGATACCAAGCACCATCATGGCCTTTTTCATTGGACACCTCCTCCTTGATGGTAGTTCCCGCCCCTCATGGTTCTCTCCCACGAGGGACCCAACCGACAAAACGAACTTCGCAACCCTGGCAGGAAGGGATCGGGACCATCATCCCGGTGGGAAGGTGAATCCAATAGGAGCCGTCATAATAGGCGACCTGAGCCATTAGCCAGTGATGATCTGGGGAAAGGGCCAGATGATACCAGCCAAAATCGGCGGCGATGGCAAAGGTCGCCAATTCGCGGACATGTTGGGATCGCAGGTTGATAGCGTAGAGGTGGTAGAGGTCCTGGGCTCTTTGACCCACGATGACCTCATTTTCCCCTTCTCCCCATATAACATCAAACACAGACCCCGGTGGATGCTGAATATCTCCCTCCTCCTGCCCGTCGGTGGAGATCCAGTGGGTTCCGAGCAGGAGTTTGCTGCCGTTGGGAGAAAGGCGCACCCGGTCCCACTCGACCCGTATTTCCGGCAGGGAGGTGATGAACTCGGCGGCACTTCCATCATACCGTACCCGCCAAAGTTCGTCCTTTTCCGGCGCCGGCCTCGGCAGGGTGTAGTAGAACCACTGTCCCCCGGCCGACCAGCCCAGTAAGTGATCGAAACCGGGCGGTTCTACCGCCAAAATCGGTTGAACCTCCCCGCTCACCAGGTCCACCCGTTCCAAGCCGTAGACCTCTTCCTGTTCCACCCACAGGCTATAGTAGATTGCACGATTATCCCGCGTCCAGAAGATCACACCGGCATCTGGGACCAGTTGGCGTAACTCGCTACCATCCAGGTTTACCACCCACAAGGGGGTAGTCCGCCACCTCCGGCCGGCCGCGGTGAAGGCCACCTGCCGGCCGTTCGGCGATAGGGCGGCTTGGAAGATGGCCTGGTCGTCAAAGTGGACGACCTCCCGGCGGTGGGCAATATCGCGGGGGTCGGCCCGCCAGATGGTCCCGCTGGGGCCGGCCGGCCAGTCATAGGCGGTCTCGACCCAGAGGATATCGAATCCCGACGGCGGCAAGGGAAGAGCCGTGGGCAGAGGTGTAGCCGTTGGGACGGGCGTAGGGGTCGAGGTGGGCCGGGGGCCGGTGGGGTAGACCGGAACGGTGGGTTCCACCGTTGGGGGTGGGTAAGGGGTGATGGCGGGTGTGGGCAGGGGGGGCTCGGTTGGCGGAGGGGTGGGGGTCTCGGAGCCCGGGTGGGCAGGGACGGGTGATACCAGCGACCCGCAGGCTGCTCCCCAAACGGTCAAGCCCAGGAAAGTCATAACAACCGCAAAACGCGACCACCATTTCATCTTATCTCTCCTCCTGATACTTTTTCCCCAGGGCAGGCTAACGACAAGCTCAGCCGCCCGCCGATAGGCGGGTCGGCTGCAGCGGGTGTTAGGCCGCCTCTCGAGAGCGAAAAAACGCCCTTTCGGTCTCACGGATAGTTCTTCATCGCCGCCGGGATGTAAACGTGGTACGGAAACGGATGCACATCAAACGTTTGATCCTGTGTGGGCCATCCATTTTCGCTAAAGGTGTCCCATTCCCATACGCAACCCTCTATTTGCGGACCATACACGCATTCTTGATGCCGCATGTCCCAACGCAATACATAGATACCGCTCGAAGCGGGAGTATCCAAAGAAACGGTGACGGTCACGTTGTCTCCCGGTTGCACGGGTACGGGAATGGTTGCTGTACCGGATAACCCTACCGGCGTTGTCCCATCGCTGTAATACCAGGTGTACATGAGTTGATGTGTAGGGTCTTGTAATGTCATACCTCTAATCGTCTTGTAATGTCGTACC
>JBMFNL010000110.1:0-3964 GCA_049970175.1 Chloroflexia bacterium
GGATGATGCTGGCGTAGCGGTTGGTCGGGGTGCGGGGGATGGCGGGGACGAAGTACGACTGATAGTCCTGCAGAGATTCGAGTGTCATTTTCTTACCTCCTCTTACTCAGCGTGGTATGAGCAAAGTGCCATACCTCAGTACCTGTGTGCGACCTTCACGTCGCCAATAGGGCGGATAGTAACGGTCGAACGTCTCAATGGGCGAACCCAGACTGAACTCGCGAGCACCAAACAGCCTCTCATTTTGATCCCATTCGCTGGGCAAGAGTATATCCTTCCACCGACCTCCGTCCAATCTCTGGGTGGGAACAAAGTCGCCACGCTCTCTGACACTTCGACGTTGGAGTTCCTGATACGGCACGTTCTTGAGCAAGGCGATCCGGAGCATACCCTGGATACCGATGTCATGGCCCAGGGTCGCGGTGAGAGTCGTTTTTTGGATTTGGAACCCGGCAATGCGCCCGTAGCCCAGGCTTGTTTTCTTACCGATTCCGATCTCTTCTCGCATCGCAAAGTCCAGAAGTGTTTGCACCCCGTTCGGGTCGCCCCGGAAATAAAAAGCGTACTCTCGGGTCAAAGTGTAGTAGAAGCGATTGTCCAGAGCCTTGGTCCCGCCAGATTGTGGGTCCAGCTTTCCGGTCAGGCCTATGGGGCGGTATATCGGTTCCACCGAACGGCGGCGCAGGGCGACTTGATCGGCTGGCCCTCTCTCTTCGGATGGGTAGGCCACCAGATTACCATTGGAGGCAAAGAACGCCCCGGCCGGATACAACACATCTCCGGTTTCCGTAACCGGTAGGCCGACCGAGCAGTCGTAGAGGTTAATGCCGTGGTTGAGAGTCTCCCGCCGGATGGGAATGGGGAAGTCAACCCAGTACCCGTTGTCGCGGAGAGCCCCGTTCCACTGCCATAGCAGGTCATTGGTCAGGCCCGGTGATGTTCGGATCACCTGCACCATTGCCTGCCGGAAAGCAAGGAACTTGAGGAAGCCATCCAGCATTGGCAGTCCCGGCGCCAGGACATCGGCCTTGTACAGGGCAAAGATGCCGGGGGTGCGCAGGTGCAGGCGCAGTTCGTAGACCGTGTCGTCGGCGGTGTTGTAGGACACCGCTTTGGCGGCATCCCGGAGTTTCTGCCAGGCCTCCTCATTCAGAGGAAACTCGCTTTTACTCCTCGGTGCTTGGGGCGTCATTTTGCGCCTCCCGAGAACTGGGCTCGGCCTTTAGCGCTTTCCGGATAGCCTCATGTTGCTCCTCCAGGTGCTTCTTGTACTGATCTACGGCTTGCTGAATCCTGTCAGGCAGTGTAAGGCTTCCTCCAGAGATCATCGCGAAGGGACTTTCCCCATCCACGTGAACCCAGAGTCGGGCCTCCACCTGTCCGTAGCCTGCCGCGCTGCGCCCGCCCAGGCTGGGTTCCTGCAAGAAGGCCAGCAGACCGTCGAAAAAGCACCCCAGTTCGAGGTCATCCAGGGGATACTTGTTGTACATTTCCTGGAGCAAGAAGGTGCCGGCCGGAATGCACTCGACGTAGTAGATCATTTGGCGCCGGGTGCATTCTTCGTCTTGACCCAGGTCTGTTTCCGTCTCAGCATAGCGCTGTTTGGTCAGGTCTTTGGTGTCATCCTTGCGGGTCAGCGGGCCGTCATTGAACAGCAAATCGCCGCGCTTGGGCGGCTCTGTCGGCAACAGAGCGCACCATTCGGCCGGCAGCGCGGCCACTGTAGATTGGAGGATGGCTTGTGTCTCCACAGCGTAGGGGATGATGTGGGTTACAGCCAGTTTGGATGGGAGCATCACATTGCCGAAGGCCGAGCCTATCAGCCGCAACAAAGGAACAGCATCGGCCATCGCTTTCATCTGCTCCCCCATTCTGGACCCTTCCTTCATCACGCCGCCGCTATAGATGACGCCGTAATGGTCAGGCGGCAGTTGCACGCGCCTGGCCCCTTGCTCTGTCAGGATGGCAAACATCCGATCGGCCAGGATGTCGCGGAACTGGCCGCGGAAACTGTTGCCAGACAGAGCTGGCACCGGCACCGGCTTGCCATTGTGAATGACGCGCACCTTCTTGATCTTGGAGATATTGCCGATGGTTTCTTCGGTGTGGATGATGGGTTGCTTGGCCCGATACAAAGCATATACTTTCAGGTTATGCATTGCTGACCTCCTCTTCGGACAGTTCTTCTTCCCGGTAGATTTTTTTCATCAAAATGACCAGGGGGATAGTCTCCTCTTGAAGCAATTCTCTGGCTTCCGACGCGGCCTCCCCAGCGTATATGTCCTGTACGGGATCGCCCAAAGCAGAGTGAGCGATGAACTCCGGAGAGATATTTCGTAGCACATCATCTACTAAGGCTGAGAGGGTCTCAGCATTTGAAGCCCGGACGTACTTGGCAATTTTGTAGTAAATCGTCTCGTCAATTATGGTTGGGTTGAGCGCTCCTCTTACTGCCAACAACGCTTTGAGCGCCAGTTTGACTTCGGCTTCGCGCTCACCCAACTGCATCTGCTCGATGGCTTGATAAGCGTTGCGCAGACGCTGTTCCCGCGATGATCCTTGATTTCCAGTCATTGCATTACCTCCTTCTTGGTTTGGTAAAAAATTCGATCAACATCGGATACTTGGCGGCGATGCGGCTGACCTCATCACGCACTTGCTCGTACTGTTGCCATTGCTCATCAGGAGACAGCGCACCAAATTGTGTATCCCAAAACACCTTTTCGACCTGCCAAAGCGGAGCGTCATAATCATAGAAAGCTTCCGCCGTTGCCGTCACCGGGTCTACCCCTTGAAGCACGGCCAGGAGCCAATTACGCCTTCGCTCCTGGCTTTTTATGTTGTGCAGGAGTTCGTCTACTCGCCTGCGATCCTCGAAGAACTGACGGCTCACTTCCAACTGAAGCCCATTGTCCACCAAGAGGGTGAACTTGCTGTCCGGGTCAACAGCAACGATAGTCGGGCTGGTCTTCAGATAAGTGTGCTTGGTGTGATGCTGCTTCAGATCGTTCACCGCCATCTCAAAGGCCAGTTCCACGGCGGGCTGCACGGCGATCCGAAACGGGTAAGCCACAAGTTCAACCGGCTCAAACAGCGCTTCCAGGCAACCAAATAACGCGCGGACTTGGTCGCCTTTGTCTTGCGTAAGCAGAATGGCGCCCAAGTACGGTAAAGGTAGTGGTTGTGCCTGGTTGTCATCATTCAATCTGGTCCAGAGGCGGGCGATGACCCGACGGGAGATCATATTGAACAGGCTGTACTCCTGCAATGTCACGGTCGCCCGCTGCAACGGATGAGCAAAACGACCACCAACATCCAGGGGTGGCCGCTCGATCAATGCACAGAGGTCTTCTGCATAAGTAAAATGCGACGATGGTGCAGCCAGGGCAAAGGCTCCGCGATACCCCTTGCGATCACCGGTGATGCCTTGGGCCTTCTCCACCGCCGTTCGAGACTTGTGGGAATTGAGCACGTATATACGGCACATTGAGCAGATGTCGCCGCCAAAGCCCACGTGCTCGACATCGGTGAAATAATCGCCAACCACTGCCTTGCCCGGCGGCAGAGCGCTGTCGAAGGCCGTATTGCAGAAACGACAGCGACGGGACTTCCCGTTCAGCAGTTCAATCGGGCGAGCGACGACGTCTGAAAGCAGACGAAGGTCAAAGGTTTTGCCATTGTGATTTTTTACCTGCTGCACCAGTACGCCTCGATCAATCAGCCGAATCTCTATCTGCTCGGCAAATACGTGAGCCAGGAGGTCAACATTCCCTCCCTGTTGTCTCAAAGGCAAAGCAGCCCAATCTACGCGGCCTTGGATCGCGCTCTGCTTCTTGAGGTCATCCTTGCTCGCCAGCGCCCGGATATCGAGATTGCGCAGCCGTTGCTCTGCCGCGGTTTGGACCTGGTGCTCCAATGCTGCGACATCCACCTGTAGAAACTGAGGGATGCCCATGAGGATGGT
>JBMFNL010000111.1:0-3775 GCA_049970175.1 Chloroflexia bacterium
GGCCGGCCGGGGGAGAAGGCGTGGGCAGGCTCGTCGGGCCGGGGGTGGGAGAGGGGGGCGGAGGCGTGGTCGGCCTCGCGGGGCCGCCAAACCCTCCGGCCAGCGCCACCACCAGGAGGAAGAGCAGGGCCGTACCTCCCAGGATGGCCACAATTTGGAAGAGCGGGTTTTTCCAAAGCGTTTGCATGGCCGTTTCTCCTTTACCACGTCCTCAGAGACAGTTCAGGAGCGCCTGCTTGATCGCCATCGCCGACTGGAAACGCCTCTCCGGGTCTTTTTGCAGCATCTGCAGGAGCAGTTGCTCGACGTGGGGAGGGATGTGGGAGTTGAAGCGGGTCGGCGGCGGGGGCTCTTTGAAGATGTGCTCGTGAATCACCATCATCGGGTCGCCGCCGCCGTCGAAGGGCGGCCGGCCGGCCAGCATCTCGTAGATCATGACCCCCAGGGAGTAGAGGTCGCAGCGGTGATCCACCCGTTCGCCCCGGGCCTGCTCCGGGGCCATGTAAAGCGGCGTGCCCAGTTTCGTCCCGGAGACGGTGATCGAGGGTCGGAAACGGGCCCGGGCGATGCCAAAGTCGCACAGTTTGACCATGTCGCCCGGCGGGGCCAGGAGGACGTTGGAGGGCTTGATGTCGCGGTGAACCACATCGTTTTTGTGGGCGTAATCCAGGGCATCGCAGACCTGGCCGGCCAGGTGAACCGTCTCCTGGAGGCTCAGCCGGCCCTTTTTCTCCAGGAGTTTATCCAGCGAGTGGCTGTCCGGAACATACTCCATCACCAGGAAGGGCGGGTCTTCGGAGTAATCGTAAATCTGAACGATGTTCGGGTGATGGAGGCGCTGCCCCAGTTCCACCTCGCGCCGGAAGCGCTCCATCACCTCCCGATCCATCACCGCCAGCGGCTGCTTCAGGGCCACGAGCCAGGAGGGGTTGTCCAGGGGGACCGCCTTGTAGACCCGCGACATCAGGCTTTCCCCGATGACCTCCAGGATGCGGTAGCGCCCCAGGGTCTGGCCGGTGTAGGCCAGGTCCTCGCGCTTCAACGCCGGCGATTCCCAGAAGACCCCGATCTGACCGGGGGTGGGGATGGAGCGGCCGGCCGTGAGCAGGTAGAGGACGGCTACCCCGGCCAGGTCCACGCGGGCATCCAGCGGTAGTTCCATCGGCCCGTAGACCGGCCGGCCGTTGACCCAGGTGCCGTTGACGCTGCCCTCGTCGCGGATGTAGTAGCGCCCGGCGCGGGGGTCGTACCAGACACAGGCGTGGTAGCGCGAGACCATGTCCAGGTTCACCACCAGGTGGTTGTCGGGGTTGCGGCCGATGCGCACGTAGGGCATCTGCGCGGGGCAGACGTAGGCGTAACTGCCGTCCTGGCGCACCCAGACCAGGCTGGGGTGGAGGACAAAGCCGCAGAAGGGGCAGACGGCCAGGCCGGCGGCCTGGATCTTGCGGCAGCGCGGGCAGGGCGCGCCCGGGCGCATGTAGGAGGGGGCGGTCCCCCCCGGCCCGAAGGCCTGGACCTGCGACCGGCCCCCACCAGTCAGGGAGCGCAACTTCTGGGAAAGGCGCATCCAGAGGGAACCTGGGCGACCCTGCCGGCTCACTTTTGACTTCCCTCCTTAGGCCACCACCAGGCCGGGTTCATACCTGGCCAGAGCTGGCAATCGTCGCAAGGCTTGCCGTTGGCACACCGGCACTCGCAGTTTCCCACGTTGAGAAAGCGGAGTTCCCAGTTCGCAGGGGGAGAAGAACCGCTCTGATCGGGTTTCCGAAACACAAAGACCAGCCAAGGGTAAGGACCCCAGGCCGGCTCGACCCCGGCATTTGGACACGACCTGCCCATGTTGGTGGACAATTTGAAGTCTTGTTCTGACCAGGTTGACCAGGCTATCCCTCCGTCACCCCACGTCGGGTAGCACTCCCAAGCGTCCGTGTAGCTCAGAAACTCCTCGGTCCCAGATAATCCGGGAGACACGGGCACGGTCACGGTCAGGATATCTATAAGATCAGTTATGAGTGTGGGGCGTATCTCATCGCCCCCACTAAGCCGAGCAAAGACTATCCTCGGCTTCTTCTTATCCGGCGACCAGGCCGGGTAGTAGTCCCTTCGGCAAGGTGGAGGATTCTGTCCCGTACGCGCCGAAGGGCAGGGGTTCGTTACCTGCTGGGGATACGTTGAACGGACCTTATTTAGGTCCAGCGTACAAGTCCAAATCGCTTTGTCATCTTTCGCCCGGTAGGCCAGGCGCGTCCCATCGGGCGAGACGGCCGGGTAGCGGCCCTGGAGGGGTTGGCCCTGCGCGTCCTGAAGTGGTTGGGGCTGCCCGAACCCCTGTCCGTCCCACGATACGATGTAAAACGCTCCATCCTGATCCTGGGTGGGCGAGGCCTGGAAGATGAGCCAATCCCCATCGGGGGACCAGGAGGGGTGGAAGGCAGACAAGGTAGAGGAAAGGGGCACAGAAGCGGTCAAATAAGGACCGTTTGCGTCCTTTTCCACCCGGGCCACCCGGAGACGGTGGTCCTCCGCGGTGATGTAAGCCAGGTAGCCGTAGGGAGGATGGGTCGGGGAGGGAGGGACGGGCGGAGGCGGAGAAGGGGTTGTCGGGACCTCCAAGACAGCAAGGGGACTGGTCGTTGGCAGAGTAGCCGTAGCCGTGCCCCGGCCTTCTTCCCCGCCTCCCCGGGCGAGCAGGGCCAGGACCAGGGCCAGGGTGAGGAGGCCCAGGAGGAAGGCGAAGGCGATGGCGCTCAGGGTGGGGTACAGGCGGAAGAACTCGACCAATTCTCCCAAGAGGCCGGAGGGGGCGGCCCGGATCGGGGTGAAGCGCTCCAGCGGACCCGGGGGCACCGGCTCGATCGGCCGGGTATCGCTCATGCGCTTCAGGCGTCGGGCTTCTTCTTCGTCGCAGAGGTGAAGCATGGTCACGGTGATGTTGTCCGGCCCACCGCGCTCGTTGGCCAGGGCGATCAACGAGGAGGGGGCCCGCGAGAGGTCCGGCTGGGAGGCGATCTGGGCGATCTCGACATCGCTGACGACGCCGTGCAGGCCGTCCGTGCAGAGGATGACCGTGTCGCCGGGCTGCAGGGGATAGTTGCAGATGTCCACCTCCACATCGGGCCGGCCGCCCAGATTGCGGGTGAGGACGTTGCGGTTGGGGTGGTTGACCGCCTCCTCCGGGGTCAGGAGGCCCTTTTTCACCGCTTCGGCCACCCAGGAGTGGTCCTCCGTCAGGCGGAAGATTCGGCCGTCGCGAATCAGGTAGGCGCGGCTATCGCCCACGTTGGCCACGATGAGGAGGTTGCCCCAGACCACGGCGGCGACGATGGTGCTGCCCATGTCCTTGCGGCTGGGGTCGGTGGTGGCATTGACGTACAGTTCGTAATTGGCCTCCTCGATGGCCCGCCGGAGGGAGGCGGCCGGGTCGTGGGTGGGGTCGGGATCGTTATAGTACTCGTAAATGACCTTCTGGACGGCCCACTGGCCGGCCAGGTCCCCGGCCGCGCCGCCCCCCATGCCGTCGGCGACGACGTAGAGTTCCCCCTTGGCCTCGTACAGGGACGAACCCAGGGGCGGCTGATGGTAGCCGTGAAAGTCCTGGTTCTGCTTGCGCACCAGCCCGGGGTCGGTCCGTTCACGCACAAAGACGGTCAGGGACATGGTATCCTCTCGAGGTTCCAATTATGGGCGTCTCCGTGGGCTTCGGCGTGGGCATCGCCGTGGGCGTGGGCGTCGCCGTGGCCGTGGGCGTGGGCGGGGGCGTCGCCGTGGGCGT
>JBMFNL010000112.1:0-3763 GCA_049970175.1 Chloroflexia bacterium
TGCTGACAGGAGGAAGACGATGCGTATCCTTCGCCCGATGCTTCTGCTTCTTCTCGGTGTTTCCCTTCTGGCCGGCTGCACGTCCTACTTTGCCTCCCCGCCGGCCGGCCAGGCCCCTCCGACGGCGGCCTCGCCCCCGACGGCCGAGGCCCGGCCGGCCCTGCCTCCGACGATCACGCCCTTTCCGCCGGGCTACCCTTGGCCGCCGACCGAGGTGGTCTCCACGCGCTGGCCTCTGCCCACTCCCACCGTCGGCCCGACGCCGATTGTGCTGGGGGCAGAGTGGGCGCCGGAGGCAGAGCGGGAGGTATATATCTCCACCACGGTGGTGGTGGCCCCGGTGGGCGACGGGCCGGGGGAGGTGGGCTACTGGGAAATGCCCGAGGCCGGCCGCATCTGGGCCGACCGCTTCACCGTGGATGCTCGCGGGAATATCTACATCCTGGACCGGGTGAACCATCGGGTGGTCAGGTTTGATCCACAGGGCAAATTCCTAGGAAATACGCCCTATGAGGGCTGGGACATCGTTGACTTGGCTGTGGACAACGAAGGAAATCTCTATCTCCTCCGCGGGGGGGACGGAGTCCGGCTTCTGGATACCGGGGGCAAGGTCCTTCAGGAGTTTGCCCAACCTTCCTGGTTGTTGTATGTCTATCAAGATATCTGGGTAGACGAACAAGGAATGGTGTGGATCGCGGGGGACGGAGGTCACCCGGATGCGCCGATTATTGAAGGACAACCTTACTCCCCGGTTTCGGTTCCTCTAGGGACTGCTCGTGAAGTAATGGACGCAGATCGCCAACGGGATTTAGCCATTCCTGGATGGCTCTTGGAGACAGGCGGACCCGTGATCACTTATTCTTTCGGAGATTACACCTACATTTACAACAGACAAGGGCAAGTTATATATCAGTGCCCAGGCAGGGAACGCTTGTGGGCCATCGACAGGCAAAACAATGTTTACACAATTGATGAAGAATTAGGCATCATAACCAAATACGACCAAGGGGGAAAACGCAGGTCCTCTTTTAGTCCGATTGCCAAGCCTTTTTCTTCTGAGATAGCCATCGAATTGGTCAACAGCGAAGGAACAATCTACACGTTGGTCTGGGACTTTGAACTGAGGGATGCCTACCGCGTGATTCGGTGGCAACAGTAATGAGAGGAGGCTGCCGATGATGCGTCATCCTCGCCGCTCACCCATATACCTCTTCTGCCTTTTGCTCGGCTTGGTCGCTCTGGGTCTCTTTCTCCTCTGGCTTCAGGAATCTACCGCCCAGATCGTCGCGACCAATGTCCCGATACCTCGCCACGTTGTGCTCTACAACGCGGCAAATTTCCATACCTTTCTCTGGACTCCTGATGCCGATAGCGTTGCCGGGCGAACGTATAGTTACGTGATTGCCTGCAGCACCCCGCCGGCCACCGCCAGTTACTATTACACCAGCCGCTTCAGTGCAGGGGTGCCGGTCACCGGGGTGGCCTACAAGTGGGGTGGGGGAGATTTCATCAACAATAGCCTCACCCCCACGCCCGGGTCTGGGAATGAAAACTTCGGCCGGCGGCTACAGCAGACGAATGACCTTGCCGGGGATGTCAACAATAACTGGCATGACTGTGCGCGGCCGGCACCCACTCCCACCATCCACTGGAAGTGGACCTGTCCCTATGCCCGTGGAGTGGATTGCTCCGGCTTCGTGACCCGTGTCTGGGGCCGGCCGGTGGGCGAGAAATGGGGGACGAGCGACATCTGCAACCGTTCTGTTCGGATTCCCTACGATGCCGGCCAGCGGGAGGATCAGTTGCGAAGGCGGATGCGGATGGGCGATGTCTTCGACCGCTGTGGCGATCACGTCGTATTGCTTTATTATTTTGATCCCGATCGAGGGAACATACCGGTTTATTACGAAGCTCGGTGGGACAGGGGAGGGGTCATCAAAAATGAAGGATGGACCTATGTGAATAACTACGAACCCTACCGCTATCGTCTCAACACCGATACCGACTACATCCGCGACGACATCTACCTCCCCTGGCTTTCCCACACCTGGTACGGCTGGGAAAGCACCCTTTACGCCCGCAACAACGATACTGCCCCCAAAACGTATGTCCTTCAGCACACCGCTTACAGCGGCGGGGGCGGCGACGCCGGCGCGATCGACACCGGTACCTACCGGCGGACCAACCCCTTCGCCAACGACCTCTGGGAATTGCCTACCGCGATCCTCAACCCCGGCGACTTCTACCGGGGCGGCGGGGTGGTGGCCGCCGACACCGGCACGAGCGCGGTCGTCCTGGTCCAGGGAAACGGCCAGGGACTGGCCTACAGCGGCATCTTCCCCTTCGATACCCTCGGCCAGGCCGCGGCCAATACGCTCTACCTGCCCGTCTTCCTCTACACGATGAACGGCAACGGCCTCCTGAGCAAGGTCTTTATCCAGAACGCCGGCAGCGCCGCTGCCAACCTCACCCTCACCTACTACGGCGACGACGGCCGCACCTGCGCCCAGACCTTCAACAACCTGAACCCCTGGGGCAGCACCATCCTGGAAGTCAACGGCTGCAACTGGGGAGGGACGCCGCCGACGAGCGGGGCCGTTCGGCTGAATGCCACCCAGCCGGTCGCCGCCCTCGTCCTGGAGCATATCTACTGGAACCGCCTGGGTGGCTACAATGGCTTCTCCCAGGGGGGCAAGACCCTCTATGTACCCGAACTCACCCGCAACGGCTGGGGAATCGGCTGGTTCAGCACCCTGCACTTGATGAACGTGGGGTCGAGCATGGCCACGATTAACCTTCGCTACTATACCTACGGCGGCCAATACTTCTGCACCGACACCCGTACCCTTCCGCCCAACCGCCATATGGCCGTCGACTACGGGGATACGCACACGTGCGTGGCCGGCTACGGCTACGACCTCTTCTCGGCCAGGATCAGTTCGGACCAGCCCCTGGTGGCCGCGGTCAACCAGGACAATGCCACCTATGGGGATTTCTAGGCTTACAACGCCGTCATTGCCGGGAAGACGGCCCTGGTGTTGCCGTTCATCCGGAAGGGGAACCACTACGGAGAGGTCTGGGCTGCCTCCGCCAGTGTGCAGAACACCGTGGCTTCCAACAATCAGGTTACCCTGACCTTTTACGACCAGGCCGGCAATTTCGTCTCCTCCGTCACTCGCACCTTGCCGCCCTACGGTTCCTACCTTTTCTACACCGAGATTCCCGACAACTTCTCCGGTTCGGTCGTGATCGGGGCGCAGCAGGGGGTGGTGGCCATCGGGAGTCTGTTCAACGCCGCTCTGGGCGGCGACGGGGCGATGAGGTACAACGCCGTGGAGAGGAAGGGGTTCTCCACCCTGGGGCCGATAGAAGAAGCGGTCAGGGAATGAAGCCTGGCCTGCTTGTGTTCGCTACCCCTGCTCCTCCAAGGGGGCGGGGGTGGTGCATTGGGGGAGGCCGGCCTTTCCCGGCGACTTTGCCGCCGGTTACAACCGGGTGCAACGGCCGTAGGTCGGTTGGCATTGCCCGCCGGCCGGAAGAGGGGGACTATGGGGCCGGTTACAACCGGGTGCAGCGGTAGGGGGAAGGCTCTCCCTTGGGCCGGGGGCCCGCCCGTTTTTCAGAGGGCGGGCCCCTGGGTTGTGGGCCGGCCTCCTTTATGGGGATCAAGTGCTGGCCGGAGGTCGCCGGACTTGCGGGGGTGTTTCTCGAAACGGCCGGCGGCGAACGATCCCCGAGGAACGTTCCACTCCCCCAACCTGTG
>JBMFNL010000113.1:0-3739 GCA_049970175.1 Chloroflexia bacterium
GGAAGGGTAGATTGGGGAACGGGAGGATGGGCGGGCGGTAGGGAAGGGAAGATCGGGGAACGGGAGGATGGGAGGGCGATGGGGAAGGGTAGATTGGGGAACGGGAGGATGGGAGGGCGATGGGAGGATATGGAGCAGTGGGAAGGACGCGGCTCCGGCCCGGCCTTGGGCCGGCCGAGGACGGGTCGGGAAAGGAGGTGTGCAGGCGAAGGAAAAGGTGCCGGCCGGGCCGGGGGCGATCCCCGGGGGGCGCCTCCGGCCCGGGGCAGAAGCGGTCCGGGGGCGGCCCAGGCCGGTCGGGAGGGCCTGGGGGTGTGTTCCAGGTTTGTCGGGAAGTGGCTTTTTCCCTCACCCTATGGTTGGGGGGTGAGAGGTGAGGGTCAGCGGGCCTGGGGGCCGATTTGACAGAAGCCGGGGTGGCGGTTATAATCCCCCCATCCTGAATTTGGAGAAACCTGTGCTCCCCCTACCTGAACGATGTGGTAGCGTCGAGCCGGCAGCAGCGGTGAGGGCCCTCTCGGAAGTGCAGAGGGAGAGGCGGCCGTCCTGTTTCGTTTCCCCGCCCTTGGCGCTCCGCTCGATTCGGGGTTGGGTTACACCATCCGGGAGTTGGCTTCCGGCGAAGGATCAGCAGGATAGATAGGCACCTACAGGAGCGGATGACGAGGTAGAGAAAGGCAGGAGGATGGACAGGCAAGGCCAAGGGAGACAGGCCGGCAGGGTTCCCACCCGATCCCTCATCCGGGGAGGGTCGCTCCCGTCTTGCAGGCCCGTCCGGGCGGCCGGCCTTTTCCGAGGGCAGAAGGAGGAAGCGATGCGCGGATACCGGCTCTTCGTTGGCCTCATCCTGGGGCTGCTCTTGCTCGGCTGCGGGGAGGTTCGCTCGACCGTTCAGGTGGTTTCGCTTTCCCCCACCGAGGGGGTGCAGGTGCTCCTCCTGGGCGAGCGGGAACGCTGGGAAGGCCGGACGCCCTGGGAGGTCTCCCTTCCCCCCGGCCGCTACTTCTACGGGGCTTCTTTCCCCGGCCACCGGCAGAGAAGCGGCTCCTTCGTGGTGGAGGCGTCGTCTTCCCCGCTGCGGGTGGAAATTCCGGCCCTGGAGCCGCTCTACGGCCGTATCCGGGTGGCCTCCAACGCCGCCGTCCCGGTCTATGTGGACGGGGTTCGGGCCGGGGAGGCCGGCCCGGACCCGGCTCGGCCGGCCCTTCTGGGGCCTTTCCCGGTGGGGGAGCGCGTGGTGAGCGCCACCACCGTCCTGGGGGAGGAGAGCCGGACGGTGCGGGTGGCCGAGGGGTACGAAGCCTGGGTCGAGTTCCTCTGGGGAAGCCGGCTGACGGTCGAGGTTTCTCCCACCGACCTTCCCTCCCTCACCGTCTCGGTGGACGGCCGGCCCTACACCTCCCCCCTCGACTTTTCCCCGGACCGGCTGCGTTCCCGCCCCCACGCCGTGGTGGAGGTTTCCGCGCCGGGGTATGCCGGCTGGAGCGAAGAGGTTTCGCTCCGGGCCGGTGAAATCGTAACCGCCTCCGCCGTCCTCTACCCCGTCCCTATGGTCACCTCCACCGTCGCCCTTACCGAGACGGAGGAGGCGCGCGTTCTGGCCGCCTACCGGCGCTACTGGGAGGTGTGGGTGGAGGCGTACAGGACGCTGGACGGTTCGCATCTTTCGGAAGTGCTGACCGGGACGTTCCTCCTCAACCAGCAGGCCGGGCTGGATCTCATGCGCGAACTGGGCCAGGAGGGGATCGTTCAGGAGCCCTCGTTCAGTACGCCTACGGTCACGATCCTTTCGGAGGTTACGGCCACACTTCGGGTGGTGGAGGACGTGGTGGAGAGGCCGGTTTCCGGGGGGTCGGGCACGACCACCCATTGGGACGGCGTGTACACCTTCCGCAAGGGAAGCGATGGGGTATGGCGGGTGGTATCGTGGCAATCCCTGGTGCCTGCTGAGGCGGCGCTTGTGCCCACGCCGCGTCCCGGTGGTGGAGGTGGGGGAGGGGTAACGCGGCCGGCGCCGGCCGACCGGCGTCTGGTAGCCTCGATCATCCTGGCGGCGATCAACTGTGCCCGGCAGGAGAAGGGGTGGCCTCTGGTAACGTGGGATCAGGAACTGGCCGACGCACTGCAGCCGATTGTGGAGGAGGAGGGGGCGTACTATAAGGACCATCCGTTCAGCCTTGCCCACTGGGAAGCGACTTTCAAGCCTCGGGAAGATGCCGTTCTGTATTCCATGAAAGCGGTCCCACTGTTGGGAAGCAGTATTGCCCTCAGCTTGGTTCCTTCTGCACAGCGGGCTGGAGCCTTTGCCTACGACTGGGAAAACTACGCCGACCGGCCGTGCGAGGCAGGAGCCGCCGGGGTTCCGGCCTACGACGAATGGACCAAGCCCATCGCCCGGGTGGGCATCGCCATCAGCACGCCCTACTGGACCGGCGTCTGGTGGGAAGCGCAGATTCTCATTGCCGGGCGGCCGTAAAGGGGGAGAAAGATGCGCACCAAAATGCTCATTACGGGTTTGCTGCTCCTTGTGCTGGTCGTCGTGGTCTGGACGGCCTTCGAGCGGGGCTACCCCCGGGCCCAGGCCGGAAGCGTTCCTCCTGTCCCGGTCCGGGCCACCTGCGGGCCGTGCCCGGATGATGTCGGGGGTTGGATCAAGGTGTCGAGTAACCTGGAGTGGTCGGGGTGCGTGGATGCGGAGTGTTGGTCGGTGTGGAACAGCCAGGTGCCGAACCATCTGATGGAGAAGGTGGGAGATCGGTGTTGTCCAGGCCAATCCACTCCTGATGCAGCAGTATGCAACCCTGTCCCCAACAGTACCCCTCCGAACATCATCTACGATCCTCGAGCGAACTGCGAGGGCGTACCGGCCAAGGGCACCTGGTATCACAACGCCTTCGCCCGGCCGGTGTGGGATGTCATCCGAGACCCCATAAGCAAGCAACCGCTCGCGGTCTGCACCTGGAAGATGGACCTCTCTAGGCAGTACTGGAACTTTGCCGAGAATGACTACTGCCGGGTTTGTGAGGATCCCGCCCCCATTCCCGGCCCGACGGTCACGCCCGGCGGGCCGACGGTCACGCCGCAGCCGACAGAGTGCCGGACGACGCCGATGATCTATACCCCGGCTCCGCCGGAGACGCCCACACCGTTTGTGCCCAACCCGCCCACGTTCGAGCCGAGGGCCTACATCCACTCCCGCTACGACCCCGACCACGGCGTTTACCCCGCACAGCCCACCTTCTACTGGCCCTGGCAGGAGTTCCTGCACGTTTCGCTTTCGGCGCAGGTGCAGGAGCCTTCCCAACCGGGCTGTGCGGCCTCCACACAGGTGAAGGCCTACTGGTTCGAGGGGAGCCGATGGAACTACCGGGGGCAGACGGTGGTGCGGGAGGTCTGCCCCGTCGAAGGGAACGGCGATCCGAACTGCCGCTGGAGGCCGGTCTATGAGGGAAGGGTGGGGAAAAATGTCTACCCCGAGATCTCCCGGGAGGAGTGGATTCACCTCCTCTGGGCCTATTCCTCAACCGAGGTGCGCAGCCGGGCTACCTGGGCCTTTTACCCGGTCGGGCCGATCTGGGTGGAAATCCACTACTACATCCTGGCCGTAACGACGTATACCTGCGGGGGGTTCACCTACACCGCCCCGTGGACGGGGGAACTCACCCTGCGGGTTGGGCTGCTTCGGGCGGTGATCACCGGAGGAAGGTGATGAAAGGTCGGGGGCAGGTACTCGTTCTTC
>JBMFNL010000114.1:0-3628 GCA_049970175.1 Chloroflexia bacterium
CGATGAACCGAGTCGTTTGGCGCCTCTGGAGTTCTTTCCTGCTCGTGGCCCTTCTTCTCCCCTCGCCCTTGGCTCCCTCGTCCTCCGGGGCGGTTTCCGCCCCCCCCGATGGAACATAAGGTGAGTCCGCCGGCCGGCGGGCCGGCCCGGTCCGCCCCCGAGGCCGCTTCCCCCGCGCCTCGCTCCCCTTCCCTTTCCCTCTTCGTAAGCGCTTCCCCCGAGGAAGCGCCGGCCGGGGCACGGGTCACCTTCACCGTCCGCCTTTCGAACGAGGGGGAGGAAGACGTGCATGGGGTGGTCGTCTCGGGGACCCTGCCTGCCGGGCTGGAATGCCCGGACTGCGAGGGCTTTTACGCCCCCGGGAACCGCCGGCTGGATCGGGCCTTCGGGAGCCTGGAGGCCGGCCGGGTGCTCACCTGGACCTTTGCCGTGCGGGTGGGGACGGAGGCGGGGTGGGAGGGGGGCGTGCCGCTCACGCTTTCGGCCCGTGGGGAGGAGACGCCCCAGGCGGCCTGGGGGACGGCGGTGGTGCGCGTCCCCTACCCCCTTCCCGACGGGCCGGCGGAAAGCGTCCTCCGGCCGGGGAAGGGGGGCGAAGTCGTCTCCCCCGACGGGCGGGTGCGGCTGGTCTTCCCTCCGGAGGCGGTTCCGGTGACGCTCACGGTGCGCTACCGTCCTCCGGTGGCGGCCCTCCTTTCCGGGGGGCATCCTTCCGGCCGGGCCGCCCCCCCGTCCCAGGAGGCCGCATTCCTCCGTCCTTTGCGGCGCTTTGCGGTAGAGGTGCAGGATGGTTCGGGGAAGGCCGTCTCCGCCTTCCCCGCCCCGGTGGAAATTTCCTACCGCTACACCTGGGCGGAGGCGCTGGGGAGAGACGAGGAGGGGTTCTTCTTGGCGCGGTGGGATGAGGGCTCGGGGATTTGGGTGCGCCTGCCGACGGAGGTGGACCGGGAGGGGCGGACGCTACGGGCGCGGACGAGCCGCCTTTCGGAGGTCCTGGCCGGCGACGGCTACATCAAACTCCCCAGCGACGACTACCTGCCTTCGCTGCAAGGCTTTCAGGAGATCGACCTCTTTTCGGGGGCGGCCTCCTATTCCTACCCCATCGAACTTCCGCCGGGGCGGGGGGGACTAACCCCGCGCCTGGCCCTTTCGTACTCCAGCGGGGGCGTGGACTGGCCGGCGCGGGCCTGGGATGCGGACGTGCAGGCCTCCTGGGTAGGGTACGGCTGGAGCCTGGAGGTGGGCTCGATCGGCCGGCAGGATGTGGGGGGATTCCGGGTCGACCCGGCGACCTGCGAGCAAACCGGTTCGCAGTTCTCGCACGGGGATGTCTGGAGCCTGAGTTTGAACGGGGCCGGCTACGACCTGGTGCTGGGGCAGGACGGCTACTACCACACGGCGGAGGAGAGTTTCTTCCGCATCTGGAACAGCGGGGGAGGGGATCCCTCGGCCTGGTACGTGAAGACGAAAGACGGGACGCTCTACACCTTTGGGCAACGGTTGCGGCAGGTGGTCTGCAGCGGGGCGCCGTGCGACCAGGACCCGCCGCAGTGGGATTACCAGGCTTACAAGTGGCTGCTGACGGAGGTGCGGGATGTCCACAACAATACGATCACCTACCAGTACACGGTCACTCCCGGGGAGACCTGCCTGCAGCGGCCCACAGAGCGAGCGGCCTACCTTTCGCGGATCCTCTACAACGGCGGGCTGATGCGGGTCGATTTCATCCTGGGTTCGCGCGCGGACCTGTACGCGCCGATGGAGGACACCCGCTGTCCGAGCCGCTTCCTGCAAAGCCAGAAACTGAACGAAATTCGGGTGTACGTGCAGGGAACGTTGGCCTGGAGGTACTCCTTCACCTACGACTATTCGACCTATGACGACCATCTGGGCGACGGGGTGAACAAGGGGAAACTTACCCTGAAGAAGGTGCAGAAGTGCGCGCCGGATGGGGCGAACTGGCTGTGCCTTCCGGAGACGGTCTTTGAATACTACCCCCTGGGGACGCTGCAAAACCCGCAGGTAGGGCGGAACCGGCTGAAGAGCGTCTCCAACGGCTATGGGGGGAAGGTGACCTTTACCTACCAGGTGGTGAGCGAGATTCCCGGCGGCTGGCGCAACCGGGTGGTGCAGCGGCAGGTAGAGGACGGGCTGGGGAACATCTACACCTGGACCTACACCTACAGCGCGGCGGCGCGGAACACCCCGAACAAGGCGGGGGTCTGTGTGGGGAACTCGGACGATGCGGCGACCGAATATCCGCGCACGCGCCAGGGGCAGGAGTTCCGGGGGCATGCGTGGGTGCAGGTGACCGACCCATTGGGGAACGTGCAGGTGCACTCCTTTCACCAGGATGACACCTTCAAGGGGAAGGAGAAGGAGGTGCAGTACAAAGACGGGAGCGGGGTGCTTCTGCGGCAGGTGGTGAACACCTATGCCTATGAGGCTTTTCCCGTGGCTTCCTACCAGGGCGGGGCCACCTGGGCGGAGCCGGAGGTGGCCTTTACCTACCTTGCATTGGAGCAGGATCGGGCCTACCGGAGCAACGGCACCTACCAGGAGAAGAAGACGGCCTACGGGTACGATGTGGGGATGCAGGGGGGAGCGCAGTACGGCAACCTGACCACGATCCGGGAGTACGATGGAGGCGGCAACCTCTACCGCACGACCCGGCGGTGGTACTGCCCGAATGCGGGGTTGTGGCTGGTGGATCGGATGAACGCCGAGGGGGTATGGGAAGGGGACTGGGGGGCGACGGCCTCGGCGACGTGGTACTACTACGACCAGGAGGAAAGCCACCTGACCTGTCCCCAGAGCAAAGGGGAATTGAAGCGGGTGGTGCGGCTGCAGTACAACCGCACCGAAGGGGGCTGGATTTACTGGGACACGGCGGAGACGGCCTATACCTACGACCCCTACGGCAACCGCACCTCGGAGACGGCCTATGCCGGCTACGGGCAGGTGTGGCAGTACGTCATCACGCCTACCATCATCCTGCGGCAGGCCTGGCCCAACCTGCCGCGCACCACCCAGATCGACTACAACTTCTCCGGGAGCGGCTTCTACCTCTACCCGGAGCGGGTGGTCTACCCCATTTCGGCATTGGAGGAGCGGGCGAGTTATGACTACCGGCTGGGGGTGCTGACCTCCCACACCGACTTCAACGGGGATACGACGAGTTGGCAGTACGACGCCTTGGGGCGGGTGGTGAAGGTCTACCGCCCGGGGGACGTCGCCGACTATCCCTCGGTGCAGGTGGACTATCTCTTTTTCGGGACGGTGGGGCAGCAGCGGGTGGTGGTTTACCGGCGGACGGAGAGCGCGCCGGGCGGCGAGTGGATTTGGGAAGAGCGCTTCTTCGACGGGCTGGGGCGGTTGGTGCAGGTGCATGGGCGCTGGGAGGGGGATGGCTACCTGAACGACGAGGTGCGGAAGAGCACTTCCTACGATGCCTTTGGGCGGGTGAAGGCGGAGTGGGTGCCGTACTATGGGGATCACGGTCAGGATGGGGGCTATGGGATGTACGGCTATGTTCCGCCGGATCCCGGCGGGGCGCGGACGCAGACCGTTTACGATGCGCTGGGGCGGGTCTACAACGTAACCCACCCGGATGGGACGGTGGTGAAGA
>JBMFNL010000115.1:0-3535 GCA_049970175.1 Chloroflexia bacterium
AGGAGGCGGAGAAGGATGTCCCCTTCCGGCTGTTCTACGTCTACCGGCACCTGGCCAGGCCCGGGCCGGAGGGGGTGGAGTGGCTGGACCTGGGCATCCCCACGGTGGGGGCGAAGGATTCGCTGAGCCGGCGGGTGAAGGAGGCGCTGCGGGACCGGGACCTGCTGGTGGGCAAGATCGCCCCGACGCGCCTTCTCCAGAAAGCGTTGCGGGAGGACGAGGCGGAAAAGCCCCTGCGGGACGTGGTGGAGGCCTTTCTGCGCTATCCCCAGTTGCCGATGCTGGAGGGCGATGAGGTGGCCTGGGCGGCGGTCCGCCAGGGCGTGCAGGAGGGGCTCTTCGGCGTCCGGGTCGGCGGGCAGGTTTACTTCGGCGAGCCCCTGCCGGCCTTGATCTCGCCGGAAGAGGGCGTCCTGGTGCGCGAGGTCGCTCCGGCCGTCGAGGGCCTCCCAGCTGGACCGTCCACCCCCGGGGCACCTGGAGAAGAGGCCGGCGCCTTGGAGAGAGTGGCCGAGCCAGCCGGCGGGCCTGCCGCGACGGCGGGGATCGGCTTCTACGCCCTGCGGGCGCGCGTCGCCTGGGAGAAACTTTCCGATCTCGTCCGCGGCGTCGTGATGCCCCTGCAACAGGAGGCGGACCTGGAGATCGAGGTCTCGCTGCGGGCCCGGGGGCGGGGTGGAGGCATCCGCCAGGGCACCCTGGAGCGGGTGGTCAAGGAGACCCTCCAGCAGATTCGGGCGGAGATTCTGGAGGAACGATTGGAGGAGACGCATCCGTCCACCTAGAGGCCGGCGAGGGTCGTCGGCCTCCGGCGTCGCCCGTGCTTCCTCCACCGCCCGCAGGCATCGCCCCGTCAGGAGGTCGAGGGCCCGGGACGAAAGTCTCTGCCGGGCCTCGGCCGCCGAGCCCGACAGAACCTGCACGACGTTGCCATCGCCGGTGATGATGACGGTGCCGGCAGTGCTGTCGCGCAAGGCCACGGCGCACTCGCCGGTGCCGGGGCGACCTGTCCGGAAGGCAGGGCACGCTCGATCCTCATAACGTTCAACATCCTGCGCGGCGCAGAAGGCCTCGTCCACCGTCTCCGCCCTACGCGATAATAGTGCAGACCTCTGCACCTTCCGGCGTTAGCCGAAGGGAGCGACAACATAGCAGGACAGCAATCGGATTCCGCGCACCTCTCTACCGCCCGCTCAGACGCAGCAGCAGTGGCAGGTAGATCGCATAGGGCCATTCCGCCAACACGTGCACCGCATGCCGCCCTGTCCCACTACCCCCACAGACATTCGTCGCACTGACCGTCAGGGTATAGGTGCCCGTCAGCGTCCAACTATAGATCGCGTGGGTACCCACCGTGCCGTTGTCCCAGGTAAAGGTCACCGGGGGGCTGCTCGTGATCGGTTCGGCCACGGCCCAGAAAGTCCCCTCCTGCCCGGCCAGCAGGCTGTGCGGGCCGCGCACGGCCGCGCCGGTCAGGGGCTGGCAAAAGACCGTCACCGTCAGGCCGGCCGTGCGCGTAGAGCAGGCGTTGGTGCCCGTGACGGCCAGCGTGTGGCTGCCGGTGACGGTCCAACTGTTTGGAAGCAGCGAGGTAGGCGATGTGCGGCCGGCCCAGGCGGTCCAGGTCGAGCGAGGTATAGTTGTCCGTTGCCGCCGGGTCCACAAGGGCGATCGCCCAGGCCGCCCCATCGTAGACGGCATAGGACAGGCCCGTTGCCCCTACATAGCTGATATGCGGCCGGCCGGCCGCATCCAACTGCAGCGATGTGCCGGCCACGCCGGAGGGGTCCACCGTCTCGGTGGACCAATTCGTGCCGTCGTACGCGGCATAGCGCGTCCCCCCGCCGATGTAGGCGATGCGCGGCCGGCCGGCCCCGTCCAGGGCCAGCGAAGTGTACCCCTCGGATACCCAGGAGGAACCGTCCACAACGATGTTCGCCCAGCCCCCGCCTTCCTCGCGGGCGTACATGGGGTAGCCAAACGGGGGATAGCCCCCGCCGTCCCGATAGGCAAAGTGAGGGTGGTCCGTCACATCCAGCACCATGCATTCGTACCACCCGCCAACGGCGACTACCTCCTCATCTACCTAAGCGCTCCACAGGTTATACCATGCCCACGCGTTCAACCGCGACATGCTTCCAACGGGAATAGTTGGACAAGGCTTGATTTCGATACGGCCGTCGCTGCGCTCCGGCCTACTCAATCGGCGCCTCGCCGGGCTGTTCGGGACAGGGTTAGAAGCGGCGCAGCGTCAGCGGAAGATAGATGCGGTACTCCATCGCCGGAACCTCCCCGCCGGCCCAGAAGCCGCCGCGGAGCGTGTATGGGCCGCCGGCAAGGGCCCCGGCATCCGGCTGGCCGGCCGTCCCGCCCAGGCTGTAGGAGCCGCCCTCGCTCCAGGTGTAGCCACCGCCGTCCACGGTGTTCCACGAGAGGTCGTAGCCGTCGCCCGATTGGGAAGAGGCAACGCCAACCGTCAGTAGGGCAAGCAGGACGACCGGCAGTAGAAGGCGAGCAACGGGAAGCATGTAGCGTGAGCCGTTCATCGCCCACCTCCTACTGGAGCATGACCAGCATCAGGATGACGCCGGTTCCCTTATCCAGCCTCTCCAGGGCCTTGCCGACGACCGTGCCGACGGACGGATTGGGGCCGGCCCTCATCGCGTGGCCGGGCGTGGAGGAGGCCACCAGCAGGTCGCCGGGGCGGATAGGACCGTTCTCGACGCTGGCCTTGACCGGAACAACGCCCACCACAGCCAGTGGGATGTGCCCTTCCGGTTTCCCCTCCTCCGGCTGTCCGCCGACAAAGCCCGGCCGGGTGGAGTAGACGCCGACAACGGTGGGCTGGTAGGGTTGCGTGCTGCGGGCAAGTTTCCCATCTGCGCCGATGACCAGCACGTCACCCGGTTCCAGGCCGTCCACGGCGGGGAGCATCTCGGCGAAGTCGGAGGCCGGGGTCGTCCAGCCGCCGTCGGAGTAACCCGTGCCGTCATTTGCAAAGCGGAAGCGCAGTTCCCCGCCCGATATGAAAGCCCTGAGCAGATCGCCGCTGCCCTGGTTGACCAACACCAGGGTGGAATCAGTGCTGTTGTTTTGTCCCCACATCGCAATGCCGCCGCTGTGGGTGTTTAGGGCGTAGAGGGCAGCCCCTCCTTCCGCCGCCGCCCGACTATTCGCATAGACGCCATGCCCGCCACTGGTGGAAAAGGCCCAGCCCGCCACGCCGTGGCCGAAGGGGGCGTTCGTCCGTCCCCAGACGCCGACGCCGCCGCCCGTGCTGGCAGACGCGTCGCCCATGACCCCCACTCCCCCGGCGGAGGCGTGGGCCAAACCGTACACGCCGATGCCGTCGGTGCTGTCGCTCTGCCCCCACACGCCGAAGGTCGTGCCGCTGGTGGCGGTGGCATAGCCGTACACGCCGCGGCCGTCGGTGCTGGCGCTCTGGCCATACACGCCGCAGGTCGTGCCGCTGGTGGCGGCGGCATAGCCGTACACGCCGCGGCCGTCGGTGCTGTCGCTCTGGCCGTACACGCCG
>JBMFNL010000116.1:0-3365 GCA_049970175.1 Chloroflexia bacterium
TCATTCGTGAGGCGGGTCACCCCGCTGCCGTCGGCGTTCATCACATAGATTTCCCGGTTACCATCGCGGTTGGACGAGAAGGCGATGCGATAGGGCGCCGGCCGGCCCAGCACCCCGCCGAGGTAGAGGCCGGCCAGCACGAGGAGCGCTACCACCAGGAGGCCCGCCCCGGCCGGCATCCAGGGCCGGCGGGCGGCCTTTTTCGGCGGCGCCGCAGGTCGGGGCAGCGGTGGGGGGGCAGGCCGGGGTGGAGGTGGCGCCGGGAGCAACTCCGTCGCTACTTCGGTTTCCTGCAGCACGGTCTCGGCGCCGCCCTCACCCCACTCCCCCGGCCCCCTCTCCCCTCTCCCAATGGGAGAGGGGAGAGGGGGTTGGGGGTGAGGGGTGAGGGATGAGGACAGCGCCGCCGCCAGCGCAGCCATGTCCGGGTAGCGGTCTTCCGGAGCCTTGGCCAGCGCCTTGAAGAGCACCCGCTCCACCGCCTCCGGCAACTCCGGCACGTACGCCCGCGGCCGGGGCAGCGGGTCGCTCAGGTGCTTGAAGACCACCGCCATCGGCGTATCGGCCGTGTACGGCTTGCGCCCGGTCACCAGTTCGTAGAGCACCACCCCCAGGGCGTAGACATCGGCCCGGGCGTCCACCTTCCGGCCCAGCCCCTGCTCCGGGGCCATGTACTCCGGCGTCCCCACCCCCACCCCCGTCCCGGTGAGCGTCGTCTCCTCCGTCTCCAGGAGTTTGGCGATGCCGAAATCCGAAAGCATGGGCTCCCCGCTCTCGGTGATGAGGATGTTGGAGGGCTTCACATCCCGGTGGATGAAGCCCTGCCGGTGGGCAAAGTGCAGGGCGCGGGCGATGGGCAGGAGCAGCCGCACCGCCTCCTCCCAGGGGAGCGGCCGGCCGGCCCGCGCCTCCAGCAACTTCTTGAGCGTCCCGCCGGGGAGGTACTCCATCACCAGGTAGGGCGAGCCTTCGTACTCCCCATAGTCTATGAGGCCCACGATGTTGGGGTGGGTCAGGCGGGCCAGGGCCTTGGCCTCCCGCTCGAAGCGCCGGAGGATGCGCTCCAGTTGCTCCGGCGGGAAAGCCCCCCGCCGGATGACCTTGAGGGCCACCTCCCGCTCCAGCCGGGTGTCATAGGCCTTGTAAACCGTGGCCATGCCCCCTTCCCCCAGTTGCTCCACGATGTGGTAGCGCCCAACCGATTGACCGATCTGCAAGCCCATATGCCCTCCTCTCGGCCCGAACCTTCGGCCGGCCTCCTTGTGTTTCTATCGTACCTGCATCCGCCCCCAGTATACCACCGGAGCAGAAGCAGGGTCAAGTCTCATCCGGGCTGGGTCTCGTCCTCGCCGACTCCCCAGCGAGGCCCGGGCCGGCGGGCGATGAGGACCGAGATGTTGTCCGGACCTTGATGGGCATTGGCCAGGCTCACCAGTTTCTCCGCCGCCTGCTGGGGCGGCAGTTCCCCGGCCACCGCCCAGAGGAGCCTCTCGGGAACCACTCCCCATAGCCCGTCGGAACAGAGGAGCAGGACCTCGCCGGCCCCCAGCGCCGTCTCGGTGGAAAAGGGGTGGACCTCCTCCCGATGGGCGGCGATGGCCATCGTCAGGCGACTGCGCCTGGGATGCGTTCGGGCCTCCTCGGGGGAGAGGTGGCCGGCCCGCGCCAGTTCCCCCACCCAGCTGTGATCCCGACTCAACTGGCGGATACCGTCCTGCCGGAGCAGATAGGCCCGGCTGTCCCCCACGTTCACCACCCAGGCCCGTTCCTCCGCCAGGACGGCGGCCACCACCGTGCTGCCCATATGGCTCAGGTCGGGATGTTGAGCGGCATGTTGGCGGACGGCGCGATGGGCTTCCCGCACGCCCTCTTCCAGAAAGGCCCGGTAGTCTGCCGGGTGATGGGCCTGCCGGAAACACCGTTCCATCGCCTCGACCACCAGCCGGCTGGCCGTGGCCCCTCCACCGTGGCCGCCCATGCCGTCGGCCACGACCAGGAGAGCGGGGCGGCCTCGGGAGGTATCCGGCGGGATCAGGCCTACCGCATCCTGGTTGGGATCACCCCCCCGCCTTCGCCCCGGATCGCAGGCCACACCGAACTCAAATCCCATGCCCTCTACTCCAACGTTCGGGTGCGATCCTCGGCCAGTTGATCGTAGGTGGGGGCTTCGCCCTCAACCCCGCCGGCCGCCCGAAAGCGCAGACGCAGGCGTTTCCCCAACACAATCTCATCCCCATGCTGCAACCGGACCCCCGCTGCCCCCAGGGGAACCCCGTTGACCGTTGTTCCGTAGGTCGGCCGCCTGGGCCGGCCGCTCTGGTCGAGCGTCTCCACCTCGCTCAAAAAAAGGCCTCCGCTCCGTTCCTCGATGCGGGCATGATGGCGGGAAACGGCCCGATCCAGGGGAAAGACCAGGTCGTTATCGGCGCTCCGCCCCAACGTGACCGCCGGCCGGGTGATCTCGAAACAATAGCCGATCATGGCGGGGTCATCGCTTTCCTCGACCACCAGAACGCCCAGGGCCCTCGCTCCGAGGGTGTCATACGTGCGTTCTTCCACCCGGACGGGCGCTGCGGACTCACGCGGTGGACGCCGACCCGGCCTGTGTACCTGAGCCCGTCGCCGGCCGATGATCCGTACGCCCACCAAGATACCCAGCAGGAGGGCCAGGCCGCCGATTCCACCGATCCATACTTCCCGGCTCAGCGAAGGAAGGCCCGCTTCCGTTTTCTCTTCCGCTGTCGGCGGTGTTTCTTCCGGCGGAACCTCGGCGGGCGGAGCCGCCACCACGGTCACCCGGCCGGAAGCGCGGGCCAATTCCACACCCCCGATCCCGTATACGATGGCCGTAACGGTCACTTCCCCCGACGGATAGGTGCTCAGGTCCACCTCGGCCTCATACGGGCGAGTGTCGTCCCGCCCGACCTCCTGATCGGCCAGTTTGAAGGTCACATAATCGATCGGTTCCCCCTGCCCACCGATCGTCACGGCGATGCGCAGGGTGCCGCTGACCTGCTGTCCGTCCTGAGGCGAGGTAAGGGCCGCCCGAATCGGGAAAGGTGGAAGGAGAAAGGTGCGGGTATCCAGGTCGGTTCCTCCCTCATAGGTTACGCTCACCGTAACGTTGTGGGCCCCGGGACCCGAGGTGGAGATATAGCGCAGGAGGTACTGTGTCCGCAACTGCTCCGCCAGGCGGAGGAAAGTGGCTTCGACGGCCGCTTCGTCGGGGGAATAAAGGTTTCGCCCGCCGCTCCGCTCGGCCAGGCGCTGCAGCGTGTTGCTGTCGATCCGTCTGCCCAGCCCCAGGGTATAGATCGGCACGCGGATGTTCCCGGTCGAGGCCACGGCGATCACATCCTCCAGCG
>JBMFNL010000117.1:0-3362 GCA_049970175.1 Chloroflexia bacterium
ACCTACACCGCAGCCGGCGACTATACCGTGACGCTCGCCGTGAGCAACGCCTGCGACGCGATCACGGCCACCCACGTCATCCGGGTGGTCGCGGCCTGTGAACCGGTGCATGGCGTTGCCTTCACCTGGTCTCCGCCGTCCCCTCGGGTGGGAGAGACGGTAGCCTTCACTGGCACGGCCGTCGGCACCTTACCGATCTCTTATACCTGGTCCTTCGGCGACGGTGGGACGGCCTCCGGCGTCACCGCCACCCATACCTACAGCCGGACCGGCGCCTTCCGGGTGGTGCTGACGGCGACGAACTGCGTTTCGGCCGCTGTGTCCGTCTCCCACACCCTGGAGATGGCCCCTTACTCCATCTACCTGCCGCTGGTGCTGCGGGGCTACCCTCCCTGGGAGCGCCTGCTCCCGGAGGTGGGCAACGTCCGGGCCATCCTTTTCGTCTCCCAGGGCGAGGTCTACCTGGCCGCCTCAGACAACGCCTACCGGGGGTCAGGTTGTGATCTCGCCCCTGTGCAAGCGATGGTGCTGGACGGCGGGGCGCGGACGCTGGCCCACTTTGACGGGGCGCTCTGGGCCGGCAACGCCAACGGCGTATGGCGCTACCGCCAGGGAAGTTGGGAAGCGATGAACGACGGCCTGGGCAATACCTCCATCTGGGCCCTGCAGGTCTGCGCCGATGCCCTCTATGCCGGAACCGATGCCGGCGTATACGCCCGAACCGCCGGGGACGGCTCCTGGCTCTATCGAAGCGAGGGCCTCTCGGGAACGGCCCTATTGATCGACACTTTCCTCTGCCAGGACAATACGCTGTACGTAGGCACCTGGGGGGCCGGGGTCTTCCGCTGGGACGGATCCCGCTGGCAACCGCTGGGCCGGCAGGGATTGGACGAACCGGCCCGGCGCGTCTGGGCCCTCCTGCCCTTGGAGGGGGGCATCTTCTACATCGGCACCGAAGGAGGCCTGTACCTCAGCACCGATATGGGAAATACCTGGACGCGGGCCGCCGACGTGCCCATAGACAAAGTGGGCGCGCTCGTGCGCGGGCCCAGCGGCCGGCTCTACGCCGGGACCGAGGGGCACGGCGTCTACAGTGCCGGGGGAAGCCGCCGGCCCTGGTATCCCCTGGGACGATTGGCCGGAAACGCCGCCTTCGTCCATGCCCTGGCCGTCTGGGAGGATTGCCCCTACCTCTACAGCGGCACGGTGGACGGGGTGTGGCGTTATCCCCAGCGGCCCTGAGCGCCGGAATGCGCCCGAACCCGAAAGTGCCCGGACAGGTGAGGAGCGGACCCGGCCGGGTCCTGTAAAGGCTAGCGGTGAATCGCATAGTGGCCGGGGATTTCCCCGGCCGAAAGGAGGAAACGATGCAGGTCTTTACCTGGTGGTACGACTGGGGCCTGTTCCTCTTCCTGCTGCTCGACATCCTGGCCATCTTCTGGATCTTTTTGGACAGCGCCAACCGGCGCATCAACGCCCTGGCCTGGCGGATGGGGACCATCGTGCCGGTGCTCCTCATTCTGCCCTCGTTCCTCATCAAGTTCTCCTCGACAGAAGCCCAGATCAACATGGCCAACCTGATCGAACCCTTCTTCTGGGTGGGCCTGTTCGGGGGCATCATCCCCATCGTTCTGGCCGTCGTCTACGCCGCCACCGCAACCGCGCGGCCGGCCGTGACGTCTTATCCTCCACCTCCCCCTGTTTCGTCGGGCTATCCGTTCCAGGGTCAGGTCGCACGAGTTCCTCCGGAGGCCCAGCCGCCCCGCCCTCCCCGATCCAAGGCCAACGGCTGGTTTTACGTCCAATCCGGGCCGGCCGCCGGCCGCAGTTTCCAACTGAACATGGGCGATACCCGAATCGGCCGCGCCCCCGATAACGACATCGTCCTGAACGACCCGGAGGTTTCCAAGAACCACGCCCTCGTCCGGGAGCAGGGGGGACAGTTCACCATCCAGGACCTGGGCAGCACCAACGGCACTTTTGTCAACGGACAGCGCCTCTACAGCGTGCAGATGCTCTATGACGGCGATAACGTGCGCATTGGACAGGCCGTGCTGGTCTTCAAACACGCCTGAGGTTGGCTTCCGCCGGTGAAGCCGGGATGGGGTAAAACGGCGGGCGGAGGCACTCCCGTACCCGCAGGCGGCGTGCTCGAGCGGGTCATCCCATCTGGGCCGGCCCGCAGGGGACCGGGGGATGGGTTTCTGAGACCGGAGGTCGTATGGAAGCGTTGATCGGACGCACCCTGGGCCGCTACATCATCCAGGCCGAGCGGGGGCGAGGAGGAATGGCCGTCGTCTTCCTGGCCTGGGACCGCATCCTGGAACGCCCCGTGGCGCTGAAGGTGCTCCACCCCCAACTGACCGCCGATCCCCAGTTGGTGGAGCGTTTCCTTCGGGAAGCCCTCACCACCGCCCGCCTCCAGCATCCCCATATCGTCCACATCTATGACGCCGGCCGGGAAAACCACTGGTACTACCTGGCCATGGAGTACCTGGATGGGGAAACGCTCCTCGAACGCCTGCGCCGCACCGGCCCCCTTCCTCCCCCGACCTGCCTGGAGATTCTCCGTCCCCTGGCCGAGGCGCTGGACTATGCCCATTCCCAGGGCTTTCTCCACCGCGACATCAAGCCTTCCAACATCTTCCTTTCCCCCACCGGCCACGTGACCCTGACCGACTTTGGCATCGCCCGAGCGGCGGCCCAGACCGGCCTGACCCGCACCGGGGAGTTGGTCGGGATGCCGGCCTACATGTCCCCCGAACAGGTCCGCGGCCGGCCGGTGGACGGGAGGAGCGACCTCTACTCCCTGGGCGTGGTGCTCTACGAGATGCTCACCGGCCGGCCCCCCTTTATCGCCGAGGATACTCCGGCGGTGCTCCACATGCACGCCTTCGAGCCGCCTCCGCCGCTCCGAACCGTTGCTCCCCACCTCCCCTCCTCCCTCCAACCGATCCTGGAGCGGGCCCTGGCCAAGGAGCCGGAACGGCGCTTCCAGAGCGGCCGGGAGATGGTGGAGGCCTTCCAAGCCGCCCTGACCCGGCCGGAAATCCCCCGACAGAAGAAGGAGGAACGGCCTCCCTCCCACCCCCTTCGCCTGGATGTGCGCCTCTGGGTCGCACTGGTCGCGGCCGTGCTCCTCCTGAGTTTCACCGGGCTTTTCCTCTTCCTCCCCGGAGGAGAAAAACCGCCCTCCTGGGCCGCCGCCCAGGCCGGCACCCAGACCGCCCTGGCCGGAACCCAGAACGCTCTCCAGACCCCCACCGCCCAGGGCACCGATGTGGCCCGCCAGTACGCCACCATCGCGGCCCTCCAGACCCGGGCCGCCCAGGAGGCTACCGAAACCGCCCTCGCCATCGCCC
>JBMFNL010000118.1:0-3329 GCA_049970175.1 Chloroflexia bacterium
CTGCGAGCCGGTGCACGATGCCGCCTTCTCCTGGACGCCCTTCTACCCCTACGCCGGGGAGGTGGTCACCTTCACCGGGAGCGCGGCCGGGGATGAACCGATCGCCTACGCCTGGGATTTCGGCGACGGAACCCAGGGGAGCGGCCCCCAGGTCGCCCACACCTATGCCGCAAGCGGCACCTACACCGTGGTGATGACGGCGACCAACTGCCAGACCCACACCGCCGTCGTGAGCCACACCCTTCAGGTGCTCGCCCCCGGGGTCTGCATCCCGGCCCACGATGCGGCCATCTCCTTTACGCCGGATGCGCCCTACATCTTCCGGCCCGTCCTCTTCACCGCCACGGTCTCCGGGGATGCTCCCTTGACCTACACCTGGGCTTTTGGCGACGGGGCCTACGGCGGCGGTGCGACGGTCACCCACACCTACGTCCTGCCGGGGCCGTACACCGTCGTCCTGACCGTGACCAACTGCGGCGGGAGCGGGCTGGCCACGGCCCGGCGTCTCCTGGAGGTCGGCGCCTACCGCATCTACCTGCCGCTGGTCGGACGTTCGTGGTAGTGTGGGACGGTAGGGGCGGGGTGGCCCCGCCTCCAGCATGGGGCTACCCCGCCCCTACAGGCCCGTTGAACGGCTCTCCGGGATGAAATATCTGCGCTTCCTGCTGATCTTTGTCCCCCTGGCCGTGGTGGCCGAGGTCGCTTTCCGGGAGGCGGCCTGGGGGACGCAGGCCGTCTTCATCGCCTCGGCCCTGGGGCTTGTCCCGCTGGCCGGCCTCCTGGGCGAGGCCACCGAGCACCTGGCCGAGCGGGCCGGCCCCAAACTGGGCGGTTTCCTGAACGCCACCCTGGGCAACGCTGCCGAACTCATCATCACCATCGTGGCCCTGCGGGCCAGGGAACTGGAACTGGTCAAGGCCTCCATCACCGGCTCGATCCTGGGGAACCTCCTCCTCGTCCTCGGCTTTAGCATGTTCCTGGGAGGCTTGAAGAATGGGCAGCAATCCTTTGACCGGGACCTGGCCGGCCTGAGCGCCACCATGATGGCCCTGGCGGTCATCGGCCTCATCATCCCTACCCTCTTCTACCACCTGCACGGCGCCCATGTGGACATGCCGCTGGAGTACCTGAGTTGGGGCGTGGCCGGCATCCTCCTCTGCCTCTACCTGGGCAGCGTGCTCTTCACCTTCACCTCGCCGCTTCTGGACGACGAGGTCCATGCCGCGGAGGCCGGCCGGCCCCTCCATCGCCGCCCCTGGAAGGTCTGGACCTCCCTGGGGGTACTGACCGGGGCGACCGTGGCCACCGTCTTCCTGAGCGAGTTCCTGGTCGGGGCGGTGGAGCCGGTGGTGGCGGCCTGGGGGGTCAGCCCGCTCTTCATCGGGGTCGTGCTGGTGCCCCTGGTGGGGAACGTCGCCGAGCACCTGGTGGCGGTGCAGGTGGCGCTGAAGAACCGGATGCAACTCTCGCTCACCGTGTCGCTGAGTTCGAGCCAGCAGGTGGCGCTCTTTGTGGCCCCGCTCCTGGTCTTTGTGAGCCTGGCCATGCACGGGCCGGCCGGGGCGATGGACCTGCACTTTTCCGCCTTCGAGGTCATCTGTCTGGGGCTGGGGGTGCTCCTGGCCGCGCTGATCTCCATAGACGGCCGTTCGCACTGGCTGGAGGGAGCCGCCCTCCTGGCGGTCTATGCCGTCATCGCCCTGGCCTTTTTCTTCCTCTGACCCTCCTGCGCAGGCCGAACCGGAATCCAACAGGGGCAGAGCCGGCTCTGCCCCTGTTGGATGATTCGCCGGCCGGCACCCGCATCTCACCGGGTGAAGCGGAAGGACAGGAGCATCTGGGTGAAGAGCGGGAGGTTGACCTCGGCATCCCGGGTCAGACTGAAGAGAATCACCTGGTAGAGCCGGCCGCCGTGTGCCACGGCCAGGGCCGTGCCCTTGTTCTCCAGGTTGGTCTGCGGGTCCACGTAGGTAAAGTCGATAAAGACGGCCTCTTCGCCGCCGAAGAACAGGGTATCCGGGGCGGAAATCTCGGCATTAGGGTCATCGTTGCGGATGGAGTCAACGGTTTCATCTATAAAGGCCCGTTCGGCCTGATCGGGGTCGGCGGCGGGCAGGGTGGTGGTCATCACGATGATGAGGAACGTTTCCTCATCCTTCTGGATGAAGGCGTTGCCGTCCACTTCCTGGGCCTCCCAGTCGGGAGGATAGGCGATGGTATAGCCGCCGGCCTCGCTGGTCAGAACGCTCCAGCCGGCGGTCAGTTCCTCCGGGGCCTTCTGGGGAGCGAAGGAGTTGGCCACGGCATCGAAGGTGGGAAGAATCTCCTCCCAGCGGTCGGCATCCTGGGTCCAGAAGGAGAGGACATAGACCATGGTGCCGTGCTGCTCGAAGAAGGAGGCCCCGTAGCCCGGCCGGCCCTCGAGGGTGAAGGAATAATCCACCAGGATGCTGCCGTCGGGCTGCGGCGTCTCTTCCTGCCGCTGGAAATCGGCCAGGTCCTGGCTGAACGACTCGAAGAAGCCATCGATCAGGGACCCCATCCCTTCCTCATCCAGGGTCTGGCCGATGTCGGTAAACTGGAGAAAGATGTGAAAGACCCGGTCGGGGGAAAGGAAACTGATTTGCTCGGCTTCTTCTTCCACCGTCCACCCCTGGGGATAGGAGAGGGTGAAGAGGCCGGCCGGGTGGGTATAGGAGAGGAGCGAGAGGGCCTCGGGCGGGGCCGTGGGCACGATAGCCGGGGTGGGCACGGTCGTAGGAAGTGCCGTCGGGGTCGGCTGGGGGCCGCAGGCGGCCAGCAGCGTGCCGATCCACCCCAGAAGGGCCATCCAAGTGACCATCCGTGTTCTCATCATTTCCTCCTGTCATCGTGTTGGCAGAGCAGATTCGGTTTCCGTACCCAGCGCGGGCGGGTGGAACACTTTTCGACCTTCAGAGCACCAGGCCGCGCTCCCGCACCAGTTGCGCCTTGATGCGGTTGAAGAGGGTATTGTAACTCAGCCGGCCGCGGCGAATCTCCCGTTCATATCCCTGGAGGATGCGGCGGACCTCCTCTTCCAGGCGGTCCTCCACCAGGAGTTCGTCCAGCATCGCCTGTCGGACCAGGGCACGCAGGCGGTTGGCATCGGCCCGCAATTCGAGGTCGTCCCGCTCCTGAAGCATCCGCACGATCTGTCCGGTCAGCGAATCCACCTTGTTTTCCGAGAGTTTCATGGCCTTGCCTCGAAACCGGTTTAATCGATATTATACCCTACTTACGGACAGGTGGCAAAATTTGTTCCCAAGCCCAATTCCATTCTCTGTCCCCTCCCATTCCAGCACTCCGCA
>JBMFNL010000119.1:0-3256 GCA_049970175.1 Chloroflexia bacterium
GACGCGGGTGGTGGGCAGCAACACCTATGCGTTGACCTACGATGCGGAGAACCGGTTGACCCAGGTGAAGAAGAACGGCATTGAGGTGGCCACCTTTGTCTACGGCCCCGGCGGGGAGCGGGTGAAGGGGACGGTGGACGGGGTGGTGACGGTGTATGTGGGGAACCACTACGAGAAGCAGGGGAGCACGATCCGCAAGTACTACTATGCCGGCGCGCAGCGGGTGGCGATGCGGGAGGACGGCACGCTCTACTGGCTGCTCGCCGACCACCTGGGGAGCACGGCGATCACGGCCAACGGGACGAGCGGGGCGAAGGTGGCCGAGGTGCGCTACAAGGCCTGGGGGGAAGACCGCTATACCTACGGCACCACCCCCACGACCTACCGCTACACCGGGCAGCGCTGGGAGGCGGGGATCGGGCTGTACTTCTACAACGCACGCTACTACGACCCGGCCCTGGGGCGCTTCATCCAGCCGGACACGGTGGTGCCCGACCCCGCCGACCCGCAGAGCCTGAACCGCTATACTTATGCCCTGAACTCCCCTCTGGTCTATAACGATCCTTCCGGCCGTTTTCCTCTCATCCCGGCCATCATTGCCATAGGAGCCGTTGGGTTGGCGTTAGCTTACGACTACTTCTCGGACGGTAGTTTTGACACTCCGGGATATGTGCAAACAACAGTTATGGGGATAGCCGGTATGTTCACCCCGGAGGTCAATCCTCTTGCCGGTTTTCGAGCCCAGGACTTTCCGACAAATCCTGAGATGACCGACTGGCTTCTTCAAACGATGCAGGCCAACGCTGCGGGCATCGGTCAGACTCTGGCCGGGTACGCCCAAGGAACTCCTGGGGAACAGGCTGCTGCTGCCGTAGTGTTTGGCAACCTGGTGGGGCCGGGCGGCCCATGGGATTTCAAGAAAGATCTGCTCGATAGGAACAGGGCGACCGTTTCTCTGGCCGGGAAAGAGTGGGATTACCAGATCATCGCCAATATCCATTATGGCTACGTCGGCCGGGCAGCGGGCTTCTCCGGCGATCTGCTTCTGCTTGGAGCCGGCATAGCCCAATGCGGCTCCTCGGGAATCCAATGTCTGGGATGGATCAACACCGGCTTCGACGAACCGGCCGACCGGGCGGCCATTTTGGTAGGTATTTACCTTTGGGAGAAGTACGGACAATACGGGATTGCGCTGACCGAGGAGATGCTGAGAGAAGCGTTGGAGAAGTATGAGAAGGATTTGGTCTGGGAAGAGTAAGACGATGGGTGGGCACTTTGTGCGCCGGAAGAAATCCCCCTATCGCTGGCGGCCGGTTTCTGTTCCTCTATTTCTTGCGGCAGGGAAGGTTCTGGCCGTCTGTCTTTGCCTCTTCCTGTTCCTTATGGGGGGAAAACTCCTGGTCGGGTGCTTCCTCTGTGCTATCTCCCCGGGGGGGCCGGCCATCGATCCGGCCAGGCTTCTGATCGAGGTGACCGACCTTCCGCCGGGGTGGACGGTATGCGAGAGTGGCAAATACCTGGCCGAACGGGCCAGCCCTAACCTGACCGAGGGGGCAGAAGAGGTGGCCTTCGTGGCTTTCTGTTTTGCCAAGCCGCCGATAGCCCGGGCCGGACAGCGCATATATCGTTACTGTAGTGAAGGGAAAGCGGTGTGGGAGTGGGAGCACAACCCTTATATAGGGAAGTGGTTGCCTGGAGCCGAGGATAGGTGGCAGACTCCGGGAGAAGTGAAGCAGATAGACATAAGGGCCGACCGGTGGCGCGTCGGCTGTAGCGACCAACGGTTTCGCAACGAGGTTTTCTGCTCATTCAGCGCCCAATACGACGAGTATTTGGTGTCTTTTTCAGCCACAATTGGGGTGAAGGGGCAAGAACTGATAACTGTTTCAGAACTAGTTTCCATCTTGGAGGAAATTGATCGGAAAATGGTAGAGCGAAATGCCTTAGTAACCCCCAGGTAAGAAGAGAGAGACGGCCGTTCCCCTTTTCCTGGCGGTTGTTGCACATTAACAAATTAGTCGGATAGTGGTAGAATAGCCTCAAAAAGGAGGCTACCATGAGCCGACGAGTCCTAATGCTAACGCCGGAACAGCGTTCCGAACTCGAGCACCTTCGGGACCATGCGAACAAACCCTACTTGCGGGAACGAGCCGCAGCCCTCCTCAAGGTGGCCGACGGGCAGTCGGCCTCAGCCGTCGCCCGGAACGGCTTGCTACGGCGGCGCAACCCCAAGACGATTTGGGAATGGCTGAACCGCTACCAGGCCGAGGGAGTAGCCGGCCTGGTAGTGAAACCGGGGCGCGGGCGCAAGCCCGTTTTTTCCCCCTCGAAGCCGGGAGGCGGCCCGCGATGAGGTGGAACAAGTGTTGCACCGGCCGCCCCACCGTTACGGAATTCAGCGCAGCCGATGGCGGTTGCACGACCTGGGGCGAGCGGTCTCCTGGCTCAACGGGTGCAGCACTCCTGGGGTCGCCAAGGTGCTCTATCGTTTGGGTTTCCGGTACAAACGAGCGCGGAACTTTATCCACAGCCCAGACCCCCAGTTTCGTGAGAAATGGGACAAGATCTTGCAGGCTTTTCTGCATGCTTTGGAGCATCCTGATACCGTGGTCTTTCTCCTGGCGGATGAACTGACCTACTATCGACAACCGAGTCTGGCCCCCGCCTACGCTCTGACGGGCTGCACGGAGCCTCGCGCTTATCAAGAACCCCGCCGGAACACCCAGACGCGTGTGGCTGCGGCGTTGAACGGCGTCACCGGTCGTGTAACTTATCTCCAGCGCAGTAAGGTAGGAGAAGCGGCGTTGATTTCCTTCTACGCCCAGATCCGATCCGCTTATCCGGAGGCTCAGGTCATCTACCTGGTCGAGGACAACTGGCCCACGCACAAGTTGCCCACCGTCTTGCAAGCAGCCGCCGAACAAGGCCTGGTGCCCCTATTCATCCCTACCTACGCGAGTTGGCTCAACCCAATCGAGAAACTATGGCGTTGGCTCAAGCAGGAAGGGGTGCTTCGCGAAGCACCCCTCCATCTGCACCGGTGGGCTCATGACCTCGACCAACTCCGCCGGCAGGTATGCGCGTTCCTGGATCAATTTGCGGAGGGTTCAGAAGTCTTACTGCGCTATGTCGGCTTACTATCCGGTTAATTTGTTAACGTGCAACAACGCCCCCCGGCGGGGGTGTCGAGGGCAGCGCCCCCGAAAGGGCCGGGAAGGCGCACGACACGGATTGAGCACACGGATACACGGATGGG
>JBMFNL010000120.1:0-3221 GCA_049970175.1 Chloroflexia bacterium
TTGATGAAGGAGATGCGGGTGGCCAGGAAGGCGTTGGAGGCGTACTTGATCATCTCGGCCGTATGCAGGTCGGTGATGATGACCGGGGCGTTCAGGGGGGCGTGCAGTTCGGCCACCTTCTCGGCCGCCGCCCGGTCGCCGGCCCCAAGGACGATCCGGTCGGGGTTGAAAAAGTCGTTGACGGCCGAGCCTTCGCGGAGGAATTCGGGGTTGGAGACCACGGCAAAGTCGTCGGGGTCGGCGTAGCGGCTGAGGATGTCGGTCACCATATCGCCGGTGCCGATGGGCACGGTGCTCTTGTTGACGATGATGGTATAGCCGCGCAGATTGGGGCCGATGGATTCGGCGGCCATACGCACGTACTTGAGTTCGGCGGCACCGTTCTCGGCCATCGGGGTGCCCACGCAGATAAAGACAAAATCCGAATCCGGGATGGCCTCCTCATAGCGCGTGGTAAAGCGCAGCCGGCCGGCGGTGGCGTTGCGGGCGATCAGTTCCTCCAGGCCCGGCTCGTAGAAGGGGGCCTTGTTCTGCCGCAACAGTTCGATCTTGTGCCCGTCCAGTTCCACACACCAGACCTCGTTGCCCAGGTCGGCAAAGCAGGCGGCGGTGACCAGGCCCACATACCCCATCCCGATCACGCTGATTCTGGCCATCCCGACACCTCCGTCCTTCAGAGGAAGGGATTGTACTTTTTCTCGTACCCGATGGTCGTCCTCGGCCCGTGGCCCGGATAGACGACCAGATGATCGTCCAAAGGCAACAGGGCCTCTTCCAGGCTTCGGATGAGGGCCTCCATGTCGCCGCCCGGCAGGTCGGTTCGCCCGACGCCCAGGTGGAAGAGGGTATCCCCGCTGAAGAGGATATGTTCCCCCAGGAGGCAGATGCTCCCCGGCGTATGGCCGGGGGTATGTAGAACCTGGAAGGAAAGGCTCCCCACCTCCACCGTATCCCCGGCGCGCAGGAGGCGCGTCGGCCGGCAGGGTTCCCGCCGCAGCCCCAGCAGGGCGGAGAAGTCGTACTGGGGGTCGTAGAGGAGCGGGGCATCCAGTTCGTGGACGGCCAGGGGGGCCCCCGTCCGGCGGACCAGTTCGGCGTTGCCCACGATGTGGTCATAGTGGCCGTGGGTGTTGACGATCAGGGCAATTTTTACCCCTCGGGCCTGGGCCCGCTCCAGCACAGGCTCCACCTTCCCTCCGGGGTCCAGCACCAGGGCCTCGCCTGTCTCCGGGCAGGCGATGAGGTAGCAGTTGGTCTGGAAGAGCCCCAGGACGAAGGTGTCCAGGAGGAGTTGTCCTATCGTCTCGCTATCGGCCATACGATTTTCCACAAGAGAATCCCGGTTTGGAACCGTAGCCAGGAAGATGCCCCGGCCGGCCAGGGCGAGGCCATTGTACAACGCGGCCTGGAGAGTTGTCAAACCGGCCTCGGCGGAAGCAGGCCCGGATTGCCAGCGGGGGCAGAACGGCCAGGACCAGGCGGCCGGCCAGGCCCAGGCCGAGGCGCAGGGAAGCCGGCCTTCGGAGGACACCTCGACACTTCCCCGGAGGCCGCGCCATGCCGCCTTCAGGTTGGGTGTACCCGGCGGGCCGTGGGGAGACCCAAGCGGCTTTTCCATCGGAACACGGGGCTCTTTCTCAATAATGATGATATACTGGATGAAATTTGCTTTAGAAAGTACTTGACAAAACGGGAAAAGTGTGGTATAATGGGGGCGAAAGGATGGAAAGCATGGGCCGATTGGAGAAGATGCCCTTGAAAGGGGAGCAAAGATGAAAGCCGCATCGCCTCCGGCGGCGGAGGTGGGGGAGCCGGCCGGCCTCTCCCCAAGGGACGGCTGGGAGGTACTGGGGGTGGAGACCGGCCCGGTAGGAGCGGTGGCCGTGGACCCGGTAACCCGGGCGATCTACCTGGGCGGGGCGGAGGGGCTTTTCCTCTCCACCGACGGGGGACGCTCCTGGTCCCTGCAGAGCCGTGAACTCTGCTACCCCCATACCCTCCTGGTGGACCCCTTCCAGCCCTTTGTCCTCTACGCCGCCCGGCGCGACCTGGGCACCTTCCTTCCTCTGCCCGGCGTCTACCGTTCCGAGGACGCCGGCCGGTCCTGGCGGCGCTGGGCTGCCGGGCTGGGGGAGGAGCGCATCTTCTCCCTGGCCCTGGATCCCCGGCAGCCCGGTGTCCTCTATGCCGGAAGTTGGGCCGGCCGCCTCTACCGGTCGGGCGATGGAGGGAGACACTGGGAGAGGAGTTCGCCGGTGAGTCCCTGTTCGGGTTGTGCTCCTGGGGTGGTTGTCCAGATCCTGGTCCATCCTCTGGAGGGGGCGCTTTATGCGCTGGAGGCCGGCGTAGGGATTTTCCGTTCCGAGGATGGGGGGGCGAATTGGAGGCTGCTTCTGCGGGATGCCGGCTGGCTGGCCGTCGATTCCCGGCGGGGGAGCCTGTACCTGGCCGGCCGGCGCTTCTGGCGTTCCGGCGATGGAGGGGAGAGTTGGGTAGACCGGAGCGCCGGGCTGCCCTGGGATGCCCGTCTGGGGGTGTGCCGGAGCGGTTGGGTGGCGGTGAATCCGGAGCCGCCGGTGCTCTACACGCGGGAGCATCGCTCCACGGATGGTGGGGTGACCTGGGAGGTGCTGGGGGTGGAAGCGGGCTTTGTGCCGCGCCGTCTGGTGCCGGGGGAAGAGCCGGTGCTCTACGGCTCCTTCTACGGCCGGGCCGGCCGGTATCGAGATGCCGGGCCGGGGTATTCCGCGGAACCCCGGTGTGCACTTGCCTACGGGCAAGAGTCGGGCAAATGCCGGCCAGCCGTACAGAATTCGCCACCTGAACGGTGTAACCTGGCTTCAGAGCGGCAGTTCCGGTGAACAAAAGGAGGTGGTCTTGCGGACGGTCGGTTCGTGGTGTATCCTATTGAAGAGGAGACCTATGGGAAAGACAGGGAAACTCGCCTTTATGGGCATCGCCATCCTGATCGTGCTTCTGGCCATCGCTTTCGTGGGTGTGGAAGCCTTCGATCAGGAGGTGGCCGGGGGACAACCCGATAGGGCTCCCCAGGCGGATAGTCTGGTAGTGGCCGGAACCGGGTTGCCTTCCACGCCGGAGACAACTTCCTCAGCGCCCGGCCTTTCCTCTCATCGCATCGCTGCCTCCATACCCCTTACACCCGGCATTGGACTGGAGCCTCGTGCCATTGCAGCCGACCCTCGCAGTCCCCTGGTCTACAT
>JBMFNL010000121.1:0-3086 GCA_049970175.1 Chloroflexia bacterium
AGAACGGGACGAACATCGCCACCTTCGTCTACGGCCCCGGCGGGGAGCGGGTGAAGGGGACGGTGGACGGGGTGGTGACGGTGTATGTGGGGAACCACTACGAGAAGCAGGGGAGCACGATCCGCAAGTACTACTACGCCGGCGCGCAGCGGGTGGCGATGCGGGAGAACGGGACGCTCTACTGGCTGCTTGTGGACCACCTGGGCTCGACGGCGGTGGTGGCGGACGCTTCGGGGGCGAAGGTGGGGGAGGTGCGCTACAAGGCCTGGGGGGAAGACCGCTACACCTACGGCACGACGCCGACAACATACCGCTACACCGGGCAGCGCTGGGAAGCGGGCTTCGGGCTGTACTTCTACAACGCCCGCTGGTACGACCCGGCCCTGGGGCGCTTCATCCAGCCGGACACGGTGGTGCCCGACCCAGGAGACCCGCAGCAACTGAACCGGTTCGGTTATGTACAGAATAATCCCCTCCGTTATGTAGATCTATCGGGCCACTATGTGGAGGAAGGAACAGGGATGAAGGCAAGGGATTTTTACGCCGTTCCCCCTCCGTCTATCAACACTCAAACCTATACGTTGCCTGAGGGTGTGGAATACGGTGAAAGAGGAGGTGCTCCAGTCCTAGGAGTTGTCTGGCATATGACCCAAGGCGAGGACGTTGAAGGAGCCCTCTCTGCCTTTCAAGCCAATGGGACCAGTGCTCACTATCTTATCGACACGGATGGCACAATCTACCAGGTCATCCCTGATGAATACGCCGCCTGGCATGCCGGAGGAACGTCTGAACGCCCCGCCCGATGGGAGACTTCCAAGTACGGTGAGACCACCGTGCTCGAGGGGATAGATGTCAATCGCCACACCATCGGGGTGGAAGTGGTAGGATATACGCCGGGCTCTAATGTGCCGAAGGGCCACAAAGCCGGATACACCGAAGCGCAGAAGGTGGCTGCAACCAGACTTGCCAAGTGGCTGGCCTATGCCTATGGTCTTGGGCCATCGGAGATGGTTGCCCATATGGATGTTTGTCCACGCGATAAGCGTGACGGCCAAGAGTACCTCTTCATGCTCCGGATGGCCGTGTCGCCGCCTCTGTCCACTCCTGCCCGTGGATATGGCGGGGTTTTCCCATGAATCCCGGGAGATGGGCTGATGGGTAAGAAGATTCTTCTCCTGCTGTTTTCTTTGTTTCTGGTCTCCTGCGGAGGCCAGAAGCCAACGCCTGGGCCAACAGTATCTTCTCCTGAACCGGTGTGGTCGCCACGACCCGTCTTCCCGAAGACACCGTCCCCCACTCCGACGGTATCCCCTTCTCCCACCCTTGCCCCGCCTACCGAAACCCCTGTCGTCCTGGCGGAGGGAAGGATCATCTTCTATAGACCGACCCCGCGCGGCCACGACGCGCTCTGGATTCTGGATGGTCAAGGACTCCGAAGGATCACGGATGGCACATTCCGGGTTTCGTTTCCGATCTTGTCCCCCGATGGACAAAGGGTCGCCTTTGTATCGAATCTCGAGGAACCTCAGGGAACCATCTATCTGATCAACACGGATGGCACGGGTTTGCAGAAAGTCGTTGCCTCTCCCCCTGGAGCAAAGTGGCCAGCTTGGTCTCCGGATGGGACCCGGATCGCCTTCGCAGCCGAGATCGGGATACCCCAAGCGCACGCTAGCCAGTTCGACATCTTCGTGGTTGACCTGGTCACAAGAGAGGTCACCAACCTGACCTGTACGGACGGCCCTGATGAGGTGGGACCGGCCTGGTCGCCTGACGGGCAGAAGATTGCTTTCGCCTGTGGTATGGGAGTCTGCGTGATGAACGCCGATGGCACGGGAAGGAAAGACATCACTCCGCTCTTACCAGAGGGTACAGGCCTCTATTTTTCGACTCCGTGGTGGTCCCCTGTTGGCCACTGGATCGCAACCCTGCTTATGCCTCACGGTGAAATGTGGCTGCTTGCTCCCGATGGAAGCACCTTTGTACGGTCGGGTCCCCTCGTATCCCAGCATCCCAAATGGTCCCCCGATGGCAAAACGGTCACCTATGCACTTGCCGGGTTTGTATACGTCTTCGACCTGTCAAGCAGCAAAGCGACGAAACTGGTGGAAGGGGAAAATCCCACATGGTCTCCTGATGGGAAGAAGATCGCCTTTGAGCGCGAGGGTTTTCTGTCCATACTTGACCTGACGGATAGCGTGGTAATTCCCCTGACAGAGGGGGAGCTCCCACAGTGGTATCCGTGACACGGGGGACGAAGGCATATTGTTATGTATAGAGATGCCGGCCGTGCGGTATCATAGGACCCTGGGGACACCCTCGTGCACCTGAACAACTGCATTGCCAAGGGACATCTCGGGGATGAGGATGGGTATCCACGAAGGCCGAGAAGGCGCACGACACGGATGAGCACACGGATGCACGGATGGGAAGGGCAGGGCATGCCGTGGGGAAAGGCCCGGTTTGGCCGGCGGTGGGAAACCACCGCAAGGCCGGCCGTGTGGTATCGTCGAGCCACCGGGTCCTCCCCTTGCACCTGAACAACCGCATCGCCGGAGGCCATCTCGGGGATAAGGTTTCGACAATCTCAACCTAAAGGTTTCGACAAGCTCAACCTAAAGGTTTCGACAGGCTCAACCTAAAGGACGGATGCCCACCGGGGCCGGCCGGGGCAACGAGATACTTTGAAGCCGGCGGCAGCGCCTTTCTGCGGGGGGCGCCGGGGGGCGTGCAACGCCCCCCGGCGGGGGCGTCGGGGGCAGCGCCCCCGACGAACGGGCACGAGTACAAGTATGACGACCGGGGGCGGACGGTGTGGGAAAAGGTGTGGGTCGATGGGGTGGGGTACGAGACTTCCACCACCTACGACTCGATGGATCGGGTGAAAACGATGACCTATCCGGATGGGGAGGTGGTGACGTACGCCTACCGGCCGAACGGGATGCTCACTAGCGTCAGCAGTTCCCTGGGGGCGGTGTACGTGGGGGAGACGCTCTACACCGCCTGGGGGGCGGTGGACCTTCTGAAGTTAGGGCCGGCGGCCTCGCCCGTCCTGCAGGTGGACTATACCTACTACCCCTGGACCG
>JBMFNL010000122.1:0-2997 GCA_049970175.1 Chloroflexia bacterium
GGGGCGCGGAGCGCGGCCACCGTTTCCCGCAACTCGGTGAGCGCCTCCCGGACCTCTTCGCGGGCGGTCTGCACCATCCGGACGGCCCGCTGTGGGTCGGCGGGAATTAGCCGTTCGGCACCCTCCAGTTGCACCGCCGCGACGGTCAGGTGGTGGCCCAGGGCGTCGTGCATCTCGCGGGCCATTCGGTTGCGCTCCTCGGCGACGGCCAGTTCTTCCACCCGGGAGGCATAGGCCCGCAACTGGCGGTGGGCCTCCTGAAGTTCGGCCAGGAGGCTCTGGGTCTGGCGGTGGGCTTCTTCGGCCCGGGCCAGGGCTTCGGCAAAGACGCCGAAGAAGGCATAGCCTCCGGCATAGGGAAGGAGGGTGAGCAACCCGTTTTCCCAGCCCAGCCGGAAGGCCAGGATGCCTCCGGTGAGCAGGGCGAAGAGGCCGATCCAGAGCCAGCCGAAGGAGCGGCGGTGCGGCCAGAGGAGCATGGCAAAGGCGCTCAGGATGAAGAAGAGGATGGGGATGGCCGACCAGGCGCGGGTTTCCATGAGGAGCAGGCCGGCGGCCAGGGCGCTCTGGGCGGCCAGGTAGAGGTGTCGCCACAGTGGGGCCAGCACTTCGGGGTTCAGCGCCATCAGCAGGGCGAAGGTAAGGAGCATCCCACCGCCGGCCCAGGCGGTGGGTTGCTCCCGCTCCGTCGTGTTCCACCAGATGGCCCCTACGGCCCCCCAGGTCAGGTAGGCGACGAGGAGAAGGGGAAGGGTGCGGCGCCGTACCAACCAAATCTTTTTCATAACCCTATTATACCCTATTTCCGGCGCAGGTGCATCTCGCCCCTACTCGAAGCGGAAGCGCCAGACCCCGATGGCGAAGAAGACCGTGGCGAAGCCGGCCAGGACGCCCACCTTGGGGAGGACCTCTACCAGGCCGTAGCCGCGTACCAGGAGGTCCTGGTAGGCGTCCAGGGCCCAGGCGTGGGGGGTGATCAGGCCGGCCGTCTGGAGCCAGGAGGGCATCACAAAGCGCGGGACGAAGCATCCCCCCAGGGCCGAGAGGGTGAGGAGAAGGAGGACGGTCAGGCCGCCCACCTGGGCTTCAGTGCGGGCCAGGGCGGAGACGAGCACGCCCAATCCGGTGGCCGCGGCGGCCGCCGCCAGGCTCACCAGCACCAGGCCGGCCGGCGAAAAGCCCAGTTGCAATCCGAAGAGGTAGTGCGAGGCCCCCAGCATAATGATGATCTGAAGCAGGTTGATGAGGTAGTAGGGCAGAAGTTTCCCCGCCAGCATGATGGCCCGCGAAAGCGGAGCGGCCGAGAGCCGCCGAAAGGTCCCCAGACGCTTTTCCTCCAGCACCGAGCCGGCCAGCAGGCTCACGATCCAGAAGATGCCGTAGATGGTGTAGCCCGGGACGTTCTGCTGGAAGGTGTCCGGATACTGCTCCACCCGCATCCCGGCCGGCGCCTTTTTCTCCAGGGTGACTGCCGGCTTGCTTCCCCCCAGGAAGCCGCCGGAGATGGCCTCCTGAGCCTCGATTTTGACGGCCTCGCGTTGCTCGACGGGCATCTGGGGACTCAGCCGGGCTAGAAGCAGGTCCAGCCCCTTCGGGGCCATTGCCGCAAGGGTCTGTCGCTCGATCAGCCCCTGGAGCGTCCCCAGAATCGGCTCGACGAACTGGCTCGAGGTGGCCGGGTCCACGATCACCAGGACGCGGGTCGTGTGTCGTTCCCCTCCGGTCGGGATCTCCTCCAGGACCTCGGAGAAATCGGCCGGGAAGATCAGGGCCATGCGCCGCGTCCCCTCGGCCACCAGACGCTCGGCCTGCTCTCGGTCCAGCGGCTTTTCCTCCCAGACCGTTTCCACCTGGAAGGCCTCCATCTCGTCCAGTTGGCGCAGCACCGCCGCGGCCTGGGTGCCCCGGTCCTCGTTGACGACCGGGATGGAGATGGTGCTATCGCCGGAGGTGAACATGCCGCTCAGGGCGTAACTCATCACCAGGATGAACATAAAGGGCTGGAGGAAGATCAGGGCGACGCCGCCCAGGTCTTTGAAGAAGATCTTCAGGTCTTTCCAGGCCATGGCCGGAATTTGCCGTACCATGGTTGCCTCCTTTTCAGTCCCGGAGCCGCTTGCCGGTCAGGTGCAGGAAGACGGTCTCCAGGTTGGCTTCCAGAATTTCCAGCGAGCGAAGGGGGAGGTCCATCCGGTTGGTCATCTCCAGGAGGGCCAGGAGGGCCTCCTGGGTGCGGTGGGCGTCCAGGTAGAGCCGGCCGTCGCGTCGGCGGAAGCTCTTGACCGCCGGGTGGTGCTCCAGTTGGGTGGCCAGGGTTTCCGCCGCTTCCTCCGGCAGGCCGGCGATGATGAGGCCGCTGCCCCACCGGCGGATGAGCGCGGCCGGCGTATCCAGGGCGATGATCTGGCCCTGGTCCATGATGGCGACGCGGTGGCAGAGGCGCTGGGCCTCCTCCATGTAGTGGGTGGTGTAGAGGACGGTCAGGCCGGCGCGGTTGAGGGCCTCTACGCTCTCGAAGATGGCGTTCCGGCTCTGCGGGTCCACGCCCACCGTCGGCTCGTCCAGGAAGAGGATTTCGGGCTCGTGGAGGAGGCCGGCGGCGATGTTCAGCCGCCGCTTCATGCCGCCGGAGAAGGTGTGCACGGCATCCTTGGCGCGGGGGGTGAGTTGGACGATCTCCAAGGCCGCCTCCACACGTTCGCGCAACGTTTTCCCCTGGAGGCCGTAGAGCCGGCCGAAGAAGAGGAGGTTGTCGCGGGCGGAGAGGGTGGGATAGAGGGCCAGGTCCTGGGGCACCAGCCCCAGGCGGGCCTTGACCGCCCGGGGCATCTTCTGGAAGGAGATGCCGTCCACCGTGATCTCGCCCCGGTCGGGAGCGAGCAGGCCGGTGAGCATGGAGACGGTGGTGGTCTTGCCGGCTCCGTTCGGGCCGAGGAGGCCAAAGATCTCCCCCCGCCCGACCTGGAAGGAGACGCCCCGCACGGCCTGGATGTCGCC
>JBMFNL010000123.1:0-2942 GCA_049970175.1 Chloroflexia bacterium
GGAACATATCCTCCGGCCGCTCCTGACCTTCCGGGGCAACGGCTTGGAGGCGGCCATCCTGGACAGGCGGGGTGTCGATCCCGGTTTCCCGGCCAAACGCTACCACCTGCTGTTCCTGCTGCGCCGGGGAGTCTTTACCGAACTCGACGAGCAAGAGTACCTGGCCCAACTGGAGGCGCTGGCGGAGCGCTGGCCCAAGGAGGTCGCCTGCGAACGGCGTTACGGCCGGCTCATCGGACGTAACCCGGAGGACCTTCTGGGCGTGTACGGGTACTTTGCCCTGACCGGTCTGCTGGACAAGGGCCGCCGGGTCTGGTTTGAGGTGGGTGAGGAAGCGGTCTACGGGCGCAGGGCCCAGGTGGCGGTCATCGAGGGGCTGGAGGTGGCCACCGACCCTCCCGTGTGCTTACGTCGGCTGAACAAACATCTGCGCGGGAAACAGATTGTCGCCTGGTTTGTGGACCGCCATCCGGCCTCGATCCGACTGGGCCGCGCCCTTCCGCCCCTGTTCGAGATCCACGAACTGCGTGTCCGGCGGCCGGGAGGTGGCCTGAGCCCTTCCCCCTGGAGCATTGTCTTCAACCAGGATGCCTTTTTCGTGGACAGCCTGGGCTGGTGGCAGGAGCGGCGGCAGGGGCCGGCGATCGTGCTATAGATTGCCGGGGTAACGACGAAGTGGGTATGTCGGCCGGGCGAACAGGCATAGATAGATGAGCGAATATCTGCCCATCTCCATGCTCAACCAACTGGAATACTGTCCCCGACGCTTCTGGCTCATGTATGTCCAGGGCGAGATGGAGGTGAACGCGCCCGTCCTGGAGGGCCTCTACCAGCATGAGCGTGTCCACACGGCCGGCCGTTCCCAGGAAGGCGAGAAAAGCATCCACCGTCGGGTCTATGTCTATTCCGACCGTCTTCAGGTAAGCGGCTTCATCGACGTTCTGGAGGAGACGCAGGGGCAACTGATTCCGGTGGAGCACAAGCACGGCCGCATGGGGAAATGGTTGAACGACCACGTCCAGTTATGTGCCCAGGCCCTTTGCCTGGAAGAGCGGACCGGCCGGCCGGTTCCTTTCGGCTACCTGTTCTACGCCTCTTCCCGCCGTCGGGTGCGAGTCGAGTTGACCTCCGAACTTCGTGCCCGCACCGAGGAGGCGATCGAGCGGGCCTGGGTCCTCCTGCAGGCCGGGCACATTCCGCCGCCGGAGCAACCCCGGGCCAAATGCCGGGACTGTTCCCTGGAACCGGTCTGTCTGCCCAGGGAGGTTCGCCTGCTTTCCCACCTCCAGGAGGCGTTCCGATGACCACCCTGTACCTCACCGAACAACACGCCACCGTGCATCTCGATGGAGAAGCCCTCCTGGTGCGCATCCCGGCTGATAAACAGGCCGGGGTGGAGGCACGAAAGGTTCGGGTACCACTCACCCAAGTAGAGCAGGTCGTCGTGCTGGGCAACATCACCCTGACCACGCCGGTCCTGGCCGCCCTTCTGGAGCGGCGCATCGAAGTGGCCTTTTGTTCCCCCTGGGGGCGTTTCCTGGGGCGGCTTTCGCCGCCGATGAGCAAAAACGCCCCGCTGCGGCTGGCCCAGCACCGGGCACATAACGATCCGGCCGTCCGGCTGGCCTTGGCGGCTCGCTTCGTCCGGGGCAAGGTCGCCAACATGCGCACTTTTCTCCTCCGCCAGAACCGCAAGCGTGCCGATGCCGAGGTCGCTCGAGCCTGTCGGTCTCTGCAGGACGTGTTGTGGCAGATCGAGGCTGCGTCTTCGGAGAACACGACGATGGACACCCTCCTGGGCTGGGAGGGGACGGCCAGCGCGCACTATTTTGGCGTCTTCGGCCGGCTCCTGGCTCCCGGCTGGGAGTTTCCCGGCCGGCTGCGCCGGCCGCCGCCCGACCCGGTGAACGCTTTGCTGAGTTTTGGCTACACCGTCCTGACCAACGATGTCGCCTCGGCGGTGGACGTCGTCGGGTTGGACCCGCTGGTGGGCTTTTTACATGCACCGGGGTACGGCCGGCCGTGCCTGGCGCTGGACCTGGTGGAGGAATTTCGCCCGCTGGTGGTGGATTCGGTTGTGCTGCGGGTGATCAACAACGGCATCCTGCAGCCGGACGACTTTGAGCGCGAAGTAGGAAGTTGCTTGCTACGGGCGGATGCCCGCCGGCGCTACATCGAGCAACTGGAAGGGCGGTTGAACGAGGAGATTCAGCACCCGGTCTTTGGCTACAAGGCCACCTATCGGAGGTGTCTGGAACTCCAGGCGCGCCTTTTGGCCAAAACGCTGCTAGGGGAGATTCCGGCCTATCCCCCCTTCACCGTGCGTTGAAGGGGAACCTTAACAACCGAATTCCCGAAAGGAGGGCCAGATGGCCGGCGAGAAGACTTTTTACGTAGTCGCCTATGATATCCCAGATGACCGGCGGCGGAACCGGGTTCACCGCATCCTGAGCGGTTTTGGCCGCTGGACGCAGTACAGCCTGTTCGAGTGTTTTCTGACGCGCAAGCAACTGGTCGAACTGCAGGCGCGGCTGAACAAGCGGTTGCGTCCGGAAGAGGATAGCGTGCGCTTCTATCCGCTCTGCCAGAACTGTCTGGGGCGCGTAGAGACCATCGGTTCGGAACGGCCGCGGGAGGAAGTTGCCTACGTGGTATAATATGGGTCGCCATCCACCGAATTCCAACGGGGGAATGGAGAAGCAATACCAGGCGAGCGCCGAAGCAAGGCCGGCCGAACCGGGGGGTGCTCGCAAAGGGAACGAAGTGGAAAGTGGCAAAAAGAAGCCCTATTTTCGCGGGAGGCCTCGGTCCGGTGACATCGAGCCGAGGCCGGTTGCCCGCAGACCCGGAAGTGCTCGCCAAACCGGCCTTTTCCTCGTAAAATCTAGCCAAGAAAAACAGGGTGGTCGCCATCCACCGAATTCCGACAGGGGAATTGAAAC
>JBMFNL010000124.1:0-2890 GCA_049970175.1 Chloroflexia bacterium
TGCGGAGTGCTGGAATGGGAGGGGACAGAGAATGGAATTGGGCTTGGGAACAAATCCGGAGGGCTGCATGATTTCTCCGACGGGTTTGGGACACACCCTCAGCCGGCAGTTGGTTGACAGGAGCGGCCGGCCGGGATATAATATAACCATCCGAGTGGATAAAATAGAAAAAGGCTTGGCGCCATGGAGACCGAGGGCTGGCAGGAGATTGTTCCTCAACTGGTTATGGTGTTGAAGGGGGAGGGGGATTCTCCGGTCCGGCTGCTCCTGGAACGTGGGCTGCAGAGGATGGCCCGAGGCGCGGACACATCGGCCGGGCTGGTGATTCTGGAGGGGGAGGAGGGGAGGCCGGAGGTGGTGTGTCGCCTGGGTCCGAGCGCCGAGGAAGGCCGGTTGTCCGCGTTCTGGTCCCGCCTCCGGGCCCTGGGGCGGCCGGCCTGCTTCTCCGACCCCCGCATCTGGGAGGACCCGGCCCTCCCTACGACCCTCTTTCTGCCCCTCCGGCAACAGGCCCACTTCTTGGGGGCGCTCGTCCTGGGGCTTGCCGCGCCCCTGAGCGAGGAGGAACAGGGCCGGTTGGCGGAGGAAAGCGGCGAGGTCGTCCTTTTCCTGGAACTGGAGGCGGAGCGCCGGCGAGCCGCCCGCCGACTTCGGGAAAGCGAGGCCTTGCTCCAGATCTCCCGGGCCCTCTCCCGGCCGGCCTCGATGGAGGAGATGCTGGGCCTGATCATCCAGGCCGTGGTGGAAAACATCCCCGCCGCCGAGGCCGGCGTCATCCATCTCTTGGGAGAGGATGAGATCCTGGTGCCGATGGGGGCCTTTCATACCTTTCTTTCCCGGAACAGCCGCGTGCGGATGCGCCTGGGCGTCGGCCTGGCCGGGACGGCGCTTCTGGAGGGGCAAACCGTCCGGGTGGACGATGTCACGGCCGATCCGCGCTTTCTCCCCGGCCATGCCCCCCCCGCCTACCGTTCCCTCCTGATCGCGCCGATGGAGATGGGCGGGCGCAAGGTGGGCACGTTGAGCCTGCAGAGCAGCCGGATCGCCGCCTTTACCCCGGAGGATGCCCGTTTTCTTTCCATCCTGGCCGGCCAGGCGGCGATGATCGTGGAAAACGGCCGGTTGCTCGCCGAACTGCGCCGGCGGCTGGAAGAACTGCGCCAGGCTCAGGCTTACCTGGTGCGCTCGGAGAAACTGGCCGCTACCGGCCGGCTGGCGGCCAGCGTGGCCCACGAGATCAACAACCCCCTGGAGGGGATCAAGAACTTCCTGGCCCTGCTCGCCCGCCGCCTCCCCCCCGATGACCCCAACCAGGAACTGGTCCGCCTGCTCGAAGTGGGCTTTGAACGCATCCACACCACGGTCCGCCGGATGCTCTCCTTCTCCCGCGCGGAGGAGGCGGCCAAACATCCCTGCGACCTGCGCGAGGTGGTGGAGAACGCCCTCTCCTTGCTGCGCAACCGTCTGCTGGCCGAGCATATCGAGATTCGGTTGGAACTTCCGGACGGCCTGCCCCACGTGCTGGCCTCACCGCCCCAGATCGAACAGGCGCTGGTCAGCCTTTTTCTCAACGCCGCCGACGCCATGGCCGGGAAAGGGGGCTTGCTGGAGATCCGGGGATGGCAGGACGGCGAACGGGTGCGCCTGGCCATCCGGGATACCGGGCCGGGAATTCCCGAGGAAATTCGTGAGCGCCTCTTCGAGCCCTTTATAACGACCAAACGCAACGGCAGCGGCATGGGGCTCGAGTTGTTACGGCACATTACAGAACATGGGGGCACGATCGAGGTGGAAAGCGAGCGCGGCCGGGGCACTACCTTCATCATCGCTTTGCCGGCGCTGTCTACCGGAGCCTCGGATACCTAGGGGGCGCTTCCCCGAGGTGGGAGGGAAATGGCCGAATTGCCGGGTCAGGTGAAAATCCTCGTCGTGGACGATGATGCTTACGTCTGCCGGAGCCTCCAGGCCATCCTGGAGGCCGAGGGCTATACCGTGGTCACGGCCCATGAGGGACCCGAGGGACTGCGTCTGCTCCGGGAGGAGTGCCCCGACCTGGTCCTGCTGGATGCCCTCATGCCGAACATGGACGGATGGGAGGTCTGCCGGCGGATGCGGGCCTTTTCCGGCGTGCCCATCCTTATGCTCACGGCCCGCCAGGGAGAGGAAGACCGCCGGCGAGCCCTGCAGGCCGGCGCTAGCGGTTACCTCGTGAAGCCGGTAGCGTTGAACGAGTTACGCGCCCGGATTCGAGCCGCGCTGTCGCCGGCGGGTCCCCCGACCGGGGAGGGCAATGCTCTCAGGACGGGGAGGGACGAATTACCAGGATAACCTGCCCCGGCCGTCTTGCGGGGAAACATCCGGCCCGGGGGCGCTTTCCGGCAGAGTTAGGCGACCTGCCTGCACCAGCCGAGTCCAGAGGTCTACCAGGGCCGGGTCGAACTGGCTGCCCCGGCCCCGAACCAGTTTCTCCAGGGCTTCCTTCGGGGTAAAGGCCGGCCGATAGGCCCGCACCGAGGTCATCGCCTCAAAAGCGTCCACCACGGCCAGGATTCGCGCTCCCACCGGAATCGCCTCTCCTGCCAGGCGGTCGGGATAGCCGCTCCCATCGTAGCGTTCGTGGTGGTGCAGGACGATGGGCACCACCTTGCGTAACCCCGGAATCGGGCTCAGAATCTGAGCGGCCAGCACCGGGTGTTCCTGCACCCGCCGGTATTCCTCTTCATCCAGCGGTCCCGGTTTGTATAGGATGGCATCGCGTATCCCGATCTTACCGATGTCATGGAGCAGGCCGGCCAAGTGGGGGCGAAGCCCGACCGCTCCTCGCCGGATGCATGGGGGCGAGGCGCCGTGTGAAGTAGGCCGGAGCGCAGCGACGGCCGTATCGAAATCA
>JBMFNL010000125.1:0-2879 GCA_049970175.1 Chloroflexia bacterium
ATGTAGACCAGGGGACTGCGAGGGTCGGCTGCAATGGCACGAGGCTCCAGTCCAACGCCGGGCGTGAGCGGTATGGTGGCAACGATGCGGTGCGAGGAAAGGTCGGACGAAAGGGCAGTGGTCTCCAGCGTGGATGGCAACCCGGCCCCGGCCACTGCCAGACTGCCCACCGGGGAAACGGTGTCGGGCTGTACCCTGGCCACCGCCGGCCCGGTCGCCGTTGCCAGACCCACTCCCAGACAGAGCAAGATGGCAACCACCGTGCGGACCGGACGCGCTTTTCCTTTGTTCGCTTGCATCTTTTCCTCCTCTTGAGCCGAACGACTCCTCTCGATCTCGATACCCGATCGGCAACCCCACCCACCGGCGCTATGGGGTGCCTCGTTCTGTATCCCGGTACCGGCCGGCCCGGCCGTTGAAGGAGCCGTAAATCACCGGTTCCTCCCCCGGCACGAGCAGACGCGGCACAAAGCCCACCTCTACCCCCAGCGCCTCCCAGGTCACCCCACCATCCGTGGAGCGATGCTCCCGGGTGTAGAGCACTAGCGGCTCCGGGTTCACCGCCACCCACCCGCTTCGGTAGACCCCTAGACGGGCGTCCCAGGGCAACCCGGCGCTCAGATCGACCCAACTCCTCCCCCCATCGCCGGAACGCCAGAAACGCCGCCCGGCCAGGTACAGGTCCCCCCGCTTGGGATCGATAGCCAGCCAGCCGGCATCCCGCAGGAGCAGCGTCCAAGTCGCCCCCCTATCCTCAGAACGGAAAACCCCTACGCCGGCCTCCAGCGCATAGAGTGCCCCGTCTAGGGGATGGACCAGGAGTTGGATGACCACCCCCGGAGCACAATCGGGACAGGGGCACACCGGCTCCGGCGAACTCCTCGCCCAGTGTTTCCCCCCATCGCCCGACCGGTAGACGCGGCCGGCCCAACTTCCGGCATAGAGCCTTCCGGGGCGCCGGGGATCCAGGGCCAGGGAGAAGATGCGCTCCTCCCCCAGCCCGGCAGCCCAGCGCCGCCAGGACCGGCCGGCGTCCTCGGAACGGTAGACGCCGGGCAGAGGAAGGAAGGTGCCCAGGTCGCGCCGGGCGGCGTAGAGGACAAAGGGCTGGAAGGGGTCCACCAGGAGGGTATGGGGGTAGCAGAGTTCACGGCTCTGCAGGGACCAGGAGCGTCCCCCGTCGGTGGAGAGGAAAAGCCCCTCCGCCCCGCCCAGGTAGATCGCCCGGGTTACCGGGTCCACGGCCACCGCTCCTACCGGGCCGGTGGATACAGACATCACCTCTACGCGGGTTTCCCCAGGAGAAGCGGCTTGCACAACCCGAGGTGCCCCCCAAATACCGCTCCCCGCTGGTGCGATAACCGAAACGCCTATCCCTAACAGGACCAGTACCAACATTGCCCGGTATTTCATCATCTTTTCCTCCTTTCTGAGCATTTCCAGTAACACCTGCTGACCATTTTGTCCCTTTCACCACCTCCTTTCCGATCCGGCATCAACCGGCCCCGCTATCTGCCGCCAGGTCGTGCCGTCGTACACCCAGGTATCGGCATAGTGGACCCCGGCATCCGACCCATGTCCTCCAAAGAGGACCACAACCCCACGGGCTGCGTCATAGGCCATGGCGGGGTCAGCCCGGGGGGACGGAGAGAGGGTCGGCGTGACCAGATGCCAGTCGCTTCCATCGTATTCCCAGGTGTCGTTGAGGTAGACCCCCCCGCGGCCCCATCCCCCAAAGAGCACGGTCACCTTCCGACGCGAGTCATAGACCATGGCATGGCCGTCCCGTGCCTGAGGAGAGTGGGTCGGGGTGATGAGGTGCCAGCCCTGGGCATCGTATTCCCAGGTGTCCGAGAACGTCTGGACGTCCGGAGTACACGGGGGCCCACCGTAGCCACCGAAGAGGACGGTTACCTGGCGGTCGGAGTCATAGGCCAGGCCCAAGTGGGCTCGACAGGTCGGGGTGTAGGTCGTATGGACCTGGATCCAGTTGCTGCCATCATATTCCCAGGTCCGGTTGGAGTAGCCGCTCCACCCCCGCCCGCCCACAAAGCCTCCAAAGAGAAGAACACGTTCTCGGGCCTGGTCATAGATCATCCGGGCGGCGGCGTATCCGGGGTACCAGAAAAGGACCCGATACCAGTCGTTTCCATCGTATTCCCAGGTTTCGCTTTCATAGTAGTCGCCCACCATGCCGCCGGCCACAATCCGACGACGGGCCTGATCGTAAGCCATTCTGGCCTCGTGGACCAGGAAAGGCATATGGGCCGGATGTAGGGGCCGCCAGGACGAGCCATCGTACTCCCACAGGGGCCAGCCGAACTTCCAACTCCCCCCGTCGTAGAGGACAAGGACCTCCCGTTCGGTATCATAGACCATCTCCGGCGCCTCCATACCCGGAGGGTTGGGCGACGGGGGAATCTTGGGCAGAAGAGGCAGGTAGATGCGGTAGGGCAGATGCTCCTCCAGGATCGTTAGGGCATGATCGGTCGCCACATAGACTCGTCCTGACCCCGCATCCACGGCGATGGCCCGTACCCAGGACCCGTCGCCTACCGTCATGGAGTAGGCCAGGGTGGGCCCTACCCCGATGGAGAGGAGGCTACCATAGCCGGCATGGCCGAGGTAGAGATAGCCCTTCGATGGATGAGGTTCCATCCAGGTAAAGTGCGTGGCCTGAGGGAACGACCATTCACCGACCTTTTCTCTGCCCCGAACCAAGACGATCCGATCGGCCGGGGATAAGGTGGTCGAAGATGCTGACTTCAGTTGAACATACAGATACCCCCCGGCCGAAGGACGCATACTGGCTACCTGCCAGCTGTCCGACGCCAGATCGATCGTCTCGGTAAGCAAGTGGACGCCCTGGATGATCCGCA
>JBMFNL010000126.1:0-2805 GCA_049970175.1 Chloroflexia bacterium
CGATAATGCAACGTCTGGGTGCCCTCTTGGGTGATGAGCAGTGGGGTCTGGTAAGGTTGCCAGCCGGCCCCCAGGTCGTACTCCAGACCCACGATGGGCGGCAGATCCGGCCGGGTGGAAGCGCTCACCATCGCCGTCACGTCGCTGATGTACCAGCCGTTCTCCCCGACCGTTCCGGACAGGGTCAAGTTTACCGGCAAGTCAATCGCTCGGGTGAAGACACCAGAGGGCGCTACTTGCCCCTCAAAGAGGCCATCCCCATCGGCGTCGGCGGCCAGGACGAAATCGGTCCCCCGCTCCAGCGTGAGAGTGAACTCCGCTCCGCTGCTGACCGGCACGCTGACGTAGGTCGTCTGGTAGAGCGTACCCGTCGAGCGGTCAGGAATCTCCAGGAGGAAGTCGAAGGTGCCCTCCCCTATCCCAACCAGTCGCAGGTGGTAACCATGGCTCAGGTCGGCGGTGCGGATGGAGACGCGGCGGGCATCGGCATCCGGCTCTCCGGCCACGATGGGTGTCCAGTAGGCAGAGCCGGGGATTTCGGTGTCGGTTCCACCCTGCTCATTAGGCCCGACGTGGCGTCCCTGTTGATCGTAGATGTGCATTTCGGCTGGCGAAGCCATAAAGCCTTCCAATCCCTGACTGCTGGAGTTCCACTCGCTACATGGAACCACTTCCCAAGTATAGCGAATGCAGCCTACAAGGAAGTAGCAGTATTCTTTCCAATAATAGTAGTTGCATTCTTCAATGGCGACCGCCCCGACAAACTTGTGAGGCGTAATAGATGTCTCCTTGCCTGTTGCTCGCCGCCAGGCTTCAATCCATGGACTTCCAGCCGCGCGTTCGGAAGCCAATGCATAAAGGGCCGTTTCCCCATCCTGCCCAGGAACTCCAACCTTCGGTGCCTTGGCTTGGAACCCAAGCCAGGTTTGAGGGCCAGGGAGCGCTACCCATGCTTTGCCAGGAGAGATTTTGTTGCTCCACCACCCATTCATATCATTGATGTCCAGCACACTGCAACCAAGCTGGATAACGGTTTGTAACCCCTCTGTCCAATGGTCCCCCATATCAGTAGGACGGGCTCTCGAGCAATCGTATGCATCAGTACCAGGTGCGACGCACAGATAGTTGAGATCATGCCAGCCATGACCAATATAGAGCAATATGCCAGCCTGATTCTGGATGAAAAACTCGTCTGGCATCACCCCGGAGTAACCAATCACTTCTACCCGCGCCGGTTCGTAACCAGCGGCTCGAAAATAGTCCAAGTTGGCTGGTGGGCGGTTTCGCCCTTGGTCGCCGTTTCCCCAGGCGATGCCCATCCGGCGCTCCTCCGGCACACCCAGATCGCTCATAAACCTTTCTGCGACCTGGTAATCGAACTCCTCTTGTTCATAAACCACCGCTGCTACCGTCAACCCACTGGGGCGATTGACCAGGTCACTTGCCGCCCGCGAGCCCCGGTAGATGTGCGTCCCGTCTGGGCGTGTTGTGACCCTGACCAGGGTCAGATAAGAGACCTTGCCGCTTTTCAACGCGCTGACCTTGACCGTGACTGCGCCGGGCGGGTTGCTTCCGGAGCCTTGTGCCTCTACCGTGAGGGTGGTGTGCACTAAAGCATCCCAGGGCAAAGGGTTGCCATTGCTATCCACTACGGCAACGCTGTGAATCCGAAAGGGCTGCGGCGTTGGCCCGGGCGTCGGTGTCGGTCCCGGAGTAGGCGTCGGGCCTGGGCCACAGTCCAGGCACACGAACTTGACGGCATCGAAGCCGATCTCCTCGGTGGCATAGTTCTGATTGCCGGTCAGGTCGTCCAGGTAGACCTTCGAGCGTGTCCCGGCCGGCAGATCGTAAGTACCCAGGCTAACCCAATCGGCGTAGATTTCCAACTGGTTGACCGTCGCCGTGCCGATCTCGCTGCCATCCCTGTAGATATGATAGTGGGCGCTTCGGGTAGTGGCGTGGTCCCAGGGGATAAAGGCGAAAATCTCGTACCGACCGCTCTGGGGAATGTTTGGCGTCCACTCGCCCCAGTTCTCGCGGCCATAGTAGTCGGTAGAGTTCTTGGTGTAGTAACTGTGCCCGTTGTAGGCTCCGGAAGCCGACCAATAGTGCCACCAGCAGCGATCTGGAGGGTCGGCGCATTGGCCGGCCTGAAAGCGCGCAAACCCGGCATCCTGGTCATCTACGACAACTTCTACCTGGGTAAGTGCACCAGCAGTCATCGGAGGATGGGGCATCCCAAGCAGTGTGAAATGGGCAAAATACCACGTGGAGGCGGTAGCAAGATTCCGGCCCTCGTCTACCGCGGTCTCCAGAGGTAGCCACTTGCCTGTCTGCCCGTCCGGGCTATAGAAGTAACTCAGCGTCAACTCGCTTTCCGTTGCCCCTGCCCTCTCCACGTCGGTGTCGGAGTAGTGGATGGCGATCTCCATTCCCCCTTCCGGCAAGGCGCCGCATTCGGATTTGTTGGCAGGCTCTCCGTGCACACCGGGACAGGCATCCATCTCAAAGAGCACCATCGGTTGGCCGTCGCTGAACCGCGCGGCTTGCAGCGTAAACGATGGACCAAAATTGGCCAGGTTTGGAGGTAGCGACGTGATGGCTGTTTCCGTGTAGGTGACGACGGTGGTCTCGGAGAACAATCCGGGAGGAAAGGTGATGGTCACCTGACCATCCGGGGAAGTCAACTCGCCCCCGGTTTCTGGTGACACCACGATGGAAATCGCCTCACCGTTCTCCAATAAAGTGCTGGCGCTTGGTTGGGCTGCGGTGATCCGCGTGCCCACAGTAATCAATACCAGCAAC
>JBMFNL010000127.1:0-2801 GCA_049970175.1 Chloroflexia bacterium
CTAGCCTTCACAAGGAGGAAAAATGCGCGGCAAAACCCGGTGGTCTTTGCTCGTGATCGCTCTTCTGTTCCTGACTCTGCCGGCCTTGCCTGCCCGTTCGAACGCCGCGGAAGCGGGGCCGGCCCAACCCGCCCCGGCGGCGGTAAGCCCTTCCGGCCCTTATATCGGGGGCCCGGTCCACCCCTACGTCTGGAACGGCGACCTGCGCAACCTGCCGCAACTGGAGGAGGGCTTCCCGCCGCCCCGGGAGGTGCCTCCGCCCCGCATCCCCGGCAAGGTGCCGGCCACACCGGAATCGTGGGTGGACCCGGTAGCCCAGACCCAGGCCGGCCGGGGCAAGATGCCGGAACCGCTCATCCACTTCGCCGGGTTGAACATGACCGAGGCCGGCGGCTGGCACCCACCCGATACCAACGGCGACGTCGGCCCCAACCACTATATCCAGGTGGTCAACATCGCCATCGGCATCTTCGACAAGGCCACCGGCACCCCCCTGGTCAAAATCTCCTACGACAACTTCTTCCAGGGGCCGCCCGGTTCCCCCTGCGATAACCAGAACCGGGGCGACGTGGTCGCCCTCTACGACGCCATGGCCGACCGCTGGATCATCACCGACTTTGCCCTCCCCTCGGGCGAATCCCACGAGTGCATCGCCGTCTCCCAAAGTGGCGACCCCATCAGCGGCGGCTGGTATTTCTACGACCTGGATACCGAAGATCCCGTCTACGGCTCCTGGTGCGACTACCCCAAACTGGGGGTCTGGCCGGATGCCTATTACCTCTCCTGCAACATGTTCAATCCCTGGATCGGGGCCAAGGTCTGGGCCCTGGACCGCGCCGCCATGCTGAACGGCCAGCCCATGAACTGGGTTTCTTTCAACGCCGGTTCCCAGTACGCCAGCCTCCTTCCCTCCAATATGAAAGGGGCGCCGCCGCCGGCCGGCTCCCCCAACTATTTTCTATCCTTCGATTTCCCCAATACCTTGCACCTCTGGGAATTCCACGTGGACTGGGCCAATCCCGGCAACTCTACCTTCACCGGCCCGGTGGACCTCACCGTGGCCGACGCCGGCTACATCGGCGAAATCCCCCAGCCCCCGCCGGGCAACCCGCTCGACAGCCTGGGCGACCGGCTCATGTTTTCCCTGCACTACCGCAACCGGGGCAGTTACGAATCGCTCTGGGTGAACCATACCGTCCTGAGCAACGGGGTGGCCGGCATCCGCTGGTACGAGGTGCGCGATCCCGGCGGCACCCCCTTTGTCTACCAGCAGGGCACCTTCCAGCCGGACCAGCATTACCGCTGGATGGGCAGCGTGGCCACCGACCAGGACGGCAATATGGCCGTCGGCTACAGCATCGCCAGCACCTCGATGTATCCCTCGATCCGCTATGCCGGCCGATTGAACGGCGAAGTCCCCGGCCTCCTTCTCCAGGGCGAGGCCCTCATGGTCCAGGGCGGCGGCTCCCAGATCGGCTACGCTTCCGACCGCTGGGGCGACTACAGCCTCATGACCGTGGACCCCACCGACGACTGCACCTTCTGGTATACCCAGGAATATATGGAAGCCACCGGCAACGCCTGGAGCACGCGCATCGGCGCCTTCCGCTTCCCTTCCTGCGGCCAGCCCAAAGGCTGGCTGGAGGGCATCGTCTACGACGCCTATAGCCTGGCTCCCATCCCCGGCGTGTCGGTGGTGGCCGCCGGCCCGACGATGACCATGACGGTGGAGAGCGACGGCAGCGGCCGTTACCGGATGCCCCTCCTCGGGGATACCTACGTCCTCACCGCCGGCCCCCTCCCGCCGGCCTACCCCACAGCCACGGTCATCCCCGGCGTCACCATCACCGTCGGCACTACCACCACGGTGAACATCCCGCTCGTCCCCATGCCCCACCTGGAGACCGGAGCAACGCTGGTGGACGATAACGTCCCCGGCGGAAACAATAACGGCTACCCCGAACCGGGCGAAACAGGGCTGCTCCTCTACGTCGCCATCTCCAATACCGGCGCTACCACCGCCACCGGCATCGCCGCCCACCTGACTTCCCTCTCGCCGGGCCTCTCCATCGAGGCCGCCGATGCCGCCTACCCCGATATCGGCCCTGCCGGAACCGCGTTCAACACGACGGCCTTTGTCTTCTCCATCGCCCCCACCGTCCCCTGCGGAGCCGCCCTCGATTTCCTCCTCGTCGCCACCGCCGACCAGGGCGCCTTCACCGACACCTTCCGCCTGGAGGCCAAGGTGCCGCTGCCCATCGCCCATATCTTCTACGATGATATGGAAAGCGGTCCGGGCAACTGGACCACCGGCGGGCAGAACAACCGCTGGCAGATCACCACAGAACAGTCCCATAGCCCCTCCCACGCCTGGTCCGATAGCCCCTATGGGGACTACTGGAACAGCACCAACGCCTGGCTGCGTTCTCCCTTCCTGAACCTCAGTGGGATCAGCGGAATCGTGCTCACCTTCTGGCATGCCTACGACCTGGAGCCGGGTTGGGATTACGGCTACGTCGAGTATTCCACCAACGGCGGCGCGACCTGGCTGCCTTTCCCGGAAAACTATACCGGCTACGACCATCCCTGGGAACAGCGGACGCTGGACGCCTCCGTGCTCGACGGCTCGAGCAACGCTGCTTTCCGCTTCCGTATCCAGTCGGACACCAGCGTAACGGCCGACGGCTGGTACATCGATGACGTGGACCTCTATTACCAGCCCTTTGAATGCACCTACCCGGTCGAAGCGCCCGGGGTGCCGGTCCTTCTTTCCCCGCCGGACGGCACCGTGACCTCCACCC
>JBMFNL010000128.1:0-2730 GCA_049970175.1 Chloroflexia bacterium
CATTGGCGAAGTAGCCCCTTGTGGGTAGTCAACCTGGACGGTACAGGGTTGCAGCAAGTCGCCCCGGATGCCGGGCAGATACTCTGGAGCCCGAACAGTCGGGCGATATTCTATACCTTGGGCCAGGCCGGCCCGCCCACCAAGTTGGCCTCCCTCTCACGCCAGGACCAGGGCTGGGTAGGCATCGAGCGGGTTGACCTGGCGACGGGGAAAATCGAGCGCATTCTGACCCTCGAGGGGACCCCTTCCCTGCAACTGCTGGGCTGGTCGGCCGGCGGGCAGTGGCTCTATCATATCCGAAGGAATCTGGAAACTCGGGAATTCGAGTTGTGGAAGACCCGGCAGGATGGAAGCGAATCCCGGTTTATCCTTTCCCTTGGGTTGAACCTGCCTGAACCTTCCAGGATACTTCTTTCCCCCGAAGGAAGTAGACTCTTGATCGACACTCGCTGGATTTCTACCGATGGGCAGGAGGAGGGAGATATTCAGCATCCACCGGGGTCTGTGTTTGATGTTATATGGGGAGAAGGGGAAAATGAGGTCATCGTGGGTCAAAGAGCCCAGGACCTCTACCACCTCTACGCTATCAACCTGCGATCCCAACATGTCCGCGAATTGGCGACCTTTGCCATCGCCGCCGATTTTGGCTGGTATCATCTGGCCCTTTCCCCAGATCATCACTGGCTAATGGCTCAGGTCGCCTATTATGACGGCTCCTATTGGATTCACCTTCCCACCGGGATGATGGTCTCGATCCCTTCTTGCCCGAGATGTTGGCTACGCTTCGTGGCTTGGATCCCCAGCGGAGCGGGGAGGTAAAGGAGGGCCGGAGGTGAACCGCTTCCTTCCCTGCCTACGACGTACTACCTGGCTACTCGGCCTTGTCCTGGTCGGCTTGTTCTTTGCTTCCCGATCCGGCATCGAGCCAAGCGCCGGAGCAACCCAAGCCCCATCCATCCCACCGACACAGGATTGCCCTCCGCCGCCGGCCGGCTGTCCCCAAGAACGGGTCTACGGCTATCAGCCCTACCGCTACGACGTGCGGCCCACTTTCAACGCGGCCGCCGAAAACAGCCTGGGCGACGACGGCCCGACCTACGGTCAGGCCGCCCACGATTTGCCTTCGGAGTTCGGGGGGCCGGGGATCACCTATGTAGACATCTCCTCGGCCCGACCCCTCCCGCAGAGCGTCCTCCGGGGTATGGGCTGGCAGGAGTCCGCCTGGAAGCAATTCGACGGCGCCGACGGCACCTACGCCTGTACGCTGGTTTCCCTTGACTGCGGCTACGGGGTGATGCAGATGACCTCCTGCATGGACACCGGTTGTGGCTGGTTCGAGCCGGAACGGGCCGCCGGGGAATTGGCCTACAACCTGGGCACCGGCACCAACTTCCTCGTCCAGGAGAAATGGAACTGGTTCAGCACGCCGATCTACCGCCTCATCGGAGGTAACGACCACACGGCCCCGGAAGACTGGTACTATTCTATCACTGCCTACAACGGTTGGAGTGCGTGCAACGACCCCAATCGAACCGAGTATCTGGGAGGGTGTCCGGAAGACCGTCAAAACCCTCCCAGCCGCACCCGGCCGCCATATGGCGAGGGGATATCTCCTGTCTATCCTTACCAGGAGGTGGTCTGGGGCTGGATGGCCCATCCGGAGAACGCTTCGGCCGGTTCCCATTGGCTCTGGCGTCCGACGCGGGTCGCCTGGGTGCCGCGGGGCATCTTCGGCCTGGACCCGCTGGGAAGTTGGAAGCCGCCCTACTGGACTCCGCAGCCGGTCTTTACCCTGCTGCGAGACATCCAAGTCGTCAACGGTGAAAGTCCCGCCGTCATCGTGTTGCGCAACACCCGGTCGGACCTGACCCTGGCCGCGGACATCGCCTTCTATACCAACGATCATTCCTTCAGAAAGTGGTGGCTGGACTATTTTCCTGGTGACGGCCTCTATGAGGATTACTTCTACTATATCCGAATTGCCCCTAACACAACGGCCACGCTCCCTGTAAGATATGTCTTCACGGACACCTTCTCCGGCTATGCCCGCGTCAGCGCTAATGAGGGGGTGGAGGTATCCCTGCGGCCTTCCCTGTCCCACCTCGTTTTCTTGCCCGCTGCCTTCAAGCACTACCGCCCTTGGTCTATCGGAGGCTCCTACGAGGTGATTGACAACGGCGGCTTCGAGGAACTGGTGAACGGCCGGCCCAGGTACTGGCAGGTCTCTTCCGCCGATGGCTACTCCCTGGCCGACGGCACCTGGTTCTACTCAGGCCACTACGGGGCCTACTTGGGCGGCTATGACTATGCCGATGATCGGTTGAAACAAGGTTTCGTCTTGCCGAGCGGTGCTCAGATAGTCAGATTGACCTATACCTGGTATGTACAGAGCGCGGAGGAAAGCACCAGCGCTTATGACCATCTCTGGATTCGCCTCCGAGATAGCAGCAACAATGAGATTGCTCTGCTGGACTGGCAGGACAACACCAGCGCCAGAGGTGCATGGTATCCAGGAGAGGCGTGGTACTCGGATTTCGGGGGCTACCAGGGGCAAACGATCTATCTCTCCTTTGAAGTGAACACCGACTATTCTCTCCCAACCGCTTTTTTCGTGGACAACGTCGCCTTGACAGTGTACACGGGCCCTTAACCGGGAGACGGGACGGCGTACTGGCAGGATTGCGTTGGAGGGCGGTGGCGCATAACCTGCGTCTGGAGCCGACGCCGCCT
>JBMFNL010000129.1:0-2530 GCA_049970175.1 Chloroflexia bacterium
CTTATCGCCGACGGCTCCCTGCAGTTCGACCCCATCCTGACGGCCCTGGGCGCCGCCGGCGGTATTCAGCCCGTTGTCGGCGTGGCGAAAAACTTCCGGAAGGACCCTCAGTTCGTCTTCGGGCGCGGCCCCCGGGCGGAGCGCCGCTCCATCTACAAACTCCTGGCCGACTTGGGGGCTCAGCACCGGACGGCGGTATTCAGTGCCGGGGAGGGGCAGGTGGTGTTCTGGTATGTGCGTCTGCGGGAGCAGAGACACCTGGACTACCCCCTGATGGGCGTGGTCAAGGTCGAACTCGTCAACCCCTCGCAAGAACCTGTCCCCTCCGACCTGATCGACGAGCTCTCCCGGGCCCTTGTGGCGGAACGCAGTGTCACCCCGCACGGGCAGGACCGCCGCTGGCATGCCCATATCTACCCGATCTTTCTGGCCGAGCGGGCGGTGAAGGAGGGACTTCTCTCTCGTGAGGCAGTACAACAATTTCTGAAGTGGAGGTGAGCAGAAATGAATACCAGTGAGCGCCCAGTTATCGGCTTAGCGTCTGCTACAGCCAATCAGCCAAACTCATCGGATGGGTTCGCCTTCTGGCTGGCCCCGGAGGTCATCGTCAACCCCTTCGATATCGTAGAGGCCGAACAGGTTGCTCCCAACGGGACGAGTCGGACTTTTGGCATTGTCACCACCCTCCTGCACAGCACCGATGCTCCGACACACTTGTCCAACTTTATCTCCAACGACTTCGGTCAGGTTTCGGTTAAGCCGAATACGATGCGGCAGGGCACAACGGTGGCCCAGGTGGCGGTCCTCTCTAACGATCAGGACATCTACATGCCGGTGATGAACGACCGGCCCGTCCGCTTTGCGGATGAGGCGGGCATTCACACCGCCTTGGGCATCGACCGGGTTCCGGAGCGCTACCGGGTTCCGGCGGGGCTGATCGAGATGTCCAACGGCACCCGGGCCGTCGTCTACCTGGACAGCCGGTACATCCTGGGCCCCGAGGGCGCCCATGTGAACATCACCGGCATCTCCGGGCTGGCTACCAAGACCTCCTACGCCATCTTTCTCATCCAATCCATTCTACAAAAGGTGGAAAACCGCGACCGCATCGGCGTCATCATTCTGAACGTCAAACACGGGGACCTGCTGACCATCGACCAACCCCCACCAGGGGGGCTCCCGCCCGAAGAGCACGCACTCTGGGAGGCCCTGGGGCTGATACCTCGGCCCTTCAATAACGTACGCTACCTTTTACCTTATGGCAAAGACACGCCGACGACCGGACGGCCCAACAGTTTTCGCCTCCCGGAGCGCAACTGGTTCCTGTATGCCTATTCCCTGCAGGACACTTACGACAAGCTCGACCTGCTCCTCTCCAACATACCGGACCCCTGGGACACGGTGGGGGCCCTTATCGGTGAGATTCACCAGGGGCTTTCGGACCCGCGGACAGGGCAATGGGGTCCGCGAGGGCGCTGGCAGAACGTGACCGACTGGGACACCCTTTTAAACGGCCCTCCCCTGGTGGATCCCAATACGGGCCAGGCCCAAAACATCGGCGACGTGCGAGCCATATCCGTAGGCCGTTTCCGGCGCCTCCTGCGGCGTATCGTCCAGACCCGGCAGTCGGGAATCTTCGTCTCCCAGCGTCCTCACAACGTGGAGAACTTAAGTCGGGAGATCGCCCGGATCCGTGGGGGCGAGACGATCGTCGTGGACATCGCCCGGCTGACGGACGACGAACAGACCCTCGTCTTCGGCGACATCCTGCGCACCATCTACGCCCTTTACGCCGAGGAAGGCAGCGAGCGCGCGGACCTGCCGGAGAAGGTGATCATCTTTGTGGATGAACTGAACAAATATGCTCCCGCTCGGGAGCGGGAGTCGCCCATTATCGAGCAGGTGCTGGATATTGCCGAGCGGGGCCGGTCCCTTGGGGTGGTGCTCTTTGGGGCTGAGCAATTCATGAGTGCCGCCCATGAGCGTGTGGTGGGCAACTGCGCAACTGTGGTGGTGGGCCGGAGTGGCTCGGCGGAGCTGGCTGCGGCGGCCTATCGGCTCCTCGCGGCGGAGGTCAAAGCCAACATTACCCGGCTGGAGAAAGGGGAACTGGTCATAAGCCATGCCACCTTCCGCCAGCCGGTGAAAATCCGCTTCCCCAGGCCGGCATATTTGCAGGAGGGTGTCGAGTGAGAAGAAGGCGGGTGGCAGACTGAGACTGAAAGCGAATCGCGCCCAACACGCGCTTCCACCTGACGCCGCTCCGCTGTGCTGCGCGGCGCAGGTGAAGCGCGAACCGTTGGGCCGCAACGCCGGTGACCTACGGAGAGCAGGAGATGCGGGTGATATGACCCAAGGGAAGGCTTCGTACTTTATCAATCCAACAGATGCCCCACGGCTTACTCAAATGCCAGGGCTTGAAACAACGATCCTCACAGGTCTCTATGGTGAAAAGATGATGATGGTTCTTAACACTAGAAGCCATCTCATAAAAGGTGCCTGAGCAAGATGATAATACAGCCGAGTTGCA
>JBMFNL010000130.1:0-2476 GCA_049970175.1 Chloroflexia bacterium
CGCCGGGGGGCGTTGCACGCCCCCCGGAGCCTCCCGCAGAAAAGCGCTGCCGCCGGCTGCAAAGTGTCCCTGTGCCCCGGCCGGCCCCGGTGGGCATCCGTCCTTATCCACCTGGGAGGGCAAGGCTTCGGCCGAGCCGGACCTTTCCCCACGGCATGCCCTGCCCATCCCATCCGTGTATCCGTGTGCTCAATCCGTGTCGTGCGCCTTCCCGGCCCTTTTGTCGGGGGCGCTGCCCCCGATGCCCCCGCCGGGGGGCGTTGCACGCCCCCCGGAACCTCCCGCAGAAAGGCGCTACCGCCGGGGCCAAACTATCCCCGTGCTTCGGCCGACCTCCGTGGGCATCCGTCCTTTAGATTGAGCCCGTCGAAACCCTTGGGTTGAGTAGCGTAGCGTATCGAAACCTTATCCCCGAGGTGACCTCCGGCGATGCGGTTGTTCAGGTGCGAGAGAATGTGCCGGTAGCTCTATTATACCACGCGGCCGGCCTTCGGCCGAGAAGCCGGCGAAGACCGGCTTGGCAGGAGTTGCTACACTTTCGATAGGGCCAACTTGGCTCTGGACTCCCAGAGCCATCTACACGAAGTGCGCGACCTCCACCTTGTAGCCTTTGATCTGGTTCTCTTCCAGAAGTCGCCATAACCGGGGTGAGATAAGGAGTAAGGGCGCGGGCATGAGCAGTCCACGGCGGATTCCAACCAACTCCTTGGTGCAAACGATGTCGCTCCCGTCCCATACCTCACGAGATACCCACACCTCCGAAAGGAGGTTCAGCCCACCCACGTGACCGAGGGGGCAACGATAACGCCCTTCGGGGTCTTCGTCAAAAGGATGAATCCCGAAACGCGTCGGGGAGACCGTGGGCACCGGGGTAGAAGTAACGACCAGTTGGTACCAGACAGGCATCGGCTTCGGCCGGCGGGCGGCCCGGCGTGCCAGAAGTTCGGCGTATTCCTGCTCGGCCTTTTCGGCCAATTCCCTTGCTTCCGGACGGTTCAGCCAAACATAGAACTCCCAGCTTCCATGCTCTATACCGGCCTCCTCGGCCCGCCGCAGCAGTTCCCGGCCGCTAGGCACCTTGGTAAGGTCCACCGGCTCATCCTCATAGCGCGCCCTGTGTTGCACCGGGCGCAACTCAAACCCGGTCATCCCTGCATCCAGCAGGATTTCGGCCAGGCGTTGGGAAACGATCCACTCATCGGCAATGGTTCGGGCGATATCCTTGCCTTTGGGCACCTTGCGCAGGTCCAGGATCAGGCTCGTGACCTGTGTCCGCCCGGCCCCGCAGATGGGGCAGGCCGTCGAGTCGTCGTAGACGGTGCCGCATTCTTCACCGGCCGGCTCGAAGACGGCGGTGATCAGCAAATGGAACAATTCGGCCATTTCGAGTTCCTTGCGCAAGTAATGATACTCGATGTCCCAGCCGAAGAAAAAGGGGCCTTTCCCCTGTGCCCGGTGCTGACGATCTATCTCGCCAATGCGTTCGTAAAGAGGCTCGTCTACACCAACCCGTATTGCTCGAACGGTAGGCCCTAGAGGAGTTCTGCCTAAGGGTTTCCCGATGTTCGGGTCCAGAAACAACGTAGCAAACTCTTCGGGAATTCGAAATTCCACGTACTTTTTCACCATCGCCCCCTTGTCGGTGATCCCGGAGGAACGGGATACTTTGAGTAGACCTGCTCCAGAATCCAGTGAACTTCCGCCGGGTTCGGTTGGCCTCTGCCATATCCCCACAACTGCCGGAATTCGTTCGTGATCCACTGATGATAAGGTGCAGGGATCTGATATTGAAGCCCCCCAGGGTTACCACCCAAGTAGAGGGGGACATAGTGATGCCACTCATAACGGCCAGCCTTCAGCGGATACTGTGCTTCAGCGGCCCCGATTAGATCCGCGACTCCTACCCCTCCTACTGCTACTATCCCTCCCACCCCTATAGCCGACAGGAGCGAATGGGCCCTTGACACATCTCCCATCATGTGGGCGGCCTCCAGGCCACTACGAATATCCGAGTCGAGGCCTCCCAGGACAAGGTCTTTCGCCGTCATATGGAGGCGGCTATACCCCGCAAATACTTCCAGATGGGCAACTTCGATGCTGGAATACCACGCTTCGGGGTCAGCGTAAAGGGCGAGGAAATAACCCGGGTCGGCCAGAAAGTGGAGGAAGGCTTGCTCCGCTCCCTCTATATCCCCGACACATTCAAGGTAGAGCGGGTCCCAGAGGTCGGTCAGATCCGGGGGTGGAGGCGGAGGCGGTTCTTCAACCTCTTCATCGTCCTTGCCAGGGCCCTCCAAGGAGTGTCCCGTGGGGTCCATATACCGTAGCGGATTGTTTCGCACATAAGCAAAGCGGTTCAGTTGCTGCGGGTCTCCTGGGTCGGGCTGGACCGTGTCCGGCTGCACAAAGCGCCCCAGGGCTGGGTCGTACCAGCGGGCGTTGTAGAAGTACAGCCCGAAGCCCGCTTCCCAGCGCT
>JBMFNL010000131.1:0-2354 GCA_049970175.1 Chloroflexia bacterium
CACCGGAACCGACGGAAACGCCGCTCCCCCCCACTCCCACGCCGATCCAACCAACCCCCTTCGCTCCGGCAGAGGCGCTGCCCGAGAGTTTCCCCACCGTGGTTTATGCCGTGCAACGGTCGGGACAACCGGTACAGTTGTGGCGGCTGCACCATGAGGCCGGGATGCTTCGGGAAGAACTGTGGGTGGACCTTGCTTCGGAGGCGCTTACAGCCAAAATCGGCCCCAACTATGAGCATCTTGGCTACCTGTGGGTTGACCACCTCATCCCGTCCCCCGATAGCCAGTATCTCGCCCTTGTTCTAGGTGGAGAGTTTGGTCATGGTGTCATTACCTTGATCTTGGGGCAGGGCGATGATATTTATATACCCACAATTCCGCCATCTGGTCCAAGGGTGCGAGACGTCGGTCTCTTTGCATGGATGCCGAGCAGCAACGAAATACTGATAGGGGATTCGGACGGAAACCCGTGGGGAATAGTCCAAAGAGAAAAACCCCATTCCACCCTTCTCCAGATCGATCCTAGGATTCCGATCCTCGATGCCGTTGCACTTCCGGACGGTAAGAGGGTCCTTCTCTCCAGGGAGCCCCAGGACGACATCTGGATAGGTTCTATTGAGATAACCAGCGGCAGACTGACCCCCTTCTCCTTGCCGGAGTCCCTGCTAGCCTTACTCAAGGGGGGCGGGTATATCCGCAACCTGGCCCTGTCTCCCGACGGCAGCCGCTGCGCCTTCACTGCGGAACATTCCGTTACCGACCAAGGGGGCGGGCAGATTTGGCTGGCGGAAAGCGATGGCACAGACTTTCGAGCACTTGGCCCCGACAACACCTATGACTATGACCTAGCCTGGTCCCCTGACGGACAGACGATCGCCTTTGTCCGCTGGGACCCCTACCCCGGCGTCCCATTTCCCCCGGCGAAGCCGGCCACTCTCGTCGGCAGCCTCTGGCTCATCGATGTGGCGGGTGGCAAAGAGCGCCTGCTCCTCTCCTCCGAGGGAAAGTTCGCCCACTGGGACCCGGAGTGGCTTCCCGACGGCTCCGGACTGGTTTTCCTCTCCGACCGTGGCGGGGAGGCCAACCTCTACTTCATCCGCTCCGATGGCACCGGTCTCCAGCAACTCACTCGCCAGGGCGGCTTGACCGGGGAGATCGCCGTGTTGAAGCCCCAGGAAGGAGGGAAGTGATGCGTATCTTCAGCAGCCTTCTTTGCATCCTGGTCATTCTGTCCCTGATGCCAGGCCTGGGCTGGACCCGGCCTTCGGGAGACGCCTCGGCCGAAGAGCCGCAGCAGGCCTTGCAACTGGCCTATCCCCTGGTCCGGCGATGGAAACTCACCTCTCTTTTCGACCACACGGATCCGAACGCCGTTTTCCGCCGTGACGGCCAGATACAAATTTACACTGGGGCAATGGTGAGCGATAACCCTGCCGATCCCAACGATCATGCTTGCGACCAGGTCGGCGGTAATTGGGTATGCGGCTATACCGACTACGATACCAGCCTGTGGAACCTGCGCTGGGATCAGGACTATGCCGGGGGCGGTGGCGGGCCAGGTTGGTTATGGTATGATAGCCATAACGGCTACGACATGCCTTGCCCCGATAATACCCCGGTCAATGCCACTCGGCAGGGGACAGCGTATTTGGAAGGAACCCACAGCATTCGCATCAACCACAGTTCTAATTTCAGAACGTACTACAGACATCTGAATGGGCGCGATGTAGGTAACGGGCAGTCTGTCGTGCTAGGGCAGCGGATCGGTCTAAGCGGCCATCAAGGTACGAGCAGTGGTCCGCACCTCCACTTTGAGATGCAGTATCTTTCCGGCGGCGTTTGGACTTACGTCGACCCTTCCGGCTGGGAGCAGGGCAACCTCTGGGCCGGGGGCGAGCCTTTTCCTCTGGGCTATGTGGACCAGAATAACATCCCCCACGGCCCTTTCCAACTGGACAACACCAAGATCCGCGACAAGTGGCTGAGTGTGGCCCGCTGCCTGGGCTCCCCCGTCGAGGACGACTTCTCCTACGGCTGCCTGGCCGAGGGCACCCAGGCCACCGGCTACATGCAGGGTTTTGAGCGCGGCTACATTGCCTACTGCGGCGGCGGCTCGGCCCAGGTCACCTACTACAACCAGACCTTTCTCCCCCGCATCCTCGCCTCCGAGGACGCCAATGCCTGGAATTCGACCGTCTCCATCCGTAACCTGAACGCCGCCGGCCAGGCTACGGTGAGCCTCACCTTCTTCACCCGCGATGGACGCGTCCTCGATTCCCGCGTCTACCCGGGCCTGCCGGCCAACGCCACCTGGGAGGTCGGTGTGCGGGGCATCCTCTATGACCAGTTCCTCA
>JBMFNL010000132.1:0-2302 GCA_049970175.1 Chloroflexia bacterium
CGGCTCGGTGATGCGTTCTCCGCCGACAAAGGTCCCGTTCGTGCTGGCCAGGTCCTGGATGGTAAAGGTCTCGCCCTCGCGGACGATGGCTGCATGGCGGTTGGAGACGGCCGGGTCGCCCAGGACGATGTCGCAGGTGCTGCTGCGTCCCAGAATCACCCGCTCCTTATGCAGAGGGAACTGGTGGCCGGCCACCTCGCCCTCTTTTCCCACCAGCCAGGCTGCGGCCGCGACGGGGGCCATCATCAACTCCGTCTCCGGCTCCCGGCCCCGTCTCGCGGCCATGATCGTATCGCCGACGACGGGAGCGGCCACGCGGGTGTCGGATGGAGCGACGGCCGGCATGCTGGGGCGGGTGAAAGGCTCGGGGGAGGGGATCCCCGCTTCCGGGGGAAAGGCCGGGCCGGGCGTTACGGTCGGGAAGCCGGGCACCTGGGGAGGGCTCACGATCGTGTCGGGGCCGGCCGTGGAGACGACCTCGGCGGGGCGAGGCCGGGACAGGCGGGTGGCCACGACGATGACCGCGACCAGGAGCAGCAGCCCCAGGAAGCCGAGGAAGGCGATCAGATACCAGGAAGTCCCGCCCTTCAGGATGAAGGAGGCCTCGGCTTCTCCCCGTCGGCCGGCCCGGTCAACGGCGAGCACGTGCAGGCGATGTTTCCCGGCCGAAAAACTCCCCAGGTCCAGTTGTGTGGGCGCATCGGCCCGGTCGGACTGGGCCACGAGGATGGCATCCACCCGATATTCCACGCGGTCCAGGGGGTCCAGGCTATCCACCTGCACCTGTACCGGGCAGGGGGAAGAGACCTCGGCGCCGTCGGCCGGCTGGAGAATCCGCACGAGGATCGCCGGGAACACCTCCACGGAGACGGAGGTTTCCCCCACGTTTCCGGAGACGTCGGTCACCCGGGCGCTCAGGGTATGGGTGCCCGGTGGGACGGTGGTGGTATCCCAGGAATAGGAGAAGGGGGGAGAGGTGAGTTGGGCGAGCGAGGTGCCGTCCAGAAACAACTCGACCTGGCTGAGGGGGACTCCCCGGGCTTCGGCCACGGTGAGGGTGACCTGGCCTCGCACCGACTGGCCGGGGGAGAGGGTTGGGAATTTCGGTTCCGGGGGAATGCGGGGGACGACAAAGTTCTGTTCCCGGTAGCCGGAAGTGCTCCCGTGGTAGACTTCCACCCGGAGGGTGTGGGATTTTCCGTCGGCGGGGAGGGAGGAGGTATAGGCAACCTTGTATTGCCACTGGAGGAGTTCGGAGATGACCTGGAACTCCTCGACCAGTTTCGCGGTTTGGGAACCCTCCACCCGATAGGGGACGCCGCCGGTCAGGCGGGCCAGGCGATCCATGACCTTGACAAAGTCCTTGTCCTCCGGCCGGCCGCGGTCTATGGCCACGGTAAAGACCGGGACTGCCCGGTTCCTGGCCTCCTGAAGCACGTCATCCAGCGTCATGGCGCTGGCAGTATCCCGGCCGTCGGAGAGGAGGATGACCAGGCGGCCGCCCACCGGGCCCTCGCCGGCCTTGCGGATGGCTTCGAAGGTGGCGTCGTAGAGCAGGGTTTCGCCCTCTCCTGGGGGCAAGGAACGGGTCGTGGTGATGGCGGTCTCGATGAGGGAGCGGTCGGTCGTAAAGTCCAGGGTCAGGGTGACCTTTTGGGCAAAGGTCAGGAGGGCCACCTGATCATCGGGTCGCAGGGTATCCACGAGGATCATGGCGGCCTTTTTGGCATCACGGAGGGGGGTGGCGTTGCGGATGCCCATGCTCCCGCTGGTATCCAGCGCCAGGACGATATGGAGCGGCTGGTAACGCTCCACCGCCCGGAGGTCGAAGGAGGAGATCGGCTGGTCATCTTCGCGCAGCACGAATTCGGATGGGGGGAGGTTGGGGATGGGCCGGCCGTTTTCATCCGTTACGGTAACATACGCCGTTACGAGGGGAAAGCGGTTCGTCTCAATGTCGCGGACGGCTACCTGGACGGCTACCTGGGCCTGGACGGATGGGAGGAGGAAAAGCAAGAGCAGGAGTAACAAGGCGCCTCGCAGGACCGTCCCCTGTCTGGCAGGGTGAAAGGACATCCCGCACCTCCTTGCTCGCCGTTCGGAAAGAGGGGAAAAAGAAATTCCCGCCGGCAGCCTTCTATGAAATGATTTTGAGCACAAAGGTGGTCGTACCCACACGGACGGTATCGTTCTCCTTGAGGGGGGTCGGCGCGCGGATGCGCTGGTCGTTGACAAAGGTTCCGTTTTTGCTGGCCAGGTCCCAGACGACGAACTGGTCTTCGCCCTGCTCGTTTTTCTCCAA
>JBMFNL010000133.1:0-2294 GCA_049970175.1 Chloroflexia bacterium
GCTACACCTACGGCACCACCCCCACGACCTACCGCTACACCGGGCAGCGCTGGGAAGCGGGGATCGGGCTGTATTTCTACAACGCCCGCTGGTACGACCCGCTGCTGGGGCGCTTCATCCAGCCGGACACGGTGGTGCCCGACCCCGCCGACCCGCAGAGCCTGAACCGCTTTGCTTATGTGCGGAATAATCCGTTGCGCCTGACGGATCCGACGGGGCACAAGGAAGTAGAAGAAGGACCTGAGGTGCCACCCCCGCCTCCACCTCCTCCACCTCCTCCACCTCCGCCGGGAGGTGGCGTGAAGTACAGGTACACCAGCGCCCACCACAGAGCCGTCCAGCGGTGGGCCATCGAAACCGGCATAGCCGTTGCCATGGACGTTCCTCTCCCCGGCGCCGGCCCTTCCGGCGGCACCGGCTATGCCGACCTGATGACCGCACAGGGGACATGCTACGAGGTAACTACGGAAACGCAGTACTGGATAGGCTTTCTCCGTGAAAAGAAACTGGCTCAGGCAAAGAGATATGAGGCCGCCGGTTGCCCTAGAGCCGAATGGATACCTGCCTAGTCGTTCGACGGCGCCCCCTACGGATTCCCAGGTTACGTATTTTCCGTGACTTCGCATGGGGACAAGGGTATGATATACTATAGGACGCGGCAGCGATCGGAGCCTGAACCGGAACCGGTTCCTGTGTTCAAGCCGGCACCCCGGGACGTCAGAGAACAGGAAAGGCAGCGCAGCCTGCAGGTGGCGCCGGTGCCGGTGAGTTCGGGATGGGCTCCCTATGTGGCCGGAGGAGTGGTCATCGTAGGCGGCGCTCTCCTAATGCACCATATCCTGTGGGGAGGCGGTTGCCCCCATTGTGCCCACGCGCTTCGCTAGGCAGGTTATCTTTCCGATCCCGGCAGAAGGATACCGAGCCGGGAAACGTTCGGTGTGTCCCGAGTGATAGGAGGTAAGAGATGCGCGCGGAAGAAATGCACGTGGTTATGAACCTGGCTACCTACGAGGACCTATGGAAGCGAGGGGAGGAACTGCTCTGGTTTGTAGAGCAGGGCTACGAGCGTATCCTCCAGAAGTTGCCCCGCCGGGCCGACAAAGTGATCCTGTACGGCAGTCCGGTCGGCAAGATATCCAACCGCCAGTTCATCTTCAACGAGAAGAACTGGGCCCGTTTCCGCAAGGAACTGCGGGAAGGAAAACTGGGCTATTTTGCCCTTTCCCTCTGGCTTGAGTGCAGGGATAACCCAGAGAGGGTCGCTCCCTATGGGGCCGGGATTCATATCTATACCTATCCGGATTATCCAGGCCACGCTTCCATCCTGATGCTCGGTGCGGAACGGCCTTTCTACGGCGAGCAACCGCTTGATGCGTGGCAGGAGGAGTGGGTTGACCTGGCCTGCGAGGCCTTTGTCCGCTTCCATGGGGCCACCGGCTTCATAATAGTCGACGCCTCTTCTTGGCGTGAACCTTCGAGTCCTTATGAGGGAGTAACTAGAGTTATTGGGGCGGAATACCATTTTCGCTCCAAGGTACGGGGGTATTACTGGGGCAATTTTCTGAGCCGGGAGCATATCGAGCGCCTGGGTGGGCTGGAGGCCGTCCTTCGGGAGGCGCCCTGCTACCTGGTGCGAGACCTCTCCGACGGGGAGGATTGGCGGGCCTACCTGCAGTTGACGGCGAAGATGGAAGATGTCCCTGAAGAGGCTCTGCGAGCACTGAGGGACTACTTGCGTCCCTTGCTACCTGGGCCAGAACGGCTTCCCCCGTGGGATCCGCACTATGGGCGCTACCGACATGTCTTGTATGGTGAGTAGGGCAAGATGGCAGGAAAGAAGGAGGTGTAGCGATGGCGATCCAGGTGGTCTGGAGCGATGTGGTGAAGGGGATGGGATGGGAGCTGTGGGAAGTTCTGCCTTTTACCCTCTACCTTCGGCAGCCGCCGACCGAGGAGCAGCAGCGCAAGGTCCAGGAAGTCATCGCAGCCTGGGCGAAGATCGGGTATTACGGCGGCTTTGAGGGGGTCATGTTTTGCGACCCGGAGAAGGTTACTTTCACGGTAGAGGGAGAGAACCTCGTCGAGTGGGATGCGGAGATGGAGCGTCTTCCCGACCCCCAGCTGGCGGTAGACATTCTGGTACGCTGCCTGGAACGGGTGGCTTCCGAGCACGGCCTTGAGGTGGAGAGGCTGGTATTGGGTGGGGAGGAAATCGAGTAGGGGGTTCGGTTTTGGGGAAGGGCCGGCCGGCAGCTGAACAACCGCATCGCCGCAGGCGGCTCCGGGGATAAGGA
>JBMFNL010000134.1:0-2291 GCA_049970175.1 Chloroflexia bacterium
GTGATGGCCGGGGAGATCGTCGCCGCCGAGGCCCGGGCCCATGGGGTCATGCTGCGGCCGGTGGATAGCGAACACAGCGCCGTCTGGCAGTGCCTGCAAGGGGAGGCGCCGGAAGCGGTGGAGCGCCTCATCCTGACCGCCTCCGGCGGGCCCTTTCGCACCTGGCCGAAGGAGCGCCTGGCCCGCGTCACGCCGGAGGAGGCCCTGGCGCATCCGGTCTGGAAGATGGGGCCCAAAATCACGGTGGACTCGGCCACCCTCTTCAACAAGGGGCTGGAGGTGATCGAGGCCCACCACCTCTTCGAGGTGCCCTATGAGCGCATCGAGGTGGTGGTGCATCCGCAGGGCCTCATCCACTCCCTGGTCGAGTTCTGCGACGGCTCGGTCAAGGCCCAACTGGGCTTTCCCGACATGCGGCTGCCGATCCAGTACGCCCTGGGGTATCCGGAGCGACTGCCGCAGCGCTACACGACGGTGGGGTGGGCGGAGGCCGGCCCGCTGACCTTCGAACCGGTGGATGAGGAGCGCTTTCCCTGTCTGCGTCTGGCCCGGGAGGCCGGCCGGGCCGGGAGCACCTACCCGGCGGTGCTTTCGGCGGCCGATGAGGTGGCGGTGGCGCTCTTCCTGGAGGGACGCATCGGCTTCCTGGATATCCCCCGGCTCATTGCCGGGGCGCTGGAAGCCCATCGGCCGGCCGGCCCGGTGGACCTGCCTTCCATCCGGGATGCCGATGCCTGGGCGCGGGACTGGGTGAAACGATCGGCATAAACATGTCGCTCGAAGGAAGGGGCGGCCGGCCGCCTCCCCCATCGTGGGCCAACTCGCCCTGGGCATGGGGAGCACCCTCAGGCTGAAGGTAAACGCCGGGGCCGGCATCTCGAACCAAGACGGATAGCAGGCAACGCGGCATGCGGGGGAGGCTCTCGATATCCATGAGGAGGACACGAATAACCCGGCCGCCCCGACTGTACCAGGCATTCGTGTAGTTCATGTGGGCATTCGTGGTCCGTGGTCGTGGCCGGCTCCCGTAGCCGTTCAGCACCCGGCGTCCCGTAAGAGAGGGGCGAGGGGAAAGAGATCGCTCCCCGACAGTGGGACACACCTGGAACCCAGGACTTTTCGATTCTACAATGACATGGTATCATAGACGTAAAAACGGAGGTGCCAGGATGAAAGAACCGCGCACGCTGATCGAGCATTTGGTCCCCGACCCTAGACGTCGCCCTTATCGTCTCAAGAGCATCTTGGCCGGCCTTCTCCTGGCGGCTATGAACGGGGAGACCTCCCTTCGGGGGATGTGCAATATTGCACCACTCCCTCCTGGTGGTGCCGCTCTTCGCTTCGTCAGGCTCAGCGCACCGCCTGGGAGCCGGTCGAAAATATCTGCTGGCGGGTGTTGACCCGGCTGGACGTGGGAGCCCTTTTGGCAGCGGTGAACCGTTGGTTGCAGCTCTGGGGGGAGGAGGTGGTGCATCTGGATGGGAAGGTCTTTAGGTTGAGCTTGTCGAAACCTTGCGGGGGAGCAAGCGTCGGTTGGCCTCGGCCCTCCAGGTCCTCACGGCGGTGGGGCAAATGATGGGCCAGGCGGTGCGTTGAGCCTGTCGAAACGTGGTACAGGAAGTGCAGGTCGAGGGGGAAGACGTTGTTACAGCGGGACTAAATGCTGCCGCTGGAAGGGAAGGTCTCGATACGCTACGCTACTCAACCTAAAGGTGGTCACGATGGATGCGGGATGGATGGTACGACCCCTGGTCAAGAAGATTGTTGAAAAAAAGGGGGATATTTAGGCCCGATCAAGGGCAACGAGCCCGGCGTCCTCTGGGCGGTGCAGGTCTAGCGGGAGGGGGAGGGGGCGTTCCATCGCCCCCCGATGAGGAGAAGTGGGAGAAGGGGCACGGCCGGCTCGAATGCCGCCAGGTTTGGCTGGAGGCTTGCCCCGATTTGGGCCGGTATCTCGAGGAGGAGTGGGGCTGGCCCGAGGCCAAGTGGTGTGGCCGGCTACGGCGGAATAGGAAGCACGGAGTGGAAAGCGGAGGAACGGATATGGATAGCGGGTGGGAAGAATTGCCGGCGCAGGCAACGGAGGGCACTGGGTGATCGAGAACCGGGTGTTCCGTGTCCGGGATGTGACCGGGGACGAGGATCGGCTGCACGGTCGGAGGATCGGCCCGGCGCTAAGTGGTGTACGGAAAATATCCTCCGGGCATTGGGGTACCGTTACATCCCCGACGGGTTTCGGGCGTTCTCCGCCCGTCCTGACCGGGGGCTGCGGTTGTTATGGTGGCCCAAAA
>JBMFNL010000135.1:0-2208 GCA_049970175.1 Chloroflexia bacterium
TGAGGGGAGCGGACCTTCAGGGTAAGGTCATCCTCGATCCCTTTATGGGGGGAGGGACCACCATCGTCGAAGCCCTGCGGCTGAACTGCCGGGTCATCGGCATGGATATTAACCCGGTGGCCTGGTTTGTGACCAAGAAAGAGATCGAACCGATCGATCTGGACGTGCTGGATGCGGCTTTTGCCGAACTGGAACGGACGGCCGGGGAAGAGATTCGACGCTACTACCGGACGACCCGCCCTGGCGGCCACGAGGCCGAGGTGATGTATTATTTCTGGGTCAAGGTGGCCGAATGTGCGCATTGTGGCGCCAGGACCAGGCTCTTCCCGAACTATGAACTGTCACGGCGCGACCACGTGAACGTATCCTGCTGTCGCGATTGCCCGCAGATCGTGGAAACATACGGGTACGACCCGGCGACGGTTTGCCCCGAGTGCGGCAGAACCTTTGATCCGCGTAAGGGCGTGTCCGGCCGTGGGGTTTTCCGCTGCGCTGTGTGCGGAAGGGAACAGCGCCTGTTGGAAGCGGTGAAACGCCGGGGCGCAGCGTTAGATCTGGAATTGCACGCCCTCGAGGGCTATTGCCAAACGTGCGGCCGCTTCTTCAAGCGCGTGGATGCCGATGACCTGGAGCGCTGGAACAAAGCCCGGCTCGAATCCGAGCGGCGACAGGGGAGCCTCCTCATTCCCCGGGAGGCGATTCCTACCGAGGGGCGAAGCGATCCCCGCCCGGTGAACCACGGGTACACGCACTATTACCAGATGTTCAACGAGCGACAACTGCTCTGCCTCTCCATCCTGCTGGAGCACATCCTTCGCCTCCCTGATCCGAACGCCCGGGAGATGCTGCTCCTGGCCTTTTCCGATTGCCTGGATGCGAACAATATGTTCTGCAAATACGAGGTGGCCTGGCACAAGATTTCGCTCTTCTTCGGCCTGCACGCTTACCACCCCATTGAGCGGCCGGCCGAAAATAACGTATGGGGAACGGCTTTCGGGCGGGGCACGTTCGTCAAGTGCTTCGAGAAGGTGCGCCGAGGGAAGGCGTACTGCCTCCGCCCATACCGGCCAAGCGGCAACGTCATTTCGCCAGGGTCTCGATACGGCCTTCGGCCTACTCGACCCGGCGGCTCAATGCACCGCCGCACCACCTTTGCGGCGGGAGAGCGCATCGAGGGACACCTGGTGGCGGATTTCGCGGAACTGGAGCGTATGGAGCGGGCCGCCCTGCTGCGCTGTCAGAGCGCCGAAGACCTCTCGTTCATCCCCGACCGATCCATAGACGCTGTAGTTACGGACCCGCCCTACTTTGACAACGTGCAGTACTCGGAACCGGCCGACTTTTTCTACGTCTGGTTGCGCCTCGGGCTGAAGGAGGCTTACCCCTGGTTCGCCCCGCCTTCGTCAGCCCGACCCGAGGAAATCGTCAAGAACGACAAATCGGGCAAGACCACCGATTTCTTCAGCCGGGGATTGCGGCGGGTGCTTGCCGAGTGCCGGCGGGTCCTCAAGGACGACGGGTTGCTCATCTTCACCTTCCATCACAACCAGGTCTGGGCCTGGCAGGAAGTTGCGCAGTTGCTGCTGGAAACCGGATTCTACATTTCCGCCACTCCTATCGTACGCTCAGAGGGCAAGAGCGGATTTCATAGCAGCAAGGGAAACATCCGCTACGACGCGGTGCTGGTGTGCCGCAAGATAGAAGGAAAGGCCAAGGACGAAGGACAGACGGAAAGGGACCTGGGAGAGCGCATCCTGAGCGATGCGGTTTTTTGGGTGAAGCGCACGCTGGACTCGGGAATGGCGGTCAACGATGTGGATGTGTTCGCCGTCGTGATGGCCAAGGCCATCGAGTGGTATACGAAAGCCGCGACCGACTCCCGGTGCTCCCTGTCCTTGGAGGACCTGTTGAGGGACAGGGCCGGCCTGGTGGCCCAGGTCCGCGAAAGCGCCCTTTCGGGGCAAACCCGGCCGTCCGGGCCCTACGCCGCCGAGGTGAAACAACTGGCCCTCTTTGTGATGGAGTCGCGAGAACGGTATGAGCCCAGCCCCCTACCCTAGCGGGGCCCGGGAGGATATTTGACGGCCAAGCAGCCGTGGCGTCGTTCGTAAGTAAGGAGAAGAGCGACCATGAAAGCAGGCAGCCACTTGGAAAAGGTCTTGCGCGCCGGCCATTTCGCCGTCACCGGGGAACTGGGCCCGCCCCAGA
>JBMFNL010000136.1:0-2132 GCA_049970175.1 Chloroflexia bacterium
CTGCGCCCCGAAGCCGTCCTTTCTTGCCGTTCAGCGACCTCGTGGAGGCCCATTCAGCTCTTTATGCGGTTGTCAAGGTGCGAACAAGGTGCGAAATCTAGACTAAGAGAGTTACAACAGTCCTTCACCTCGCCCAATCCGGAAAGTAGCAATTTGTTCTATCTCCCTGAGGACGAAACAGCACGATGATCCAAGGCTGCTCCACATGAACGGCGTAGATGCCGTCCCTCGAGTCATAAGCCAACCATTTGTCATCAGGAGACCAAGCCACGGAAATGCCACCGGAGTTTATATCCAGGATGCGAACAATCTGCCCTCCCGAGACATCCACAATATAGGCATCCCCCCCGGCAAGGAAAGCGATTTTTTGCCCATCATGAGACCAGTCTAAAAGGTGGATCGGGGCCTGGTTCTTCAGTAGAAGACGCGAATCTGTACCATCCGGGTGGATCAAATGAACCTCGGTCTCGATTCTATCATGAAGCCCGTAAGGGTAGTGCAAAAAGGCAATCCAGTCACCTCTGGGTGACCATGAGGGTGCATTGCCATGGGTAAGAAATCTTTTTGTATTTCCTTCGTGATCGGCTATCCAGATTTCGGGTTCCGCTTGGTCCAGTTGCTCCAGTTGCCAGGGGGCAAGGACTTGCTCGTAAGCCACGTATTTGCCATCCGGCGACCAAGTAGGTGCCCCCCCTGCGGGATACAAGGCTCTTAGAGGGGTCACTTCCAAACTTTCCAGATCCAGGAAATACCAGTACACTGCGGGTCTAATCTCGCCAGTTTCCCTATCGACTACGAGATCCCCCGCGCGCTCGGAACCGAAGGAAATCTTGTTGCCTTCGGGGAGCCATCTACCCCAGCTATCAGCAGCAGGATGATGAGTTAGATTGAGTTCGTTTAGCACCCCTACCGGCTCGTATATCCCCCATTTCCCGTCCTGCGCTTGATACTCCTTGAGGAGGCGGCAGGTTCCTTCTGCCCGGTTTAAATCCAGCAGGTATACCTCCCAGTCCACACCACTTTGACAATTGTACAAGAGCCTTCCGGGAGGCAAGGGAATGGTTGGTGTAAGTGTGGAGGTAATGGGGGATAAGGGTATTAGGGTAGGGGTAGGTGTCGCCGTAGTAGCCGTCGGGGTAAACCTTTTGCTTGTCATCGAGGCTGCCATGGCGGAAGTCGGAGTGAACATTCGGCTTGGTGCACTCGCAGCAGTAGAAGTATTTATCCGGGAGAAGGTGTCGCCTTCTGTTGTTGGCACTTTTAGAGTCATCGTCATCGGGAAAAGATGCGGAGTGCACCCAAGACAAGCGAGCAATACGACTATCCATCCGACCAGGCTGCGCATTTTGTTCATCTTGGCCTGCTCCTCTACCAAACTTGGCGCAAGTTATCCCCTTCTCGAGGACGGTAGTATTGTCGAACAATCGGGGTGCGAGTTCTCCACGGTGTTGTACCCCAATCACCGGTAGGAACCGTATCCGGTAGGCCGTCCCCGTCGGTGTCTATCCCGAAAAGGTCTCCGGGATTTACGGACCTTCCATCACGGCTGGCGGCAAAGTGGATATGGGGACCCGTAGACACCCCAACTTGGGCGTAGAAGCCGATCTGCTGGCCTCGATACACTGGGTCTCCCGGACGAACGGCCCAATTTAGTGGATCGTCCGGTGGCCCTTCCGGGTCGATGAGCAGTGGCATTGTATGCCTATATTCGACATCTATACCACCCGCGAAACTTGCAAGGATAGTATAGTCTTCCGGGTTATTCCCCAGCGGTGGTACTGCTCCACCCCGCGTGATCGCCGTAACCGTACCATCTTCTATGGCGAACACTTCACGTCCTTGTCCTCCATAGGAAGTTGGATTATCGCGCGAGCCATTTAAGTTTCGGATGTCCTCGGCCCAATGCCAGTCCTGCGTGAATCTAGACCAATCCCCATACCCATAGCCAGAGCGATAAGGAACACCCCGGACAGGGGAGACGTAACTCACGCTACGCTCAGCCTGGCGGGACAAGGGGGTGTCTGGAATAGGGCAATTCACCCCTGGAACGCAGTGTCCCGTCGGGTCGGTGTAGCGTAGCGGGTTGTTGTGCACATAGGCATACCGGTTCAGGCTCTGCGGGTCGGCGGGGT
>JBMFNL010000137.1:0-2108 GCA_049970175.1 Chloroflexia bacterium
CACGCCCCCCGGAGCCCCCCGCAGAAAAGCGCTACCGCCGGCTGCAAAGTGTCCCTGTGCCACGGCCGGCCTCGGTGGGCATCCGTCCTTTAGGTTGAGCCTGTCGAAACCTTTAGGTTGAGCCCGTCGAAACCTTATCTCCGGAGGGCGAGACCCCCGGCCGAGCCGAAGTTCGGCAACGCCCTTACCGCCTTCCGAGAACGATCCACGGTAGGGTCTCCCGTCCCCTCCTACGGCTCACCCCACCGCCAGTAGGGGTTCAGCCCTCCGTCCACAATCTTGACCTCTTCCCCGGTCTCCACATTCACCTTGAAAATGGAATAATGAACTGCTTCTGTACCATCTGTGCACGGGCTCACCATGCATCGGTGGTAGACCAGCCACTGCCCGTCCGGCGACCAGGACGGCGCCGGCGGCCAGGCGATCCAATCATCACAATTGGCAAAGTGGCAGGAAGCCACTTTCCTTTTCCGACTCCCATCTCGAGCGACTATGTAGATTCCTTTGGCTATGTATTTCCTCTCCCTCGCGTCATAAACTTCCTCCACATAGGCCAGCCACTGGCCATCAGGCGACCAAGAAGGATAACTACCTTGCCCTACAAGCATTTGGTCACTTGTAACCACATCGAGCACCATGACATCCGGCGAGACAGGAGGAAATTCTCTCCTCCAACGCACAAACGCCAGCCGTTGACCATCCGGACTCATGGCCGGGTCCCCAAGAAAAGTTCCTTCAACATCATTCAAGTAAACCCGAACAACCTGGCAATTCTCCAGGTTGATCACCTTTGGTCGACTACCGGTACCAGTCCAAGTCTCGGCCAATACCTCCTTGTTTCCCTTCAGGAAAAAGGCCCGCCCCCAGCCAAAGGTTTCGTCCGGGCAATGCCGTACCCTCTCCCCTTGGACAACCATCAAATCTCCCCCTTCGGGATTGAATCCACCTGCCCGAAAGACAATCGTGGAACCATCGGGGGACCAGACCGGATAGGATGCTACCGCCCATCCGATGGCGAGGGCGCGAAACTCCAACACGGTCAACCCTGAACCGTCGGCATTGACAAAGCCCAAGGAGCGCCATCCCTCTTTATAGATCACAGTTGCAGCCCTTTGGAAAACGATATCCCGCTGGGGGAAACTCCCCGATGCTCTTATCATGATATCCCCTGTCCACTCGCATCCGGCCAGGAACAAACCGACCAGGAAAATACCAAGCACCCTCAATCTCGTGGTCACTTCCTCTTGTTCCTCCGTACTGGGCCTTTCACCGCCGAGCGGCTAACTCCAATCTTCATTCTGGGGGTGGCCCCTCCACGATTGTCACCATCGCGTTGGAAAAACAGAGTGATCCAACGCCGGTTTTCCTGCTCCAAACCAGCAGAAAGTCTCGGGTTGACATCTGAGATACCCCTTTTTTGCTACCTGGATCGAGGAAGGTCCACATGTCCGTGGCCTCATCGTACTCTACCGGAATCAACCAGTGCCCGCTGGTTGCCCCCCACATGACGAGAACTAAAGTGGGACGCCCCTGCTGCAGGTCGTTTATCAAGTCCTTCAAGGTGCCGCCGTGCTTCACTTCGGCATGGATAGGTAGATCGTTCTTTTTTGCCAGATCATTGATAGCATCCCGCACTCCCCCTGGGAGTGTAGGTCCACCAACAAATAAACGATACTTTGCAATCGGAAGTGGCACTCCAGTAATCTCATCCGTCCACCATTGGTTCATGAAGTTCAGCACCTCTTGCTGGGTAAGGCTTTTCCTGTCTATCCCATACACGTCCAGGGCCAGGTTGATCCCCATCGCTACTGCAGTAGGACCACAATCCCGGGTGTTGTCGCCTTGGAATAGGCTGTGCTTGGTATAGTCCTTGGTCAAAGCATAATGGGCCGGCGGCACGGACACATCACCCATATCCCCAGGACAGTTTTCTCCGGGTATACATTGACCGGATGGGTCCACGTGCTTGAGCGGATTGTTGAGAACATAACTGAACGGGTTCAGGTTCTGGGGATTCCCTGCCCCCGGCACCACCGTGTCCGGCTGCGCAAACCGCCCCAGCGCCGGGTCATACCAGCGGGCGTTGTAGAAGTACAGCCCGATCCCCG
>JBMFNL010000138.1:0-2022 GCA_049970175.1 Chloroflexia bacterium
CGTTTCCAACACCAGGGCTACATCCGTCGCCTGGACGGCGGGCGTGCCGATGACCAAAGTGTTGCGATCGATGGGAGTGACCCCGGTGGGAAGGTCCTGCTCCAGACACCCGCTGCTTCCGGTCGCGTCGGCCCGGACCGTGTAAAGATCCTGCTTCAAGTTGACCGCAGGGTCGTTGAACCAGCCCGCCAGCAAGAAGCCGTCGTCGGGGGCGGCTGCGGCTGTATCAGCGCCATCATCGTATGCCCTTCCGTAGCGGCGCTTCCAAAGGACCTCCCCGGCGGGCGTCATCTTCGCGGCTGCCATATCCCGGAAGTCTGTGACCCAGGCGGTGCCCGCCAGCAACAGGTGCCGTCGCTCAGGAGAACGATACGCCTTGCCCCCGCGTAGAAGGGGGGCCCCCACTCGGCCCACGACACGTTGCCGCTGCTGTCGGTGCGCATCACCCACGGGCCACCCCGTCCCAGTCCCTGGGTGTCCTCAGCGAACCCGGCGAGCACGAAGTCGCCGCCAGGCAGCCGAACAACCGTGTTGGCTTCCCAATTAATGTAAAAGCCCTGACCATACCCCCGCGCCCAACCCACGTTCCCATTGCCGTCGATCGTGAAGGCCAGGGCCGCGCCGGTTTGAAACAATTGTCCGACCAGCAGCGCTCCGCCATCCGGCGTCGGCGCCGCGTCGCGGACAAGGTCGAGGGCGTTGCCGATGACGTCGTATATGCGGCTCCACCGGAGCGTACCGTCCGGGCCGATCTTGGCTGCGAACATGTTGTGGGAAGTTGCGTCCGGGCCGCTGTGCCCGATCAGAAGAAAGTCGCCATCGGATGTGGCCACGGCGCGACGGATGCTGATGCTTACCGAGAGGGAGCGATAGGTCTTGCTCCACAGGACGTCGCCGGACCCGTTGATCTTGAGCACCTCAGCAACTGCCTTGCCCTCGTAGCAACACGTGCTGCCGGCCAGCAGAAAGCCGCCGTCCGGGGTAGGGACCAGGTCAAGGGCGCGGCCCCCTTCGGGAGGAAGACCACCGCCGTCTTTCTGCAGGACGTTGTAGGTGCGGTTCCACCGCACATTCCCGGCGGCGTCTATTTTCATCACATAGAAGTCCGAGGTGTAGTACGGGTCCCCGGCGATCCCCGCGAGGAGGAAGCCGCCGTCGGCGGTAGTTGCCGCCGCCAACGCCCTGAGTTCCTGGGTGCTGGTGATCGCATAGGCCCGCTGGAAGCGGGTTCCGGCCGCGGCGGCGCTCGCCGCGGCGGGACTGGCCGCCTGGGCCTTTTTTTCGCTCTACCTCTACCGACGCTTATGGAATATTTTTCCACATATGGGTCAAAGCGAGAAGGCCTGGACCTACGCCGAGGGGGTCTTCGGGCTGCTGGGAGTGGGCGCGGGAATGTCCTCGGTCCTGGGCATGTTCCTCTACCTCTTCGGAGGTGGTTTCTGGCGGGCCGCCCTTTTGGCCTGTCTCTCCCTGGCCCTGGCGGGGGTGGAGACGGTCAGGTTCCCCCTGCGCGCCGCGGAGGTGGAGGACCTTCTGGAGGATAGGGAATAATGGGGCTTTTGAGGCGCTTCGAACAGAGGCTGGAAAAGGCTTTCGAGGAGCCGTTCGCCAGGGTCTTCAGGGACCGCGTGCATCCCTTGGAGATAGCGCGCCGTATCCTGCGGGAGATGGACGCCGAGAGGGTGTTGGGAGTGAACGAGGTCCTGGCTCCCAATCGCTTCCAGGTGTACCTGGGCCCCGACGACTACGCGCACCTGGAGGGGGTCCTGGAGACCCTGGGAAAGGAGATTGAGGGGCTGGTCATCGATTACGCCAACCGGAGGGAATACCATTTTCCCACCCGTCCCCGCCTGAGCTTCGAACGTGATGACTCCCTGGGGAAGGGAGAGTACCGTGTCCAGGCCTCCTTCGAGGAAGGGACGGCGGAGGCCGGAAGGGCGGCCCGGATGCCCACCGTTACTCCCGCGCGGGGGGCGGGGATATTGAGGGTGCTCTCCGGCGGGCGTGCCGGCTCCATCCTCC
>JBMFNL010000139.1:0-1910 GCA_049970175.1 Chloroflexia bacterium
TGTTCTATTGGAACAATGCGGTTTTGACCTTCTAACCATACACCTGCGCACCGAGAACAAAACCACAGTTTTTGGTATTTATCCATAGCCCGACGCCACTGGTCAAAACGTTTCTGATAGTTTTGATTGACATATTTTCCAACCAGCCAAGGAAGCAAAACCATTATTGTTCCTGCTACAACCAATGCTACTGGTGATACACACAACACAGGTACCAACATAGTACCACTCAGCAAGGATATGAAGCGAGTCTCATCATATGCGCTTCCCAATAGCATACTACATCCAGCAAGCAAGAAAGCACCTACTAATATCAACAAGAAAAAACCAAAGAGGCCGCCAAACACCCATCGCCATACCTTAACGATCTTGACTATGGTATCTGAAGGCTTCAATGGCATTGATACATTGGCCTGCGAGGCTTGTCTCACCATATCCATTTGCTTGCAATTGGGACATACTGGGTATTGACTTGACATTGCCTTCTCTCCTTTTGTTGTTGTGCGCCCAACGGCTCGCGCTTCAGCCGCCGCCCGAAGGGCGGTCGGCTGGAAGCGCAGGTTAGACTGCCAAAACCTGCCCCCTCGCGATTGTCCGGAACACTCGCCGCAAAAGGCGGTCCGACACCCCAGACTCACATTATGGTTCACAGACCCACAGCCTTACCTCGTCCACAAACCAGCGCGTCGGCCTTTCGTGATCGTTGTCCGTCTCGAAGGTCAGGTAGAGCGACTGCCCCCGGTAGTCCAAAAGCGAGATCGTCTCCTCCTGCCATACATCCCTGGGGCTCAGGTTCGTTTTTGACCACTCGGCTACCAGACTCCCATCGCCCGTGCGCAGGCGCACGAAAAACCAATCCGTTGGCGTAGCGGTTCCCTCCTCGCTCTGCATGTACCACCAGAAGACCAGGTCGGCCGTCCGGGCATCGGCCGGGATGGTAATCTCTTGCTTCAGGCTATCGTCCACGTCGCCGTGCCCATCGAGGTCGTCATAGCCGCCGAGGTAGGCCCCGTAGTGGCCCTCGTAGAACCAGGTGCCGTCGGCCAGGGGGTAATTGTCGTCTGAGGAGACGGCCCAGGCGGCGGGCTTGCCGAAATCGAACGTCTCAAAGCCGCCGTTGGTGATGGTGTCGTAGCAGTTAGCCCCGTAGTGGGTATAGCCCTTGAAGATGACGGGCAGGACGAGCACGTTGGGGTACGGTGGCGGCGAGGGGGGATAGTACAGGGATACCTCTACCCCTTCGTTGGCACTGATGCGGGCGTGGCCGGAGAAGGTGTCTGTGAAGACATAGCTTACGGGGAGCGTGATTGTTGTGTTAGGGGCAATTCGGATATAATAGAAGTAATCCTCATAGAGGCCGTCACCAGGGAAATAGTCCAGCCACCACTTTCTGAACGAATGGTTGTCGTTGTAGAAGGCGATGTCCGCCGCCAGGGTCAGGTCCGACCGGGTGTTGCGCAATACGATGACGGCAGGGCTTTCGCCGTTGACCACTTCGATGTCTCGAAGCAAGGAAAAGACCGGTTTGGTGGTATACGGCTGGGGTTCCCAGGGTTGGTCTGCTTCCGGCGACCCCCAGATGCCCCGCGGCACCCAGGCCACCCGCGTCGGCCGCCACAGCCGGTGGGTCTCTCCACCCACACCGGTGGCCCTCCCTGGGTGGGCCATCCACCCCCAGGCCGTCTCCTGGTAGGGCCAACGCGGGCCGTCTCCTTCACCCCAGGGGGCACGGGTGCGGATATAAGGCTCCTTCTTGCCTTCGGGACAATAATCATTGCGGTAGGACCGATTCGGGTGGTTACAGTTGCTCCATCCGTTGTAGGCGGTAACGGCATAGTACCAGTCCTCCGCCTCAGTGTGGTCGCGGCTGCCGATGACAAAGTGATCCCGGCCGTTCCACTTCTGGATCA
>JBMFNL010000140.1:0-1895 GCA_049970175.1 Chloroflexia bacterium
GCACGTCCTACTTTGCCTCCCCGCCGGCCGGCCAGGCCCCTCCGACGGCGGCCTCCCCGCCCACGGCCGAGGCCTCCCCGATGCCGACGGAGGTCTCCTACCCAACGCGGGAGGCTTATCCCCCGCCCCAGGGATGGACCCCCGAACCGACGGCAACCCCGGAACCCACCCCAACACCCACGACCCTGCCCGTCCCCATCCTCCAGGTGCAGCCCCTGGCTGCGGAGTGGGGAACCGGGGAGCGGATCGCCTTCCTCAGGGATGGCGACCTCTGGCTGGTGCGGCCGGACGGCAGCGCTCAGGCCCAGGTGACGGTATCCGGCAACGTCGGCACGATATTTGGTTGGTCCTGGGACAACAGCCTGCTTCTCCTGGGGCTGAGCTCTAGCGGTTACACATGGCTCGATCTGTGGATCCTCTCTGCGGATGGCTCATCTGCACGACAAATCACGCAGGGACAGTCCATCACCTTCGCCACATGGTCTCCGGTCGATTTGTCCTTTGCCTATGTCACTCTAGAGGGTCGGGTATATGTCGTAAACCTGGAGAAAAATACGCCTGGCCAACTGGAGGGCGTATCGGCGGGTCTTCAAGGAACTGCCTGGTCTCCGGACGGCACCAAATTGGCCATCCTGCTTCTACCACCTAGTTGGCAACCTGGTGAATTCTCCGAGGCTGTGGATATCGGTGTCTGGAACCTTCAAGATGGAGCGATCACCAACCTGACCAATACAAACGATGATCCATCCCCCATAACGAACTATTTCCCCGTCTGGTCTGTGGATGGAACGAAAATCCTTTTCCACTCCGAGCGAAACCCGAATCGCCAGTTCTGGTACGTCATGGACAGCGACGGCAGCAACTTGCGGCACCTGGACACAGTACCTCTCCTTGCTGCCCTGGCCGTCATCAGGTCACCGGTAGCCGACCAGGTCGTGATGAATGTCGGTGGCGAGGTCTGGCTGCTGGATTTCGAGGGGCATATGGACAAGATCGCCGAGACCGTCTGGCCTTGCTGCCCGTATCCCCCCTACTCCTGGTCGCCAGATGGGACCCAGCTGGTGTTGGTCGAGCCAGGAGGAAAACTGGTTCGTCTCGACCTGCGTACCCTGGCAAGCGAGATGATCGCCGAGACCGGCAGCAACCCTGTCTGGAGCCACTGAAAGGGGGCCCCCCAATGCGCAGGAAACGAGTCGTTTTCTCCCTGGCTCTTGTCACCTTGCTGTTGGTTCCCCTTGGGGTACTGGGGCGTGTTCAGGCGCGGTCCCCGCTTGCGGGAGCCGACCTGGTTCTGCCCTTTGCCCGCCGCTCGCGAGTGACCCAGGCTTTCGGTGGCGGCCACAGCGGCACCGACTATCGGGCGGACAATGGAGTACCGATCTCGGCGGCAAAATACGGTCAGGTTACCGTAACCCATGATGACCACCCCGATAATTGGTGTGTTGTTCCACCACCATTCGATCCCGGCAACTACGTTTACATTGACCACCTTGCGGGAGGATACGTGACCAGGTACTTTCACCTACAGCATCACAGTTTCGCCGTCGGAGTGGGCGATTATGTTTCGCCTGGACAGAGGATTGCCAATGCCGATACGACCGGAACCACCGGCCCTGATGCTAACCACTACTGTAACCCCCCGGCCGCCCACTTGCACTTCCAATTTGAGGTCAACGGAAATCCAACCGACCCTTATGCCGGCTCCACCCATTGGGCCGGAAGCGACCCCTTCCCCATGGGCTACCGCGACCAGAACGGCGCCGTCCACGGCCCCTTTCCGCTGGATAACGTCAAAATCCGCAACCGGTGGGTCACCGAGGCCCGCAAACTCGGCTCCCCTATCACGAACGACTCTTCCTACCCCTGCCTGGCCGAGGGCCTCCAGGCCACCGGCT
>JBMFNL010000141.1:0-1804 GCA_049970175.1 Chloroflexia bacterium
GGCCGCGCCAGAGGCATTCGGCGGTGTGCCGGATGCCAAAGTCGCGCAGCGGGTCAGGGCCGCTCCCCCGCCAACCGAAGGGGTCGGTCTCATGGTATGCGATAATGTAACCTCCGCGATATACAGTGAAGTGAAGATGGTCGGCCCACTGTGGCTGGCAGTTTCTCCCCGTGTTCCCGCTTAACGCGATTTGCTCACCTGCGACAACAGTATCGCCTTGATTGACGTCGCGGCGACTTAGATGAGCATACATAGTGTAGTAACCATTATGATGGTCAATAATGATCTTTTGTCCGTAGCCTTCCGCCGGGTTGCAACCCGAAAAGATCACCTCACCGTCAGCCGCCGCCAGGACGCTTGTTCCCCCTGGAAGTGCCCAGTCGATTCCTCCATGGCCGGGGTAGCAGTGAGGTTGGCAATCAGGGGTCTTCTCGCCCGTGTAGATAGTGGTCTCGTTATCTGGACTGGTCCTGTTTCCATTAGGATAGTAGTGGTCAAAGAAGGAGGTCAATCGGTAAGTGCTGTTGAACGGCGGTTGCAGGGCGACCCCGGCGGCCTGGACCTCTTGAGAAGATGCCAGTAAGGTAACAGAGACTACAGCGAGCAGGAAGATACAGAGAAAATTCCACGGAACACCCTGGCGGATCACTTTTGCCCTCCTTTCGCTGCCGGCAGCCAGGCCACCGGAGCATCGGGGGCGGTGGGCCCGGCCACCGGATACTGCTCCTTGCCGTCCAGGGAGGTCATCCAGATCTCCCCATAGTCCCCGATTTTGTCGTAGCCTTCGATCGAGTCCCCAATTTCCACCGTTACGGCAAAAGCCAGCCTGTGTCCGTCCGGTGACCACACAGCAGAGGTAACGCGCCGGTCAGTGTAGGCAGTCAGTTGGATCTCTGAGGACGTGGCCGAGTCGAACAACCAGAGATCGATGGCCGATTTTCTTTGTGTGGGATCTCGTTCCCTGAGGAACGCGATGTACCGCCCGTCGGGAGACCAATCCATTGTTAGGTACAAATCGTGTACCAGGACAGTGTGTCCCCCACTATCTTTGTCTATGAGCCACAGATGGCCTTTGTAATACGGCGGCGAATCAGCATCATGGATCTCGGTGAGAAAAGAGAGAGCAAGGTTCTGGCCGTTGGGAGACCAGGTCAGTCTTAGAACAACCGCTTCCTCGGGTATGTGGAAGACAGCAAGCGTAGCACGTTCTCCCCCTGCCGAGGGCTGCAGTGCGATTTCGATGTCGGACCCCTCGTGGGATGGGGTTGGTCCGTAAACAGCGGCGTCGGCGATCCACGAACCGTCGGGCGAGAAAGCAAAGGCATGGGAAAGGAGAAACCCATATTCCGATACAGGGAAGAGCACTTCCCGGTATTCCTGGGTATTCAGATCCGCGAGCCAGACGCTTCTTCCCTGTTTATCGAGTCCGCCGGGACCTACAAGAACGAGTGCGAGAATTCGATGTCCAGTCCCCCACGCCAAGAAGCGGGCCTCTTTTACATTGGGCACAATCGATTTGACTTCTCCTAAAGAAGGATCAACCCAATACGATTGGACCTGTTCTGCACCAATATCGGCGATAAAGGAGGTTCCGTCCGGCGAAAGGTGCAGGTCTTGCAATCTCGGCCCGGCGAAATAGCGCGGGATAGTAAGCCCTAGGTCAATCGTTCGTTCCCCCTCTCCCCACCGCCTCCCCTCCTCGTCCACCAGCACGGCTTTGAGCACCGGCCGGGCATCGGGCGACGGAAGGTAGGGATACCAGATCGTCCCCAACGCCGCCGGCCGCTCGCCCTGCGGGATCGGC
>JBMFNL010000142.1:0-1778 GCA_049970175.1 Chloroflexia bacterium
CAGGCCGTCCCCGTTTTCGGCCGGTCAGCACATCCATGACCACCTGGAACTCCGGAGTGAAGACTCGTCGTGGTTTGCCCATCGTGAACCCTCCTGTCGGACAGCATTATGCTACACCCATGCCCCGTAACGCTACTGTCCAGTTTTGGGGGTTCACTACACAGTTCACTTTATTCTCGCCCCTGACAGGTGTCAACCTGATATGAAATGCGGGGAGACCAATATAAAGGTCCACGGCCCGCGTAGTCTTGTAAGGCCTCTGGCAAGGGAGTAACCTCGTTTGTCACCAAGTTATAGATAGCCCGAATTGCTCGACTTTGGGCATCTGCATATGCTATATATGAAAGCATCGTGCCGTCAGGAGCCCAAGCAGGATACCAAAAACGTTCTACTTTGGAGCTTAACAATTTGACCGTCCCTATAGTCATATCAAGCAGATACGTTCGATAATATTCGGCGGATTCTTCATCGAACAACACCGCATTAAAGGCAAGACGCGTTCCGTCCGGCGATTGGGCAAAATCGTAACTCAAGCCGAAGCCAGTCGTGTTGATTGTTTGGACCTGCTCTTCCTCTAAATCTACCCAATATAATTTTGCCCCAACATAAGCCTCAGCAACAAAGTCTTCCGCAGTAAAGAGAGCGAAATGTTGGAAATCGGGCGTCCAAAATAAAACCATATCTCGGACATTTTGGGGCTTATCGGCTATTTTTATCCGGATCTGCTTCATAGTACTGAGGTTGGTAATGCTTAGCTCCGACCAATCCTTTAGAGGGAGCGGAAACCGCACAACCACCAATTCTTGGGAAGAAGTCATATCGAATATCTTCAGTTCTCGGATCTCTCCAATATCAAATTTTGGATTAGGGTAGTAGGACCAGTAAAGCACCTTCTTGCCATCTATGGACCATCCTTGTAAGACGTCCGGAAAATTGTTATGGGTGAGTTGCCTGCTACCTGTGCCATCAGGCCGAATCAGGTACATCTCACTTAGGGGGCTAAAATAGTAACCATAGGCAATCCATTCCCCATCAGGCGACCAACGTAGCATCGCGGCCGAGGCTGGCAAGGGAATGTCTTCCAAGGTATATATATTGACGATGTGTATTCGCCGAGGCTCATGAGCAGCCACATAAGCCACATAGCAGCCATCAGAAGACCAATCCAGAACCCGAGCCACAGGTTCGTGCACAGTAAGCCGATGGATTTTCCCTGCTCCCAAGTCATAGACAGGAATGAAAACCTCTGGTTGATGCCTTGTGTCGATTGGATATAAGAGGGGCCCAACCCAAGCTATCGGCTCCCAGGTCGGCGTCCCTTCTGGTACTGTAGATGCCAGGGGAACAGTTGGAACAGGGGGCTTGATCGGCGAGCCCCAAGGGGATACGGGAAGGTTGAAAGAATCCGTTGGTGTAGCCACAGTCGGAAGGGGACTCCCTTGCTTACCGCAGGCCATAAGGGTCAAGGCCATCAGCACAACGAAAAGAAGCCGCAGTTTAGCGGTTTGGTAAAAGGAAGACACCATAACTCTCCTCCTGCCATCAATCTCTTATGGAAGGAGACCTCTATTCCTATTATAGTATTCTCTCACTCTAGGGGCTACGAAACCCGATGCCGTAGTCCGGTCAACCGGATAAGCGCTCGCTATACCAGGTATGAGATTAGCAGGGGATGTAAAGTAGACTTCCATAGCAGGGATCGTATCATTTTGGTAGACACCAGGGGTATATCTGCCCCTCTCCTCATCGAACCCTGCGGCAGTTCTAATCTCAAAGTG
>JBMFNL010000143.1:0-1772 GCA_049970175.1 Chloroflexia bacterium
GCGGCAAATACGGGTCGCGCGGGGGAAAACGATATGGTATAATAGGGTACATCGGGGAGAAAGGGCCGCCGGCGAGCAGGAGAGCGACAATGGACACCGTAAGGAACGATCTCGGAAGAACGCTGCAACAGGTAGCCGAGCGCTACGCCCAGGTCGCGCAGGATGTGGTGGGGGACAACCTGATCTCGGTGGTGCTCTTCGGTTCGGTGGCCCGAGGCCAAGTCCGTCCCGATTCCGACATTGACCTCCTGGTCATCTGTCGGGAACTCCCCACCGGCATCTTTCGGCGGCGGGAAGTGTTGGAGCCGGTTCGCGAGAGGCTGCAGGAGGTTCTGGAGCGCCTGTGGGACCAGGGAGTTTACACCGATTTTGTTGAGGTGATCAAGACGATGGAAGAGGCGGAAAGGACACATCTGTTGTACCTGGATATGACCGAAGAGGCCCAGATCCTTTGGGACCGGGATGGCTTTTTCGCCGGGATCCTGGACCGGGTACGAGAGCGGTTGCGCGAACTGGGGGCGCGGCGCAAGACCCTGGGTCGCCTGTGCTACTGGGACCTGAAACCGGATTTTCAGCCGGGGGAGGTGATCGTCCTGTGAACAATCAGGAGGCCGCGCGGCTGATTCTGGGCCGGGCCGGCCTGATCCTGGAGGAAGCCCGCCGATTTCAGGATCGAGGGGCATGGAACCTGGCAATACGACGCTCCCAGGAAGTGGTGGAGTTGGCCCTGAAGGGGGCGTTGCTGTGGGCCGGCCTGGAAGTGCCCCGGGTCCATGACGCAGGAGTGTTCCTGCGCCGGTATCGCGGCCGTTTCCCGGCCGGGTTTGCCCGGCAGATTCCGCGTCTGGCTTCGATCTCCAGAGCCCTGGGAGCCGAGCGAGAACGAAGTTTCTACGGTGATGAGGAGAGCGGGCTGCCACCGGAGATGCTCTATGAGGAGCACGATGCCGCCGAGGCTCTGGAAGGGGCGGCTTTCGTCCTGGAGACCTGTTGTCTGCTGATCGAGGGGACCGAGTAGACCGGGCAACGGCCGGGCAAGATGGAATACCGGCTCGGGAGGCAGGTATGGATTTGGAAGCGATCGGAACCGTTCTGCAGGAGTACCTGGAACAGGTTGTCCCGGCCCTGCTGCGTCATGACTATCACCTCATCCTGGTCAAGGGCGGGCCGGAGTATCCCCATCTTCCGGAGCAATCCCATTTCACCCACATCGTGAACGGTGTGTTCGGTCTGTCGCGCCTGATTCGCGTCCTGGCGGCGCTGGATGTGTCTCTGGCGTGGCTGGACAAGGCCGCGCTGCGCAAAGCCATCGCCGCCTATACCGTCCACGAGGTTCACAAAGACCGGGACGGGGAGCGCCTGGATTCTACGGATTTTAGCATCCCCCTGGAACGGCTGCATCAAGAGTACCAGGGCTTGGGTTTGGAGCGTTTCGCCGGCCCGCCGGATGACCACCTTTTACGCGCGGCCAACGTCCACAAGCGCAGCACCAGGCACGGCGACCTGCTCCTGAGCGACGATTCCCGGGCCGAACGGCTATGGCTCCTCGTGCGCATCGCCGACGCCATGGCCTCGGTGCAGACGCCCTCCGAAGCCGCCGATTCGCTGCGCGGGTATCTGGCGGATCTGGGGCCGGCCTTTGCGCCCGCCAGCCCGCCCGGCAAATACGCGCTCTATTACCACGAGATCAGGGACGTGCGCGGGGTGCTGACCAACGCCATCCACCAGGCCGTGGCCCGGCAACTGGAGATTGACGCCGGCTTCTTCCCGCT
>JBMFNL010000144.1:0-1729 GCA_049970175.1 Chloroflexia bacterium
GGCGGGGATCGGGCTGTACTTCTACAACGCCCGCTGGTATGACCCGGCGCTGGGGAGGTTCGCGCAGCCGGACACGGTGATGCCGAAGCCAAGCGATCCGCAGCAACTCAACAGGTTTAGTTATGTTCTGAACAATCCTTTGCGATATAACGATCCATCCGGCCATGTCCAGGCAGGGGGAGCCACTTCAGATGACGCTTATCTCCAGAGCATCCCCAAACGCCCATCTGGGCGTTACCTGTGCACTGAACAGCATGGATGCTTTGACACTTACCATCTCAATACTGGCAGGCCGGGAGAAATCATTAAAAAGGTCAGGACAGCGATTGCCGAAGGCGGAGGGATGGTCCCGGTCGGACAGATCATCCATATGGGACCATTTACCAGTGCTTTCTGGGGGGAGTACATAATTTCAGACGAAGCCGCGCCGGAACAGGCGGTAGGAATTGCCCTGGGGATATATGAAGATTGGAGCATACGGTTCGAGGCTTGGGAAGGCTCATTTCCGGGCCCTATTGGGGATGATACATCCTTCGCCATTGAAGACCTCCCTTCCCACTACGTCGGTTTCTATGCAGCAACTACAGGGGTTTCTCCTGATGCCGTTTTTTGGAACCACCTTGGGGGTATTGAAGGAACAAATCAGACACCGGCACGAAGTGTGAAAAACTCTGAAATGACCCCCAAAGTGCCCGTGGGAGGAAATAGTTGGGTAAATGTTCCCTGGCCCGATGCAATTGCCATCGCACCTGTTCCTATGGGGTCCAATACTTGGTGGCCTGCGTATGTTGGGTGTGCTCCCTGCTGGGGTTCATCACCGCCGAATAGCAGGGACATCAATGCCCTGAAGCCAAGGTGAAGTATTTGCGTGTTGTGCTGGAGATGTTGGCAGGATCGAGGTTTGCAGAGGGGAAAATGGCCAAGCAACGGATGTCCTTCCTGTGCTCGGTTGTTCGGCTCGTGTCGGTCCTTGCCTTTCGGCATCGTCGCAGTAACCAAGCGACCCGGTCGGCCATCCTTGCAGCAGGGCACAATACCTTTTACCGATGTTATGGCGACAGTTCTCAGATTATTAAGATTGCTAGTGTCTTATGTCTCGGACTGGTGTTTTTGATGAGTTGCTCCTGGATGCAAGGTTGGTATATCGAAAACTTCATCCCCGGAAATGTTGCCGATGAATTGGTGCAGGCCTTTGTCACTGCCGATATTGAGCGAGCCAAGGCAGTCACTGTGGCAGAACAATGGGGTAAGTTGGAGAGCGAAATGGTGGGTCGGCAACCATTCTGGTGCCCCCTAAATTGGGGTTGGGAACTGTTGCCGGCAGGCGGTTCCGTGGGTTTGCAAATTACTGAGGACGAGTGGTTGTATAGTGGATCATATCAGTGTCCCAAGGAAGAAGCTCTTTACTGCCTTGAGATTAGGGACATACGTATTGTAAAGACGGAAAAGGGCTGGAAGGTTTATGACTGGGGGCGAATCTGCGAAGCGCACGATTATGAGTATGTATGTAGCGTAATGTGTCGATGACCTTGTTTCGACGACGCTTTGATAGAGTCGGTTGGGGACATAGGGAAGGGGTTAGCAGCAGCTACAAAATCCTATAGTCACTGCGAAGCCAGCGTGGGCTCATATGAACTGTAGTACAACCCGTTGCGCTTCACGGACCTGACAGGACATTACGAGTTTGAAGAGGGACCGGACGATCCCTATGCCATTCCGGCAGCACCTG
>JBMFNL010000145.1:0-1671 GCA_049970175.1 Chloroflexia bacterium
CTTTGATGGGCGGGATCGCCGGCGGGGCGGAGATGGTGCTCCTGCCGGAGGTACCCTTTACCCTGGAGGAGGTCCTGCGCGGCCTGCAAAACGCCTACATCAAGGGCAAGTCCCATTGCCTCATCGTCGTGGCCGAGGGCACCAGCCACCGCGCCGAGGAGATCAAGGTCTACCTGGACCAGCACCGGGAGGAAACCGGCTTCGAGACCCGGGTGACGATTCTGGGCCATGTGCAGCGCGGCGGTTCCCCCAGTGCCTTTGACCGGATTCTGGCCACGCGGCTGGGAGTGGCGGCGGTGGAAAAACTCCTGGCCGGCGAGCGGGGCGTGATGGTGGGGCTTGCGCACGGAGAAGCGGTGAGCGTCTCCCTGGAAGAGGTGGCCGGCCAGCGCAAGACGCTGGATATGCGGCTCTACGATATGGCGCGGATGCTGGACAAGTAAGGGGATGGGGCCCGGGGCTCAGGGAGGAGTAGAAGACCGGTCAGCCGCCGGGCTGCAGGCCGGCGCCGACATCCAGGCCGGAGGGCGGTACAGGGTGTGTACGCTGCCGTTTACCTCTTTGGAGCGGTCGGGCGACCCCGGTAGCGCGACCCCTGCCCTTTCGAGAGGCCGGCCGTGTGTTCCGGATGGTCAGGAGGCGAGGCATGTCCCCACACATCAGCAGTCTGGAAAACCCCCGGGTCAAGGAACTGCGCGCACTCCACCGTCGCAGCATACGCTATCGGCAACGGGCCTTTCTCATTGAAGGGGTGCGGCTGGTCGAGGAAGCGCTGGCATCCGGCCTGCCCCTCCGCTTGGCGCTGTATGTGCCCGAACAATTGCAGGCCCTGCCCCGAGGGGCGGCCCTCCTGGAACGCTTGGCCGCCTGCCGGGAGGCCTTCTCCACCACCCCCCAGGTCCTCCGCAGCGTATCCGACACGGTCACGCCCCAGGGGGTCGTGGCGGCCGTGCCCTTTCCGGAGCGGCTTCCCCGAGAAGAGGGGCTCCTGCTCATCCTGGACCGCCTGCGCGATCCGGGCAACTGCGGAACCATCCTGCGCACGGCCGAAGCGGCCGGCGTGCGGGCCGTTTACCTTTCTCCCGGCAGCGTGGACCCCTTCAGCCCCAAGGTGGTGCGGGCCGGGATGGGGGCTCACTTCCGCCTGGCCCTGCGGGTGACTTCCTGGGCAGAGATCGCCGCCGAGGTGCGGGGGCGGCAGGTTCTGCTGGCCGAAGCCCGCGCCGGCCGGCCCTACGACCAGGTGGACTTTTGCCTTCCCACCGCCCTGATCGTCGGCGGAGAAGCGGAAGGGGCCGGCGCAGAGGCCCGTGCACTGGCTACAGAGGTCGTTTCCATCCCGATGGCCGGGGCGGCGGAGTCGCTGAACGTGGCCGTAGCCACCGGCATCCTGCTCTTCGAGGCCTTGCGGCAGCGGCGGACGGCCAAAATTGAAAATTGACAAGGGTGTTCGATCTATGGTAAAATTTGGGTAAATCGTTTGGGGAAAGGAGACGAGATGGAGGTCGCAATGGTTGAGCCAAGGCCGTTATACGGCATGACCGAGGAACTCTACCGGGCCGTGGTTGCCCTGGTGGACGATCGGATGCGGGAGATCCGGGTGCTGCGCTCCGATTTCGACCGCCTGGAGGCCGCGCTCCAGACTTTGGCCGAGGCCCAGAGGCGCACCGA